>JBBQEF010000037.1:0-26753 GCA_038320445.1 Mycobacteriales bacterium
GGCGACGAGCACGAGCACGGCGCTGACGGCGCCGACCCACGACGTCGACGGTCGCGGGCGGGCCACGGCGTGGACGCCCGCGCCGAGCAGGGGTACGACGACGGGAGCGAGCGCGAGGCCGGTCACGAGGGGGGACATCAGTCGTGCAGCTCCCGCAGCTCGTCGAGGTCGGTGCGGCCGAACACGTCGCGCATGCGGCTGGTCAGCACCTGGAGCACCAGCACCACGAGCAGGACGTCGAGCGCCACCCCGGCCTCCACCACCAGCCCGACGCCGGCGGTGGTGAGGAACCCGACGGCGGTGATGCCGTTGTCCATCAGCAGGAACCCGATGAGCTGTGACAGCGCGCGGCGCCGCGTCACCAGCACGAAGAACCCGATGAGCACCAGGGCCATCCCGATGGGCACGGCCCGGGTGGTCGCCGACGGCGCCAGGTCCACCAGCGGTTGCGACACGGCGAACGCCAGCAGCGTCAGCACGGCCGCGGCGAGCAGCGACGCCGCGACGTTGACGAGCGGGCGGGTGATCCGGCGTTCGGGCCCGGCGCCGGCGAGTGCCCGCCGCAGGACGGCCGGCAGCACGCCCGCACGCAGCACCAGCACCCCGAGCGCCACGGCGCCCAGCTCCGCGGACCCCTCGTCCACGGCGAGGACGGCGGCGATGCCCGCCAGCGCCACACCCTGCACGGTGTAGACCCGGATGATCACAGACAGCTCGCGGCGCCACAGCACGAGGACGGCGGTGAGCAGCAGGGTGCCCGCCGCGACGTCGATCAGCTGGATCCGCAGCGCGTCGGTCACAGGAACGCCGCCGCGGTGACGGCCAACAGCGCCAGCAGGAACGACCCGGCGAGCAGCTCCGGCACCCGGAACAGTCGCAGCTTGGCCAGGAACACCTCGGCGACCGCCAGCGCGGCCCCGACCAGCGCCACCTTCGTGGCGAACGCCGCGGTGCCCACGAGCAGGGCGACCACCCCGGGCGACGTCGCCGCGCCCCACGGCACGAACAGGTTGACCAGCAGCCCGAGGTAGACCGACAGGCGCATCGCCGTGCCGAGCTCGACCAGCGCGAGGTCCGGTCCGGCGTACTCCAGCACCGTGGCCTCGTGCACCATCGTCAGCTCCAGGTGCGTGGAGGGGTTGTCCACCGGCAGCCGTCCGGTCTCGGCGACGACCACCACGAGCAGCGCCACCCCCGCGAGCAGGCTCCCCGGTGAGATCACCCGCTCCGGGTCGTGCAGCGTCGACCCGACGATCGCCGTGAGGCTCGTGGAGCCCACCGGGACCGACAGCGCGAAGACGGCCACCAGCAGGGTGGGCTCGACGAGCGCGAGGATCGTCATGGCCCGGCTCGCGCCCATCCCGCCGAACGCGGTGCCGGTGTCGATGCCGGCCAGCGCCAGCCCGACGGCGCCGAGCGCGAGCAGGGCGACCACGGCGAAGAGGTCGGCCACCGGCCCGAACGCCGAGGACGTGGAGACGAACGGCGCGACGACGGCCACCACGAGCGTCGTCGACACGAGCAGGACCGGCGCGGCCCGGAACACCTCGCTCGTCCCGCGCGGCGCGACGGGCTCGCGGCGGCCCAGCTTGCGCAGGTGCCGCCACGGCTGCAGGACACCGGGCCCGGCGCGCCCCTGGAGCCGGGCCCGCACCTGCCGCATCAGGCCCACGAGCAGCGGGGACCCGCCGACGACGAGCACGGCCTGGAGCAGCCCGCTCCACAGGCCCAGGCCGGTCACCGGATTCCGACCAGCAGGACGAGCAGTGCGCACAGGGTGGCGAAGCCGTACCCGAGGTAGCGGTGGACGCTGCCGTCGGCCAGCCGCCGTCCGGCCCGGCCCCAGGCCGCCGCGGCGGCGAGCACGGGACCGTAGAGCCGCCGCTCGACGCGGTCGGGCACCCGTCGCCGGTACTCCACGGCCTGGACGAGGTAGCGCGACTCGCGGTGGTGGGTGACGTCCACGTCCTGCACGGGCTGCAGGACGTTGTCGAAGACGCGGGCCAGCGGCTCGGCGAACGAGGTGGCCGTGTACTCCATGCGCGAGCTCAACGGGCCCGCTCCGCAGTCCCACAACCGCGCCTGCCGGCGGGTGCGGTGGGCCAGCAGCATCCGCGGCAGGCCCACGACCAGCACGGCCGCCGCCGTCAGCGCGAGGACGAGCCCCATCGGGGAGAGTGCCGCGGCGATCCCGGTCAGCTCGATCGTGGTCGCCCCCGTGACGGGGACCTCCGAGCGGCTCAGCCCGGCAGCGACGCGGCCGAGCGCCGGCAGGACCAGCGTCGGGCCGACGGCCAGCCCGACGCACGCGAACCCGGCCAGAGCCATCCCGGCGATCATCGTGGGCGGGCTCTCCCGCGCCGTGGCGGCCGCGTCGCTGCGGGGCCGGGCGAGGAACCCGATCCCGAACGCCTTGACGAACGTCGCCACGGCCAGGCCCGCCGTCAGCGCCACGGCGGCGACCGCCACCGGCAGCACCACCGACGTGGCGACGCCGGGCGCGGGCAGGCCGTGCACCAGCGACTGGAGCAGCACCCACTCGCTGACGAACGCCGTGCCCGGCGGCAGCGCGGACGCCGCGAGCGCACCGAGCCCGAAGGCCGCGGTCGTCAGCGGCATCGCGGGCCGCAGGCCGCCGAGGGCGTCGAGGTCACGGGTGCCGGTGGCGTGCAGGACCGAGCCGGCCGCGAGGAACAGCAGGGTCTTGAACGCGGCGTGCCCCACCAGGTGCAGCAGCGCCGCGGTGAGGGCGAGCGCGGCGAGCACGGGACGTCAGGTGGAGGCGTACAGCCCGCTCGCCCCGACCCCGACGAGCACCAGCCCCATGTTCTCCGTGGTGGAGTGCGCGAGCAGCCGTTTGAGGTCGGAGGCGACCACCGCCTGCAGGATCCCGTAGACCGCCGACACCGCCCCCAGCGCGAGCACGAGCAGCCACCACCACCGGCTGCCGCCCCCCAGCAGGTCGAGCCCGACCCGCACGATCCCGTAGACGCCCATGGTCACCATGGCCGCGGACATCAGCGCGGAGACGTGGCTGGGGGCCTCCGGGTGCGAGCGCGGCAGCCAGGCGTGCAGCGGCACGATCCCGGCCTTCGACCCGAACCCCACCAGGCACAGCACGAACGCGAGCCCGGACGTCACCGGGGGGAGCGCGGCGGCCGACACGCGGATCGCGGCGAACGTCCCGCCGGTGGCGCCCGCGGCCAGCAGGAGCAGCCCGGCGAGGATCGCGACGAACCCGAGGTGGGTCATCACGGCGTACCAGCGGCCCGCGGACGCCACCCCGGGACGCAGCCGGTGCTCGCTGACCACCAGCAGCAGCGACGTCAGCGCCATCAGCTCCCAGCAGACCAGCAGTGTGGCGACGCTCCCGGCGACCGGCACGAGCATCAGGGAGACGACGAAGACCGGGAGCGCGGCCTGCACGGTCCGCCCGTCGCGGCCGTGGCGGGCGTAGCCGATCCCGTAGACGGCCGCGGCGACGGCCACCGCCCCGGCGACGGTGAGGAACACCGCCCCCAGCGGGTCCGCGGCCAGCACGATGCCCGAGAGGGGCAGCAGGCCGGGCAGGTCGATCGTCCAGGCTCGCCCGAGCAGCGTCGCGATGCCGGACGCCGCGCCGAGCGCCCCGGCGGCGGCCGTGCCGCTGCCGACCGCCAGCGGCCGGACGTGCCGCGGGACGAGCAGCGCGGCAACGGCGCTCGCCATGCCGACGACGACAGCGGCGGTGAGGACCAGCTGCGGCCAGGCGACCGTGCTCATCGCCCGGTCAGCGTGCGCAGCGCCGCGACGATCGCCTCGGGCCGGGGCGGGCAGCCGGGCACGCCGAGATCGACGGGAACGACGTCACCCACCGCGCCGACGACCCCGTAGGCGGCGGCGAACACGCCGCAGTCGCGGGCGCAGTCGCCGACCGCGACCACCAGCCGCGGCTGCGGCACGGCGTCGTAGGTGCGGCGCAGCGGCTCGACCATGTTGCGCGTGACCACACCGGTCACGAGCAGCGCGTCGGCGTGCCGCGGGGAGGCCACCAGCGCGGCCCCGTAGCGCCCGGCGTCGTACACGGGCCCGAACGCGGCCCCGATCTCCACCTCGCAGCCGTTGCACGAGCCGGCGTCCACGTGCCGGATGCCGACGGAGCCGGCGAGCCGTGCGGCGGCACGCGGTGGCGCGGCGTCGGGCGCCGGGGGCGCCGGCTCGGCCATCCGGCCGGTGCGCCACATCCGCCGCCACAGGCTCGGCCCTGCCGCCGTGCGATGGTGGAGCCGCCCGGCTGACATGCCCCGCAGTCTGCGGGGCCACGATTCCACCCGGCCAGGGCCTTTCGGCCCCGATCATGGTGTCGAGCGGGTGACACCGATCGACACCTCGGGCGGTTGTCCCGACGGCGCGCGATCGGCAGAGTGGGTCGCGTCAGCCGGCAGCGGAGATGAGGAGTCACGGGGCATGCCGAACACCCAGCCGGCCGCAACACCGGCGATGCCGGACCTGTTGTCGGGGCTGCGCCTCGACGAGCTCCTCCGGGAGGTGCAGGAACGCCTCACCGAGATCGTGGCCACCCGCGACCGCATGCAGGCCCTCCTCGACGCCGTGCTCGCCGTGGGCGAGGGACTGGAGCTCGACACCACCCTGTACCGCATCGTGCGCTCGGCGGTGAGACTCGTCGACGCCCGCTACGGCGCGCTGGGCGTGCTCGGCCCCGATGGCCACATCGCGCGGTTCCTGCACGTCGGGCTGGACGAGGAGACCCTGTCGGTGATGGACGACCTGCCCGAGGGCAAGGGCCTGCTCGGGCAGCTGATCGTCGATCCCCGTCCGCTGCGCCTCCCCGACCTCGCCGCTCACGAGGCGTCGGTCGGCTTCCCCGCGAACCACCCGCCGATGCACTCGTTCCTCGGAGTGCCCCTGCGGGTCCGCGACGCGGTGTTCGGCAACCTCTACCTCACGGAGAAGCGGGGTGGCGGGGAGTTCACCGCGGCCGACGAGGTGGTGGTCGAAGCACTCGCGGCCGCGGCCGGGATCGCGGTACAGAACGCGGACCTGTTCGAGCAGACCCGCCTGCGGCAGCGATGGCTGGAGGCGTCGGCGGAGATCCGCTCGGAGCTGCTGTCGGGCGCGAGCGAGGCCGACGCGTTGCAGCTGATCGCCCAGCGGACCCTCGAGCTCACCGGCGCCGATGCCACGGCGATCGTGCTGGGACCCGATCGCGACGACGGCGGCTTCGTCGTGCGCGGCCGCAGCGGCGTCGCCCGGCCGGGCCTGCCGGGCCTGCGGCTGGATGCCTCGGACCCGTTGCTGGCGGAGGTCGTGGAGGGGGGCATAGCGGTGCTCACGGGCACGGTGACCGGGCCGCTGTCGGGCACCGGCACCGGCACCGGCGACGGCGCCCCCCGGTTCGGCCCGGCGCTGGCCGTGCCGCTGCACTCCCAGGACGCGGTGATCGGGGTGCTGGTGGCGCTGCGCCGGGTGGGCGGGCCCGTGTTCGTGCAGACCGAGGTGCCGCTGCTGACCTCGTTCGCCGAGCAGACCACGCTCGCGCTGGAGCTGGGGGACAAGAACCGCGCCCAGCGCCAGCTCGACGTGTTCGCCGACCGCGACCGCATCGCGCGTGACCTGCACGACCACGTCATCCAGCGGCTGTTCGCGACCGGGCTGCAGCTGCAGAGCACGGCCCGCCGCAGCACCGACGCCGCGGTGCAGGACCGGATCGGTCAGGCCATCTCCGAGCTGGACACGACGGTCCGGGAGATCCGTACGGCGATCTTCGACCTGCACACGTCCGGCGGCGGCGGCGCCGACAGCCTGCGCCGCCGGATACTCGACACGGCGTTGGAGGCGGCAGCGGGATCGGGCGTCTCGCCGTCGGTCCGCACGTCCGGGGCCGTCGATGCGCTGGTGCCCGCCGAGATCGGGGTGCACGTCGACGCGGTGGTGCGGGAGGCCATCAGCAACGCCCTGCGGCACGGGCACGCCTCCACGGTCACGGTGACCGTCGAGGCGGGCGACGAGCTGCTGGTCGAGGTCGTCGACGACGGCACCGGGATCGATCCGACCGCGGCGCGCAGTGGCCTGCACAACCTCGAGGAGCGGGCGGCCCAATGCGGCGGTGAGCTCGCGGTGGCGGCGCTGCCGAGCCGCGGCACCCGGCTGAGCTGGCGGGTGCCCCTGGGGTGAGCCGCCGTGACCCGATGCCCGTCCGGCTCAGGGGTTCGAGCGGCCCAGTTCGGTGGCGTAGACCGCGGCCTCGGTGCGGCGGGAGAAGCCGAGCTTGTGCAGCAGCGAGGAGACGTAGTTCTTGACGGTCTTCTCGGCGAGGTACATCTCGGCGCCGATCTGCCGGTTGGTCAGCCCGTCGGCGATCAGGTCGAGGATGCGCCGCTCCTGGGGGCTGAGCGACTCGTAGCGCGGGTCGGCGGGGATGTCGCCCGCGCGCAGGCGTTGCAGCACGGCCGCGGTGGCCTTCGGGTCGAGCAGGGAACCGCCGCTCGCGACCGTGCGCACGGCCCCGACGAGGTCGACCCCGGTCACCTGCTTGAGCAGGTAGCCCGACGCGCCGGCCATGATCGCCCCGAAGAGCGCCTCGTCGTCGGAGTACGAGGTCAGCATGAGGCAGGCGGGGGGCGGGTCGAGTGCGGCGCGGATGTCGCGGCAGACCGTGACCCCCTCGCCGTCGGGCAGGCGGACGTCGAGGACGGCGACGTCGGGGCGCAGGGCCGGGATGCGGGCCATGGCCTGGGCGACGGTGCCGGCCTCGCCGACGATCTCGATGTCGTCCTCGGTCTCCAGCAGCTGGGCGATGCCGCGCCGGACGATCTCGTGGTCGTCGAGCAGGAACACGGAGATGGTCACGGGCGGCCTCTCGTCGGGTTGTCGGGGGTCGGGGTGACCGGGTGGCCACCGTGACGGTAGCGCGATTCGGGTCCCCGCAGGACCACCGAGCGACCTGACACGGGCAGGTCCAAGGACCCTGCTCACCCGGGCAGGAGCACCGACCGCAGGTCGCGGCGCGGTGAGGGCGGCACCTCCTCCGCGTGCGCGGCGGGCCGGCCGATGCGGAGCAGCAGCTGGGGGTGCTCGGGAATGTGCAGCACCTCGCGGCGGAGCAGCTCGCGGGTCGCGCGGATCTCGATGCCCTGGCTCAGCGGGGTGGTCGCGAGGCCGAGCCGGGTGGCCGTGAGCAGGACGGCGCTGGTGGCCTCCCCGGCGCGCAGCCGGTCGGCCACGCCGTCGTCGGCGGTGGCGAGCACGAACAGGGACGCGGCGTCGTCGGGGCTGCGTGGTCCGGCCAGGTCGGCCGGCTGGTGCAGCGTGCCGTGACGGAACTGGCGCAGCGGTGTGGAGCCGACGAGCCCGACCGGGTCCCGGGCGATGTTGCCCGCCGGGATCCCGTCGCGGGCGGCGGCGTAGCGGGAGGACCACATCCGCAGCTCGGCCGCGTAGCCCGGGACGAACGCCTGGCGTCGTGCGGCGTCGTCGAGGGCGGCGACGAGCAGCTGCTCCATGGCCGGCGTGTCGACCGGCACCAGCAGGCAACCCACGGTCCGGGCGGCCTCGACGAGCGTCCGGGCGATGCCGGCGTCGATCGGCGTGTGGCTCATCCGCCGCCGGTCGGTCCGCCGCCGCTCGATGGCCGCGTACAGCGCGGCGGCCTCCGCGTCCGGGGTGCCGGGCCGGACGTGGACCGTGGCGAGGTGGTCCCGGTTCTCGGGGTCGGGGAGGAGTTCGACGTCGACGGCGTGCCCGGCCGCAGCGAGGGTCACCCGGAGGTGGTGCAGCGCCGCGCCGCAGCTGAGGACCAGGTCACGACAGTCGGGATCGGTGGCGTCGAGCTGGCGTCGGCGGTCGGCGTACAGCTCGACGGTGTCGGGGCGGATCCGCCAGCGCCACGGCTGGGTGTTGTGCACGGACGGGGCCCGCAGGGCGTGCGTGACCGCCGCCGCCATGTCCGGCGGCGTCACGGGGATCCCGGTCCCACGTCCGCCGACGCCAGGTCGCGATCGGGCATGACGAGATCGGCGGCCGGCCGCCGGGGGGTGGCGGACACCGGCCAACCTCTGCCGATGCGGAGGACGGCCTGGGGCGGCTGCGAACCCCCGATGAGGCGGCGCAGCTCCTCGCGGGTCCTGCCCACCTCCACCACCTGGGAGAGGAAGGACACGGCGAGCCCGCTCACGGTGGCGGCGAGCAGGACGCGTTCGAGCGCCTGCCCGACCTGGATGTCGGCCCGGTCGCCGGTCAGGTGCGCGGTCAGGACCGCGATCGTGGGGTCCTCCTCGAACCGGGCCGTCGCCGGCTGCTCGGTCGCGCCGCGGAAGTCGCGCATGACCCAGCGGTGCTGCGGAGAGGGCAGCGGACCACCGGCGGCGGCCGGGACCCCGTCGCGCCGCCCCGGGTCGGACCCCGTCCAGCGGTCGAGCTCGGCCCGGAAGTCGGGGTTGTCCATCTGCTGGCGGTGTGCCTGGGCGACCAGGTCCCGGAGCTGGTCGCGCTGGTCGGGCTGCCGCACGACGTGCAGCCACGCGCCCTCGTCGAGGGCGGCGCGACGCAGTGTGTGGAGGTCGGCGGGGATCAACGGCGAGTCGGTGAAGGGGTGGCGGTTGGTGTGCCGTCGCGGAACGGCCCGCAGCAGCTCGCGCTGTTCGGGGGTGGCGGGCTTGCGGCCACCGTTGCGGATCGTCGCGATGAACCCGGGGCGGGCCGGGTCGGGCAGGAGCGTGACGGTCGGCCGGATGTCGTGCCCGTGCAGGGCGAGCCGCAGGTTGAACAGCGCGGCACCGCAGGCGATGCGCAGCTCCCGGCCCGACGGGTCGATCACCGGGAGCGCCCGGTCCGGGTCGGCGTGCAGCTCGATCAGATCGCGCTCGATCCGGAACCGCCAGGGCTGGGTGTTGTGCAGCGACGGCGCCCGGCCCGCGGTCGTGAGCAGGTCCTCGACCTGGCCGGCGGCCAGACCGAGCGCAGCTGGTATCTCGTTCATCACCACGTCCGGGGGTCGGTCGGCGCCGGCTCGGGCCGGATCTCGCCACCTTGGCGCGGGGTGTGCGCCGCGGATACGGGCCGAAGGTCCCGCGTGCCCGACCGGTCGGCGTGGGCCGCGGCGAGGGACCGGACGATGTCGGTGGCGGTCACGATGCCGGCCACACCGGTGTCGTCGAGCACCACCACGGCGTCCGTCGCCGCGGCGATCATGAGCTGCGCCGCGTCGGAACGCCGGTCCGTGGCCTGCAGCGCCGGGACCGGCCGGCAGACCTCGCCGACGAGGGTGGTCGACGGCGCCGCCCCCCGCGTCATCGCCTGCACGAGATCGGTCTCGCGGAGCAGCCCGACGCAGTGCCGGTCCGCCATCACCGGGAGGTGCCGGACGCAGTTGACGGTCATCAACCGGAGCGCGACGCCGATCGGCGCATCGGGAACGATGGCCACGAGGCGGCTCGTCATCAGGACGCGCAGGAGCGGGTCGTCCTCGTCGGCGGTCTCCGGCGCGGCGGCCAGGCGTGGCGGCGTGGCGGACATCGGATCTCCTCGTCGGTCTCGTGCGATCGGGCCCCACCAGGGTGTGGCGGGGCACCATCCGGGGGTACCGGCCGAGGGCCCCGTCCGCGGTGCCGAAGGTCCTGCCGCCGGTCCCGCGCGGAGAGGGCCCATCGGCCCCCCCGATGGGAGCCCTCCGCTCGTGTCCGCTCCGGTCCGTGGCGGGCGACCCTTCAGGGGAACCTGACGGAGGCATGGGACATGGACGAGCAGCAGAGCGGGCAGCAGGCGACCACCGCGGACGGCCCGGTGGGCGACTGGCTGGTGGTGCCCGGTCCGCCTTTCGAGCGGATGTGGCGGTGGGGCCGGATCGTCGAGGTGCTCGACGGTGACGGGCCGCTGCACTACCGCGTGCGCTGGTTCGGCGACAGCCACGACACGGTCGTGCAGGCGCCCGCCGACGCCCGGATCGAGAGCGCGGCCGACTGGCCGGAGCCCGGCTCCGGCGCGATCGGGCTCTGGCCGTCGGTCGACCATCCGGGGGCAGGACGATGAGCACGCACCCCGCCCGTACCGTGGTCGTCGGCGTCGACGGCTCCGAGGAGTCCCTCCGGGCGGTGCGCTTCGGCGCGGCCGAGGCCGCGCGGCTGCGGTTGCCGCTGCGGCTGGTCCACGCGTTCGGCTGGGTCACCGAGCACGTCGTCGGCCAGCCGAGCCTGGGGGAGCGCTACCGCGACATCCTCCTGGCCGATGCGCGTCGCCTCGTCGCGGACGCCGCCGGGGTCGCCGTGGCCGAGTGCCCGGGGATCGACGTCGAGCAGCAGGTCGTGATCGGGTTCCCGATCGAGGTGATGGCCGACGAGTCCCGCCGGGCCCGGCTGCTGGTGCTCGGCGACCGCGGCCTGACGCGCTTCAAGGGGCTGCTCGCCGGCTCCGTGTCCGTCGCGCTCGCCGCGCACGGCGCCTGCCCGGTGGTGGTGGTCCGCGGCGCCGAGTCCGGTGACCCGGACGAGGTCCGGCCGGTCGTGGTCGGGATCGACGGGACCCCGACGAGCGAGGCCGCCATCGCGTTCGCCTTCGAGGAGGCCGCCGCGCGGGGGGTGCCGCTGGTCGCGGTGCACGCCTGGGCCGTCCCGCTCGGCGTCGACCCGACGGACTCCGGGGACGTCGCGACGCAGGCCCACGAGATCCTGGCGGAGCGGTTGGCCGGCTGGAGCGAGAAGTACCCCGACGTGCGGGTACGGCGGGCGGTGGTGCAGGACCGGGCGGTCCGGGTGCTGGACCGCGAGGCGCAGCATGCCCAGCTGGTCGTCGTCGGTTCCCGGGGCCGTGGGCGCCTCGCCGGGATGGTGCTCGGTTCGGTCGCCCATGCGCTCGTGCACAGCGCCCCGTGCCCGGTTGCGGTCGTGCGTCCCGGGGACGCGGGCTGAGCGTGCCGGACGTGGCCGGGAGCTGCACGCGGACCTACGGAGGAGGACGAGGATGCTGGCACGAGACGTGATGAGCACGCCGGTGGTGACGGTCGGACCGGACACCCCGGTGCGAGCCGCCGCCGAACTGCTGACGGGCCGGGGGTTCACCGCGCTGCCCGTCGTCGACGGCTGTGGGGACCTGGTCGGGATCGTGACCGAGGTCGACCTGCTGAAGGGTCGCCTGCACCACGACGCGCGGTCGCCGCTGCTGGCCGGTGAGCTGGACCGGGTCCCACCGTTGTGGGTCGGCGACGTCATGACGGTCGACGTGGTCACCGCCGTGCCGTGGTCCGATCTCGCGGACCTCGTCGAGGAGATGCGGCTCCGGGGCATCCGGTCGATCCCCGTCGTCGAGGACCGCGTGCGGGTCGTGGGGATCGTCTGCAGGCGGGACGCGCTGGCGACCATCACCCGCGCCGACGCCGTGATCGCCGCCGACGTCCGTCGCCACCTGGACAACTACGCGGGCGCCGGGCGCTGGCACGTCGAGGTGGACGCCGGACACGTCACCCTCGCCGACGCGTACGGCGACCCGGTCGAGCAGCACACCGCGTCGATGGTGGCCGCGGCGGTCCAGGGTGTGCTCGGGGTGCGGACCGCGACGAGACCGGACCGGTGATCGATCCGGTGACGCCGGGCGACGCCCGCTGCACCGGGGCCCACGCCGTCCGGCGCCCGCCCGGCGGCCCTTTCACCTACGCCGACCTGACACCCGTCGAGGTCGAGCTCGACGTCGCCGCAGCAGCGGCGGTAGGAGGAGTGTGATGGACGACCTTCCGATCGTGGTGGGAGTGGACCCCTCGGACTCGGGGCGGGACGCCGCGCTGTGGGCCGCCGATCTCGTCGCAGCCCGCGGCGGCGGCCTGGACCTGGTGAACGTCGCATCGACGCGGCCCGGTGCGCTCCCCGACTGGTTGCGGGAGCTCGCCGACGCCGCCGAGCGGGTCGGGGCCGACCCGGTCACGGCCGACGTGGTGTGCGGCTCGGCGTTCGACGTGCTGCTCACCCGCTCGCACCGGGCCGCGATGGTCGTGGTGGGCAGCTACGGCCGCGACGCGCCCGCCGGTCTACTCGTCGGTTCGACGGCCCTGACCCTCGTCGCGCGGGCCGGCTGCCCGGTCGCGGTCGTGCGCGGTGGCGAGAAGGGGCTCGCGCCGCCGCGCGGGGGACCGGTGCTCGTCGGCGTCGACGGCACCGCCGCCTCGGACGGGGCGCTGGAGCTCGCGGCCGAGCTCGGTGCATCGCTCGGCGCCGGGCTCCTCGTCGTGCACACCTGGTCGGACGTCGAGGGGAGCAGCAGCCCCGCGCGGGCCTCGGCGAGCTGGTCCGAGCTGGCCGACCGCGCCGCGCGCAGCCTCGACGACCAGCTGGAACGCACGGCGGCCATGACGGCGGGGGTGCACGTCGATCGGCGGCCGGTGGCGGGCACCCCGCTGCGCGCCCTGCTCGACCTCGCGGGCTCGGCGCGGATGGTCGTCGTGGCGCAGCGCGGCCACGTCCCGCCCGGCGGCGTGCACCTGGGGTCCACGAGCCGGGGGCTGGTCGAGTTCGCGCCGTGCCCGGTGGTGGTGGCGCGCACCGGGGCCGCGTTCCTGACCTCGACCCGATGACCGGCGGGGGAACCGGCCGCCGGGGACCCGCCGCCGTGACGTCGGTCGAACCCCGACGGGCTCCGCGACCGGGTGGGTGCCGGTGTCCCCGGCCGATCGGGCCGAACGGCCCGATGCCTGCGGTCGCCGTGTCGGGGAGGCTCGGGGGAGACCCGGGGAACCGACGAACAGGGTCACCGCCGGCGTCTCGCCGTGCTGGACGGCGAGTGCTGACCGACCGAGTCGAGGAGAGCACATGAGCAGCGAGAGCCCCGCGGACCGCCCGATTCTCGTCGGCGTCGACGGGTCCAGGTCGGCCACGGACGCGGTGCGGTGGGCGGCCGCGGAGGCCCGGCGGCGCCACGCAAGCCTGCGGCTGGTGGAGGCGTTCGGCTGGATGCCGGTGGACGACGCCGACGACACGCCCCACGTCGCGCCGTCCTACCGCGAGGTGCTGGTCGAGGCCGCCCGCGAGCGCCTGGCCGCCGCGGTGAAGGTCGCGGCGGAGGCGGCGCCCGAGGTGGAGGTCGTCACCGAGCTGATGACCGACTACCCGATACCGCGGCTGGTGGCGGAGTCACGTGCGGCGCAGCTCGTGGTCGTGGGGGACCGTGGCCTGGCCGGCATCACCGGCCTGCTGATCGGGTCGGTGGCCGCGGGTCTCGCAGCGCACGCCGCGTGCCCGACCGTGGTGGTCCGCGGTGTCGAGCCCGGCGGCCCGATCCCGACCGACGGGCCGGTCGTGGTCGGCATCGACGGCTCCCCGGTCAGCGAGGCGGCGTTGGGGTTCGCGTTCGACGCCGCGTCCGCCCGGCGGGCGCCGCTGGTGGCGGTGCACACCTGGCGCGACACGATGCTCGATGCGTCGGTGGCCCCGCTGATCGACTGGGACGCCGTCACGGCCGGGCAGCAGCATCGGCTCGCGGAGCGCGTCGCGGGGTGGGCCGCCAAGTATCCGGACGTGGCGGTCGAGCAGGTGGTGACGAAGGACCGTCCCGCGCACGCCTTGCGGGAGCGCTCGGCGGGGGCGCAGCTGCTCGTGGTCGGCTCCCGGGGCCGCGGTGGCGTGGCCGGCACCGTGCTCGGATCCGTCAGCCAGACGCTGCTACACCACGCGGCGTGCCCTGTCGTCATCGTCCGGCCCGACGCCGGGTGACGCGATGTCAACGGTGATCCGCCCACCGCGGCGGCTCCGCACGGCGGGGTCGGCGCTCCGATGCACGGCTGTCCAGAAAGGACACCCCCCATGCTCGCTCGCGATGTCATGAGCAGTCCGGTGATCACGCTGCGTCCCGACACCCCGGTCTACGCCGCTGCGGCGTTGTTGATCTCGCACGGCTTCACGGCCGCCCCGGTCGTGACGGCCGAGGGCGACGTGGCCGGGATCGCGACCGAGGCCGACCTCCTGCGGGGGCGTGTCGACGGCGCACATCCGGAACGGACCGTGGGCGCCCTGATGGACAGCAGCCCGCTGGTGGTGGCCCCGGACGACGATCTCGCGGACGTGGTCACGCTGATGCTCGACCGCGAGGTGCGGACCGTGCCCGTCGTCGACTCGGGCCGCCTGGTCGGCATCGTCACCCACCGTGACGTGCTGCGCTGTGTGGCACGCCGCGAGCTGACGCCGGCCGAGGTCTGGCGCAGGCGGATGGCCCCGACGCCCGCGGACCGTGAGGAGATGGGACGCGCGCTGTGATCACGCGCAGCGCTCGGGCGCGGGAATGACGTAGCCCTCAGTCCGCCTCCGCCCGGAACGCCGCGACGGCGGTGGGCAGCGTCGCGTAGACGCGGTCCTCGCCGATCCGTCGGAGCAGCCCGCTGCGTCGCAGGTCGACCACGAGCTCGTGCTTGACGTGGGCCAGCGCGAACACGATGCCGCGCCCGGTGATCTCGGAGTGGAGTTCGGTCAGCGCGTCCGCGGCGGTGACGTCGGTCTCCAGGACGGCCTCCATGTCGAGCAGCAGCCAGCGGACAGGCGCTGGCGCGCTGTCGAGGGCGGCCGTCGCGCGGCGCCGGAAGTTCTCGGCGTTGGCGAAGAACAGGGGGGCGTCGTAGCGGTAGACGACCAGGCCGGGCACGGTGGTCGCCTCGGGATAGTCGTCGATGTGGTGCATGCCGGCGACGCCTGGCACGAACCCGAGGACGCCGTCGTGCGGACGGCCGACGCGGCGCAGGAGGTCCAGCACCGAGAGCGTGACGGCGGCGAGCACGCCCTGGAGGACGCCGAGGGCGAGGACGGCGACGGCTGCGGCGATGGCGAGTGCGGCCTCGGAGCGCCGGAAGCGCGCGAAGCGGCGGAACTCGGCGACGTCGATCAGGCGCAGCGCCGCGTAGACGACCAGCGCACCCAGGGCTGCGGTGGGGAAGGTGCCGAGCGCGGTGCCGCCGACGAGCAGCACCACCACCACCGCGACGAGGGTCACCACCGAGGCGAGCTGGCTGCGGCTTCCGGCGGTGTCGCCGATGACGGTGCGGCTGCCGCTGCTGCTGACCGGGAAGCCCTGCAGGAAACCGGCGGCGAGGTTCGCCGTTCCCAGCGCGAGCAGTTCCTGGTCGGCGTCGAGCGGGTAGTGGTGGCGACCGGCGAACGCTCGGGCGGTGAGGACGTTGTCGGAGAACCCGACCACGGCCACGCCCGCCGCGGGCGCCACCAGTGCCGCGAGCTCGGCGGGCGTGACGTCCGGCAGTGCCGGCTGCGGCAGGCCGCCCGGGACGGCGCCGACGACCTGCAGGCCCAGCTCGGTGGGCAGCACGAGCGCGGTGGCGAGCGCGGCGAGCACGACCGCGACCAGCGGCCCCGGGATGCGCGGCAGCAGCCGGGCGGTCGCGACCAGCACCGCGAGCACCGCTGCTGCCAGCAGGACGGTCGGCAGGTGGATCTGGTCGAGGTGGCCCGCGAACGAGGCGATCTGGCCGACGAACGTGTCGCCGCCCACCGGCACACCGGTCACCCGTTCCAGCTGGCCGGCCACCATGATCATGGCGATGCCGGTGAGGTAGCCGACGAGGACGGGGCGGGAGAGCAGGTCGGCGAGGAACCCGAGCCGTGCGACGCGGCCGAGCAGGCAGATCGACCCGACCAGCACCGCGAGCGCCGCGGCGAGGGCCGCGTAGCGGGCCGGGTCGGCGGCGGCGAGCGGGGCGATGACGATCGCGGTCATGATCGCGGTGGTGGACTCCGGTCCGACCGAGAGCTGGCGCGACGATCCGAGCACGACATAGGCGACCAGTGCCGCGGCGGCCGCCCACAACCCGGCCACCGGGGGCAGCCCGGCCACCGTGGCGTAGGCCAGGACCTGGGGGACGAGGTAGGCCGCGACCGTCAGCCCGGCCAGCGCGTCGGCTCGCAGGGCCGGCAGGTCCCGCTGCCGGAGGGCGACCAGACCCGGCCTCAGACCGATACCCAGCCTCGGGCTGCTCCTGCGCAGCGACACGGTCCTCCCCGATCGTCGGCGCCACCGGGGGCGCCGGTGTCGGGCCGCCCGGGATCGCCTCGCGCACGGTGGCCGTGCCCCGGCACCCTACGGGCGCTCCGTTCGCCGCGGGCGGACCGTGGTGGCCGGCTACGGGGTCCGATCCGGGTCGAGCGGCGTGAGCACGTCGTCGATCGGCCGCCGCGGTGTCGGCGTGAGCGGCGTGCCGGGCGCCCAGCCGATGCGCAGCACCAGATGGGGGGACATCGCGCCCTGCAGCATGCCGTCGCGCACCGTCGCGCGCGTCGACGCCACCTCGAGCGGCTGGCTCAGCGGGCAGGTCGCCAGGCCGAGCGTGGTCGCGTGCAGCGAGACGGCGCTGAGCGCCTCCCCTGCGCGCAGCTGCGACAGCAGGTCGTCGGACGCAGTGCCGAGCACGGCCAGCATCGCCCCGTCGGGCTCGTCGAGGTCGACCTGGACGATCGTGCCGGAGGCGAAACGGCGTGCGGGTGTGTCGGCGGGGGCGTGAGGGAGGAGGTTGCGGGCCGGGATGCCGTCGTCACCGGAGGAGCGCCCGGACCACATCGCCGTCTCGTGGCGGTACGCCGCAGCCCCTTCCTGGATGCGAGCGGCCTCGGTGATCGCCGCGACGAGCGGGCCACCGGCCCCGCTCACGTCGGTGAGCACCGCGCCCTGTTCGGCGGCACGGGTCACGAGCTCGGCCACCATCCGGCCCGGGACCTCCCATGTCGAGAAGGGCCGCCGGTCGGTGCGGCGCCGGGTGATCGCCCCCGCGAGGGCGAGGTCGGCGTCGGAGGGTGGGCCCGCGGCCAGCACGATGGCGGCGAGGTGGTCGGGCTCGTCGTCGGGGTTGGGCAGCCGGACCACCGTGGACCGCAGTCCCGCCGCGGCGAGGGCCACGCGCGCATGGTGCAGCGCCGCGCCGCAGCTGACGACGAGGTCGCGGCCCTCGGCGTCGGTGGCGGGCAGCCAGCGGCGCAGATCGGCGTACAGGTGCACGCTGGTGTCGCCGACCCGCCACCGCCACGGCTGGCTGTTGTGCACCGACGGGGCGCGGCAGGCCAGGGCGAGCGCACTGCGCACGGTCTGCGGGTCGATGGTCATCACGGCTCCCTGGATCTCCGACGTTGTCCTCGCTGACGGTTCCCTGCGGGTGGAGGCGCGCACCACCGCCGTCGGACCCGGCCGGTGTGGGCCGTTCGGACCTGAACCGGTGCGCACCGCACCGCCACGGTGCGGTCGGCGGTCGGAACAGGGTCTTTCGACCCTGGGGGCGGACCGGGCGCCGCGGGACCCTTCGCGCCATGGAACCGTGGGGTGTGGGTATGTCGTTGCTGGCCGAGGCCGGTGCGTATGTGAGTTGGGGTCCGATCCAGATCTCCGTCACGAACCTCGTGATCGTCGGGCTGATGGTCCTGGTGTTCCTGGCGGCGCTTGTCGTGCCGTTCGGACGGGAACACGACAGCCGGGGCCCACGGTGACCGGGCCGTCGCAGCCGGTCGAGGACCGGAGCTGGACGGTGCGGCTCCGGTCCTGGATCGGCCGGCTCGTCCCACCGGGCCAGGCGCTGCCGGACCGGCAGCCGGTCTACGTGGCGTCATGGATCTACGTGTTCGGGGTGCTGACCCTGGCCGGGTTCGTGGTGGTGGTGGCGACCGGCTGTGTCCTCGCCATCGGCGGCACCACCTGGTGGCACGTGTCCGCGCTCGGGCACTTCGTCAACTCCCTGCACCTGTGGAGTACGGAGCTGTTCTTCGCGTTCATGGTCATCCACCTGTGGGGCAAGTTCTTCATGGCCGCGTGGCGGGGCAAGCGGGCGCTCACCTGGATGACCGGGGCCGTCGCGTTCGTCGGATCGATCGGCACGGCGTTCACCGGCTACCTGTCGCAGTCCAACTTCGACTCGCAGTGGATCAGCACGCAGGCCAAGGACGGCCTGAACGCGGTCGGCATCGGGGCGTGGTTCAACGTGCTCGACCCGGGCCAGATGCTCACGTGGCACATCGCGCTGCTGCCGCTCGTCGTCGGCGTACTGGCGGTCTGGCACGTCGTGCTGGTGCGACGCCACGGCGTCGTGCCCCCGATCGACGCCGTGGCACCGGTCGACGCCGGGCCACCGGTCGACGCCGGGCCACCGGACGGCAGCGTCGTGGACCCCGGCGACGTCGTGCGGGCCGGGTGAGCGGGATGACCACCACGCGCAGTCGCCACCGCGGTGACGCCACACCGGACGCGCACCTGTTCCCGACCCGGCCATACGACCTGGTCAAGGAGTTCGTGCTGGCCCTGGTCGGGGTGCTGGTGCTCACCATCGCCCTGGCGTGGATCTTCTCCTCGCCCGACGAGAAGGCGATCACCATGGCGGACTGGGCCGCCGGCGCCCCTTCCGACGTCGTCGCCACCGCCACCGGCGAGCTGGCCGGTACCACCACCAGCGCGGGGTACGGCGGGCCGTACAACACCAACGGCGACGGGCAGAGCCTCGGCCCGCTGCCGCTGCAGCGGTGGGCCGGGGTCCGGATCCCGGTCGACCCGTCCCGCGATCTCGTGCTCACCCCGCTGAGCCGGGTCTCCGGCGACCCGGAGCTGACCGCGGCGCTCGCCCGCTACGAGGGCGCGACGGCCGAGCAGCAGCAGGGCTGGAGCAGCGCCTACGCCGACGCGCTGGCCGCCGCGCCGGACGGCGACCCGACCCGGGTCGCGGCCGGGGAGTACGGGCCGGTCCCGGTGCTGGCCGCCCGGTTCCTCGACCTCGCCCGATCGGGCGGCCTGGAGGGGGCGCTCACCTCGGAGGGCACCTTCTACGGCACCGACGCCACCCGCAGCCTGCTGCTCCTCGCCGACGGCGCCTACATCGAGGACCAGGCGCGCGCCCAGAACCTGGGTGGCGACCAGTGGGGGATGATGAACGAGACGGGCAACTACCCGGGCCAGCCGTGGATGTGGCTCTACACGTTCTGGTACCAGGTGCCGCCGTTCAGCGAGTCGGACAACGCGGACGCGCTGGTCTGGGGCCTGATGATGCTCCTGACCCTCGCACTGGTGCTGGTGCCGTTCATCCCCGGCGTGCGCTCGCTGCCGCGGGCACTGGGAGTGCATCGGCTGATCTGGCGCCGCTGGTACGCCGACCAGCAGGGGCGCAACGGTTGACCCCGGGCCTGCGGGCGGTCAGGGCAGCCAGTCGATGATCTGACGGGCCACGGCGTGGGGCACCTGCAACTGCGGCAGGTGTCCCACGCCGCTCAGCTCGACGTAGCGCCACGCGGGGTGGCTGCGGGCCGTCGCGCGTGCCGCGGCGACGGGAACGAGCTGGTCCCGATCGCCGTGCAGCAGCAGCACCGGCGCCGTGACCGAGGACATCGCGGCCCGGTAGGCCCCGGCGTGGGTGAGCACCCAGGCCAGTGACCGGGACGCCGAGAGGACCGCCCGGTCCATGCCGGCGACGTCGGACTGGCGTTCGACGAGGGCGACGGACCGCTCGACGAGGTCGCGCGGCAGCACGCGCTCGTCGACGCCGCACAGCCGCAGTGTCTCGCTCAGGGTCGCGCGGGCGCCGATCCGACGCCGCCGCGCCCGGCGCAGCCGCTCGCCGACCCCGGGCAGCGCGTGCAGGGCGAGCCGCGCCGCCGTGGCGGGCGACCGGAGCACCTGTCCCGGGGCGGGCAGCGCCGGATCGAGCAGCACGAGACCGCTCACCAGGTGCGGCAGCCGGGCCGCGAGCAGGACCGAGATCAGGCCGCCCATCGAGTTGCCCACCAGCGTCACCGGCGGGTCGCACACGTCGCGGATGAACGCGGCCAGCACGTCGACGTTGCTGCGGACCGTCGCGGGCCTCCCGGTGGGTTCGCTCAGCCCGAACCCGGGCAGGTCGATGGCCAGCACATGGCCGTGCGCGGTCAGTGCCGGCGCCAGCAGGTTCCAGTTGAGGTGCGAGCCGCCGAGACCGTGGACGAGCACCAGCGCGGGTCCGGCCCGCCGCCCGCCGAAGTCGACGTGGTGGACGGGCCGGCCCGGCCCGGCCGTCCGGCTCCCGCCCCGGTCCGGGCCGCTCACCGCGGCCCTGCCAGGAAGGGCGCGACCCGTCCCAGCCAGAAGCACAGCCCGATCGCGGCCGCGGCCACGATCGGGCCCTTGGCCTCGGCGGGCAGGTCGAGAGGCCGTGCCGCCACGGCGAGGGCCATCAGCACGGGCCCCTGGACCACGAACGCGACGAACGCACCGCGGGCCCACCCGCGGGCGTGCGGCCCGGCTCCGGCGATCCGGCTCTCGGCGAGACCCACGAGCCATGTCGAGCCCGCGACGACCAGCACCGCCTCGAAGGATGCGGTGGCGAGCGACTCCCAGTGCCATCCGCCGAGATAGGGCTCCAGCCCGTGCGTGAGGTCGCGCAGCCCGCTGGCCAGTGCGGCCACCGGCACCAGGACGAGTGCCGCCAACGTGACGGCGCCGCAGGAGCGGCGGATCCGGGTGGGCACGTGCCGGGCCCAGCCGTGACGCGCCGCGATGATGCCGAGGGCGAACATCCCGGCGCACTGGGGCCACTGCCAGAGGTGCAGGTCGCCGACCTGGCCGCTGCGCGCGGGGAACCACAGGCGCACGACGAAGGACGTGGCGGCGATCGCCACGACGAGCGCCGCGAGATGGGCTCCGGTCAACGGGCGGGCGGGCGCGTCCCGACGTGACCTCAGCTGTCGCGGCCACAGGGCGTACGCCACGGAGAACAGCAGCAGCACCAGGGCGAACCACAGCGAGCCGGAGTCCAGCAGCGGGTCGCGATGGCCGAGCACCCACCACAGGGACACCGGCCGTCCCGCCGCGGTGTAGGCCAGCCAGACCGAGGCGGGCCACACCAGCAGCGCGGAGGCGAGCCAGGGCAGGCCGAGCCGCACCGCGCGGTCGCGCACGTACCGCCGCGAACCGTGGCGGGCGAGCGCCGGCGCGGTCAGCAGGCCCGCGATGAAGAAGAACAGGCCGATCACGAACAGCCCCGACGGGCCCAGCACCGAGACCAGCACCAGCTCCGTCGACGGGGCGAAGGTGACCTCGTTGACCTCGTCGTAGGCCCAGCCGCCGACCGCGGAGTAGCCGAGCAGCGCGTGCCCGCCGATGACCCACGCGACGAGCACCGTCCTGAGGTTGTCCAGGTGGGGCAGCCGGACCACAGCCGTCTGCTCGTCGGTGTGCGGCATCGCTGCAGCCTGGTCGGTCGCATCCGGGCCGCCCAGGGCAGAACGTCTGCTGTCGGCAGGATCCGGGTCACCCGTGGCCGGGGCGAGGCAGGACCACCGGCGTGCGCGTCCGGGGCTTCCGGCCCTCGCGGTCGGCCCGCGGGCCGAGGACCGTCGGGCCGTCCGTGACCGGAGCGGTGGCAGGGGACGGTGGGACCGATGGCGGTGGACGTGCGGGGCGAGGCGCCGCAGCGCGTGGACGTCGTCCCCGTGGTGGTGTTCCTGGTGGTCGCGTTCGGCGCGGCCTGGTTGCTGACGGTCCCGCTGTGGTGGAGCGGGCGCGGCCTGCAGACGCCGGGTGCGGTGTTCGTGCTCGCGGCGATGATGGGGGCGCCGAGCCTCGGTGTGCTCGCCGTCGTGGGGTTGCTGCGCCGCGGCCGGGGCACGCTGCGCGCGACCGGGCTGCGCTCACCGGGCGGGATCCGTTCGTGGTGGCGCTGGGCGCTGCTGGCCTGGCTGGGTCCGCTCGTGGTGGCGGCATCGGCGCTGGTGCTGGCGACGGCCGCCGGTGTGTATCACCCGGACCTCGCGCACCTCTCGGGACTCGCCGAGGCGGTCCGCAGCCAGGGGGTGGGGGCCCTGCCGGTGCCGCTCGGGGTGCTGGCTGGGCTGCAGCTGGTCCAGGCCCTCGTCGTCGGCTGGGTCAACGTGATCCCGGCGCTGGGCGAGGAGTGGGGGTGGCGGGGCTGGCTGCTCCCGCAACTGCTGCCGCTCGGGCGCTGGCCGGCGATCCTGACCGTGGGGCTCGTGTGGGGTCTGTGGCACACACCGGTCCTCCTGCTGGGCTACAACTATCCGCTGCACACCCCGCCGGTGCGGGTGCTGCTCATGATCGGAACCTGTGTGGTGCTCGGCAGCCTCCTGGGGTGGCTGCGGATCCGGTCGGGCAGCGTGTGGCCGGCCGCGATCGGGCACGGTTTCGTCAACGCCGCGGCGGGGCTGCCCGTCCTGTTCGCGTCCGCGGGCGTCCCGGTCGACAACGCCACCACCGGACTGCTCGGCTGGACGGGCTGGGTGGTCATGGCGGCCGGTCTCGCCGTCGTGGCGGCGTTCGCCCGCGGGTCGACGGTCCCGGTCCGGTGAGACCCAACGACCTCCGGACGGAGGTCGTCCGCCGCTGGCCCAGGTGTGCCCCGAGGAGGAGCGTGGTCGGCAGTTGCTGGTCCCGGCTCCGGGCGCCTCGTCCGGAGTGGTCCGATTCCGAGGGTGGCCGTGATGCGATCCATGCCTGAGTCCCGACTACCCCGTCGCCCCACCGACCGGTTCGAGGACGTCGTCGCGTGGTTGCTCTCGGTGCTGGTGATGCTCGGGCTGGGTGTCGCGCTGACCGTCGGGTTGAGCGCGTTCGCGGCCGGGACGCAGCAGGTACGGGCCGAGTCGGCCACGCGGATCCCGGCGGTGGCCACTCTCGTGGCGGACGCCCCGCGCGCCGACGAGACCTTCACCGGGATGCCGCTCGTGCAGACCTCCGCCACGGTGGCCTGGGTCGCGCCCGACGGCACGAGCAGGGTCGGCACCGCCGTCGTCGGGGTGGGAACCCGGGCCGGGGTGACGATCCCGGTGTGGATCACCGGTGACGGCACCATGAGCAGCGCCCCGATCACGTCCCTCGGGGCGGTCTGGGTGGGTATCGGGGCCGGTCTGGCGGTGTTGGCGGTGGATGCGTGTGCCGTCGCCCTGGCGTGGGGGGGCACCCGGCGGGTGACCCTCGCGGTCAACGTTCGTGCCTGGGAGCGGGAGTGGGCGTTGATGGAGCCCCAGTGGCGGAACCTGCGGCGCTGATGAAGCGTGAAGGAGGTTCGCGATGCGAGTGACCACCGTCGCCGATGTCATGTCCACGCACGTGGTCGCCGTCGAGCCCGGGGACTCGTTCAGCCACGTGGCGCAGCTGCTCTACTCCGCGGCGATCAGCGCGGTCCCGGTCGTCGGCACGGACGGGACGCTCCACGGTGTCGTCTCCGACGCCGACCTCATGGCGACCGCGGCGTGCCTGGTCGAGGCCGACCCGGCGACACGGTGCCGGTCGCGGTCCACGCGGGAGAGCCGGCTGTACGCCAAGGCGGGCGCCGCCACCGCCGAGGAGCTCATGACGACAGCGGTCGAGACGGTGGGCCCGCGGACGGGCGTCGCAGAGGCCGCACGGCGGATGATCGACCAGAACCTGCGGTGGATGCCGGTCACCGACGACGACGGGCGGGTGGTCGGCATCCTGAGCCGCTCCGACATCCTGGCGGTGTTCCTGCACAGCGACGAGTCGGTTCGGGCGGACGTGGCCCAGCGGGTGCGGGAACGGATCCCGCTCACGGACCCGGCACCGCTCGATGTGCAGGTGCGACAGGGGATCGTCACCCTGTCCGGCGAGGTCGGCACGCCCGCCGAAGCCGCGTCCGCAGTGCGGTGCACCCGGCGCGTCGAGGGTGTCGTGCTCGTGGTCGACCGGCTCCACTCCCGGGTCGACGACCCGCTCACCGGCTCGGGGGCCACCCTGATCTGAGGGCCGGCGCGGGGCTGCCCGAGGACGGTCCCGTCGCGGCCGAGCTGGTCAGGCGCCGGCCGCCCAGGTCTGCGCGGCGGCCAGGTCCGCGTAGGCGAAGGCGCGGACCTGGGGGTGCACCACGCGGTCCGCGGTCGCGGCGAGCGTGGCGGCGACGGGGGTGTCGGCGACGATCGCGAGGCGGCCGACCTTGCCCTGATGGCCGACGACGAAGCGCACGTGGCGCACCAGGCTGCCCAGGCTCGCCCAGCGGGGGAGGCCCCGCAGGTGCAGGACCAGGCCGGGCAGCTCACCCTTCTCGCGCATCCACGGGTCGACCGTGGCAGCGAGCGCCTCGAAGTCCTCGACGCGCAGGGCCTGGGTCACCTCGGCGGTGAGGACACCGGTGGACTCGTCGAGCGTGCTGGTGATTCCGGCGCCCGCGGGAAGCGCGGCGAGCCACGCCGCCGCGGCGCCGCTCTCGCCCGGCGCGAACAGGCGCATGGGGAAGGGCACGAAGAACGCCGCCCAGGTCGTCGTCGTCGCGACCCAGCCGGGGCCGGTCACGACCGCGATGCCGTCGACCGCCCCGAAGGCGTGCAGTCCGAGCCGGACGTCGTCGGCGGCGGCGGGCGCGGTGGCGCCCCCGAAACCGGGCTCGATCTCGACCAGGCAGCGCAGCCGGCCTCCGCCCCGCATCGCCTCGTCGACCATCGGGGTGACGACGTCCTCGTAGTCCTTCGCCGTCAGGCGGCCGCCCGCTCGCAGCCCGATCACACCGGGGGGCAGGTCGGCCAGTTGCTCGATCATGGTTCTCCGTTCGTCGCCACTGCCGCGGGGGGGGGGCTCTGCTGGACGGCGCCTCGCCTCCTCCAGCGTGGCCGGGAGCCGGATCCGGCACCAGGGTCGTCCGGCCCCGGTCCGGCGGTCGGAGGTCCGGTTGCGGGTGCCCGCCTCGACCGTCGCAGTGCCTCGACCGGCGCAGTGCCTGTGGCCCTGCCCGGTGGGGGCGTCCGTCCCTGGCCGGCCGGCCGTTCGACGAGCCGGTGTCGGTCGTGGTGCCCGCGTTCAACGAGAGGAAGACGATCGAAGCCACGGTGCGGTCGGTCGTGAGCGGGGGCCACGCGGTCGAGGTCGTCGTCGTCGACGACGGTTCCACCGACGGGACCGCGGACCTCGTCGAGGGTCTCGGGCTCGCCGGTGTGCGCGTCGTCCGGCAGGAGAACGGGGGCAAGCCCGCGGCGTTGAACACCGGTGTCGCAGCGGCGACCCGCGACATCGTCGTGATGATGGACGCAGTCGCTCTGGAAGCACCGGCGCTCTGGAAGCACCGGCACGCGGTGATCGAGCGCGGGCGGTCGGGGCACGTCGGGCGGGTCGGCTGCTGATCACCGCCGTGTTCCAGGTGCTGCTGCCGCTGCTCGCGCCGATGGTCGACGTGTACCTCGTCTACGGGCTGATCTTCCTCGATCCGGTCACGACGGCGGCGATCCGGGGCGCGGTGCTAGGCCTGCAGCCGGCCTCGGGTGTCCTCGGGACGACGCTGGCCACCGATCCCCGCGAGCTGCCGGTGGGCGGCCTCGTCTACTACGCGCCGCTGCAGCGGTACCTCGTCATGGAGGACGACTGCGACACCTGCATCGCCGAGTGGGGCGCCGACCGGACCGCGCACCTCGACCTGTGGCTGTCCGGGAGCGACGATCCCGCCGTCCTGCCCTGCGAGGAGGCACTCACCCCGGCGGGTCCCGTGCCCGTCGAGGTCAACCCGCCACCCGGGCGCCCGGTGGACCCGCGGCCGCTGTTCGACCACGGGCGGTGCTGGCCCGACACCTGACCGAGGGACCGGGGTCCCGGTAGGGACGTGCCGAACGTCCGCGCCGAGTGACTTACGGCACCTGGTCACCCGTGGCGATCGGTACCAGCCTGGCGCTGTGAAACCGGGACACGTCGTGCAGATCGATCGCGCGCACTGCCTCGCGCTGCTGGACGGGTCCGCCATCGGCCGGGTCGTCTACACCGCGGGCGCGCTCCCCGCCGCCAGCCCGGTCGCCTACGTCCTCGACGCGGGCGAGGTGCTGTTCGGTACCCCGGTCGCCGGCGAGTTCGCCGACGCGACCCGGAACGCCGTCGTCGCGTTCCAGATCGACCGGTTCGACAACAGCAGCGGGGCGGGCTGGTCGGTGCTGGGGGTCGGCGAGACCTACGACGTGACCGATCCCGGCCGGATCGGCGCCCTGACCGGGCGCACGCCGCTCGGGTTCCACGGGGTGGGTGGCCGGGTGGTGGCGCTGCCGCTGGTGCGGCTGACCGGGAGCCTGATCGGGCCCCGCTGACGTCAGCCCGCCGACGGTCCGGTTCCGCGTCCCGGCGGGTCCAACGGCCCTGGACCGGGGAACGGCACGGCGGGAACCTCGTTCGGAGCGGACCGACGAGAACGAGACGAGCACACCGATGACGGACTCGACACCCACCGGGGACACCGGTGCCACGGACGACGCGCAACCCGCACCCGCCGGCGACGTGCTCGTGGCGTACGCCTCGAAGATGGGCGGCACGGCCGGCATCGCCACCACCATCGCCGAGGAGCTCCGCGCCAGGGGCCTGGCCGTGGACGTGCAGCCGGCGGCCGACGTCCGCAGCGTCGCGGGCTACCGGATCGTGGTGCTCGGCAGCGCGCTCTACGCGCGCCGCTGGCGTCCCGACGCGGTGCGCTTCCTGAAGCGGCACGCCCGCGCGTTGCGGGGCCGCGAGGTGTGGCTCTTCCAGTCCGGCCCGTGCGGCCCGGACGCGGAGCACCCCGACCAGCCGGAGCCGCCCAACGTCGCGCGCCTGCGGGGATCGATCGACGCGGCGCCCCCCGTCACCTTCGGCGGGGTCCTCGATCCCGCCACCGCGCGGGGGTTCCTGGCCCGCCACATGGCGCGCGGCGACCTCGCGGGCGATTTCCGCGACGGCGAGCAGATCCGCCGGTGGGCGGGGCAGGTCGCGGGCGGAGCCGGAGACCGTGGTCGGTGATCACCGGCGTCGGCGGGCCTGCGGGCCACCTCGGCCCTCACCGCCCGGCGACCCTGTCCCCGCCGACCCTG
>JBBQEF010000038.1:0-26416 GCA_038320445.1 Mycobacteriales bacterium
CAACCCGGCCGTCTGGGACGCCATCTTCCCCGTCCTCGACTTCTGGATGAACCTGGGCGTCGACGGTATGCGCCTGGACGCGATCCCGTATCTCTACGAGCGCGAGGGCACCAACTGCGAGAACCTGCCCGAGACCCACCAGTTCCTCAAACGCGCCCGCAAGGTGATGGAGGACGAGTACCCCGGCCGCGTGATGTTGGCCGAGGCCAACCAGTGGCCCGCGGACGTCGTGGAGTACTTCGGCGACGCGGAGGTGGGCGGTGACGAGTGCCAGATGGCGTTCCACTTCCCGCTGATGCCGCGCATCTTCATGGCGGTCCGCCGGGAGAACCGCTTCCCGATCTCGGAGATCCTGGCCCAGACGCCGCCGATCCCGTCGGGCTGCCAGTGGGGCATCTTCCTGCGCAACCACGACGAGCTGACGCTCGAGATGGTCACCGACGACGAGCGCGACTACATGTACGCCGAGTACGCCAAGGACCCGCGGATGAAGGCGAACATCGGCATCCGCCGCCGCCTCGCCCCGCTGCTGGAGAACGACCGCAACCAGTTGGAGCTGTTCACGGCGTTGCTCATGTCACTGCCCGGTTCGCCCGTCCTCTATTACGGTGACGAGATCGGCATGGGTGACAACATCTGGCAGGGCGACCGCGACGCGGTGCGCAGCCCGATGCAGTGGACCCCCGACCGCAACGCCGGGTTCTCCTTCTGCGATCCGGGCCGGCTCTACCTGCCGATCATCATGGACCCGGTGTACGGCTACCAGGCGGTGAACGTGGAGGCCCAGACGCACTCGTCCACGTCGCTGCTGCACTGGACCCGGCACATGATCGACGTCCGCAAGCGGCACCCGGCGTTCGGGCTCGGCGAGTACCAGGAGCTCGGCGGGACCAACCCGTCCGTACTCGCGTACGTGCGCAGCCACGGCGACGACGTGGTGCTGTGCGTCAACAACATGTCGCGTTTCCCCCAGCCCGTCGAGCTGGACCTGTCCGCGTGGCAGGGCCGCTCCCCCCACGAGCTGACCGGTGGCGTGGCGTTCCCGAGAATCGGTGAGCTGCCCTATCTCCTGACGCTGCCGGGGCACGGGTTCTACTGGTTCTCGATCAACCCCGCGGAGGAAGCTCCTTGATCGCGACCAAGACCACGGCACCGATCCCGGCCGCGCGGCCCGTCGAGGAGAGCTCATGATGCTTCGAGAGGAGCTTCCCGACCTGCTGGCCGAGTGGCTGCCCCAGCAGCGCTGGTTCGCGGCGAAGGGGCGGCCGGTGCGGTCGCTCGCCGTCGCGTCGTGCGTGCCACTGCTCGCCGACAGCGATCCCCTCCTCGACCACGTGCTGCTCCGCGTCACGTTCGACGACGCGACCGAGCACCTCTACCAGCTGCTCGTCGCCCGCAGCGGCACGTCGCGGGGCGATCTCGAGCACGTGACGTTCGGGGCGGTCGACGGCCTCGCCGTCTACGACGCGCTGTGGGACACCCGCGTCACGGAGTGGCTGCTGGAGTCGATCCGGGCCGGTCGCACCGTGGGCGACCTGCGGTTCGTGCCCGAGCCCGCCGCCGAGATGGCCGAGCCGGGCACCGTGGGACGGGTGCTGGGCGTCGAGCAGTCCAACTCGTCGGTGTCGTGGGGCGACCGCTCGATCCTCAAGCTGTTCCGCCGCGTGCTGCCCGGTGTCAACCCCGATCTGGAGCTGCACCGGGCCCTGCGTTCGGTCGGCAGCCGCGAGGTGGCGTCGTTGCAGGGCGCGATCGAGGGCACGGTCGGCGGCGAGCCCGTGACGTTCGCGATGCTGCAGGACTTCGCCGCCAACTCGGCCGACGGCTGGTCGATGGCGCTGGCCAGCGTCCGCGACCTGCTGGCCGAGGGGGATCTCCGCGCCGACGAGGTGGGCGGCGACTTCGCGGGCGAGGCGTCGCGGCTGGGCGAGACGGTCGCCATCGTCCACGACGAGCTGCACCGGGCGCTCGGCGGCGGCGAGCGCGACCCGCGCGAGCTCGCGGCGACCTGGCACGAACGCCTCGCCGTCGTCGTCGACGAGGTGCCCGCGCTGACGCCGCACGTGCCGGCGATCCGGTCGCTGTTCGACGCGGTGGCGCAGCTGACCGCCCCCGTCCCGACCCAGCGCGTGCACGGCGACCTGCACCTGGGCCCGGCGCGGCGCCCCCCCTACGGCTGGCGGGTGATGGACTGCGAGGGCGAGCCCGCAGGAGCGCTCGCCGACCGCCTGCGCCCCGACTGCGTGCTGCGCGACGTGGCCGGCATGCTCCGCTCGTTCGACTACGCCGCCTTCCACCAGCTCTCCCAGTGGGAGCCCACGGCCGACTGGGCCGATCCCGACCACGACTCCCAGATGGCCTGGCGCGCGAACGAGTGGGCCGAGCGCAACCGGTCGGCGTTCTGCGACGGCTACGCGATCCGCGCGGGCACGGACCCGCGCGAGCAGTCGCTGCTGCTCGCCGCGTTCGAGCTGGACAAGGCCGTGTACGAGCTGCTGTACGAGACGCGCAGCCGTCCCACGTGGGCCCCGATCCCCCTGGCCTCCATCCGGCGCCTGACCAGCGAGACCGGCTCGGACGCGGTGCGGTGAGCACGCTGCGCGCGTGACGCCCGACGAGCCCGGCACAGCGCAGGACCTGATCGTTGCAGCCAGTCTCAGCACCACGGCGCCCGGACCAATAGGGTGCCCCGGTGGAGCGCGAGGAGAACCCGACCCAGACGATCAAGCGGGAGGCGGAGGTCAGCGTGCCGATCGACCCGTGCCCGCCCGATCAGGGCACCATCGACCGCCTGCTCGGCGGCGCACACCACGACCCGCACTCGGTTCTGGGTGCGCACCCGCACGCGGACGGGACCGTCGTCCGCGTGCTGCGGCCGCACGCCGACGAGGTGCACGTGGTCCTCGAGGGCGGCGTCGGCCATCCGCTCGTGCGCGTGCACGACGCCGGTCTCTTCTCCGCGGTGGTGCCCGCACCCCCTGCCGACTACCGGCTCGCTGTCCGCTACGGCGAGCGGGTCGACATCGTCGATGACCCGTACCGCTGGATGCCGACGCTCGGCGAGGTGGACCTGCACCTGATCGGCGAGGGCCGCCACGAGCGGCTGTGGGAGGCCCTCGGCGCGCACGTGCGCAGCTACGACACCCCGGCGGGCGTCGTCACGGGCACCAGCTTCGCCGTGTGGGCACCGAGCGCGCAGGGCGTCCGGGTCACCGGCGACTTCGACGGCTGGAGCGGCTGGGCCCACCCCATGCGGGTGCTCGGCAGCACCGGGGTCTGGGAGCTGTTCGTGCCCGGGATCGAGCCCGGGGTGCGGTACAAGTTCCGGATCCTCGGCCAGGACGGGCGCTGGCGCGACAAGGCCGACCCGATGGCCTTCCGCACCGAGATCCCGCCGGCCACGGCGTCCATCGTGGACGCGGCGACGCACGAGTGGTCCGACACCGACTGGATCACGGCGCGGGGGCAGAAGCAGGCCTACGCCGAGCCGATGAGCGTCTACGAGATGCACCTCGGCTCGTGGCGTGCGGGTCTGGACTACCGGGAGATGGCGCGCCAGCTCGTCGCCTACCTGGACGAGACCGCCTTCACCCACATCGAGCTGCTCCCGGTGGCGGAGCACCCGTTCGGCGGGTCGTGGGGCTACCAGGTCACCTCGTACTACGCGCCGACGTCCCGGTTCGGCACTCCGGACGACTTCCGCTGGTTCGTCGACCACCTGCACCAGCACGGCTACGGCGTCATCGTCGACTGGGTGCCCGCCCACTTCCCGCGCGACGAGTGGGCGCTGGCCCGCTTCGACGGGTCGCCGCTCTACGAGCACGCCGACCCGCGCCGCGGCGAGCAGCCCGACTGGGGCACGCTCGTGTTCGACTTCGGCCGCAAGGAGGTGCGCAACTTCCTCGTCGCCAACGCCCTGTACTGGGTGGAGTCGTTCCACATCGACGGCCTGCGCGTCGACGCGGTGGCCTCGATGCTCTACCTGGACTACTCCCGCAAGGACGGCCAGTGGCTGCCGAACATCCACGGGGGCCGGGAGAACCTCGACGCCGTCGCGTTCCTGCAGGAGATGAACGCGACCGTCTACAAGAACCACCCCGGCGTCATCACGATCGCCGAGGAGTCCACCGCGTGGCCGGGTGTCTCACGGCCGACCCATCTGGGCTGGCTGGGCTTCGGGTTCAAGTGGAAAATGGGGTGGATGCACGACACGCTCGACTACGTCGGGCGCGACCCGATCTATCGCGGCTACCACCACAACCAGATGACGTTCTCGCTGATGTACGCGTTCAGCGAGAACTTCGTGCTCCCGATCAGCCACGACGAGGTCGTGCACGGCAAGGGCTCGCTGTGGACGCGGATGCCCGGCGACGCCTGGAACAAGGCGGCAGGAGTCCGGGCGCTGCTGGCCTACATGTGGGCGCACCCTGGTAAGCAGCTGCTGTTCCAGGGCCAGGAGTTCGGCCAGGAGCGGGAGTGGTCGGAGTCGCGCTCGCTCGACTGGCACCTGCTGGAGGAGCCGCTGCACGACGGCATCAAGCGGATGGTGGGCGATCTCAACCGCGCCTACCGCGCGCACTCCGCACTGTGGACGAAGGACGTCTCACCCGACGGCTTCTCGTGGATCGACGCCAACGACACCGCGGGCAACGTCTTCAGCTTCCTCCGCCACGGGGTCGACACCGACGGCAAGCCGACCGTGCTGGCCTGCGTCGCGAACTTCTCCGGCAACCCGAAGCCGGACTACCGGGTGGGGCTGCCCTTCGCGGGCCGCTGGCAGGAGGTGCTCAACACCGATGCCGAGGTCTACGGCGGCTCGGGCGTGGGCAACCTCGGCGCGGTGGAGGCCGAGCAGACGGTGTGGCACGGCCGTCCGGCGTCCGCGGTGCTGCAGTTGCCGCCGGCCGGGGTCCTGTGGCTGGCCCCGGAGCCGTTCGAGGGCGCGGTGCGAAGGAGGGCCGCTGCGGGTGCCACCACCACCCCGCCCGCGCCGTCGATGCCACCCGAGGACGTGGTGGCGGCGGCGGCCACGCCGCCGTCCGGGATGGCGGTGGTCGCGCCGGCCGAGCCCGCAGGTGAGCCGGTGCTGCCGGCGGACCTCGCGGAGGACCCGACCGAGCCGGAGCCGGACGACACCGCGAGCGACCCGGTGCCGATCGACGGCGCGCCGACCGACACCCTGCCCACCGGCATCGTCGCGACCGACACCGTCCCGACCGATCCCGCGCCGATCGACGTCGTCACGACCGACACCGCGCCGATCGATGCGGTCGCCGTCGACACCGTGGCAGCCGATGCGCCCGTGACCGGCGCTGCTGGGACCGGCGACTCCGGTCGGCACGCGCTGACCGACGGGATGGCCACCGCGGGTGTCACGGCGGAGGCCGATGTGGAGCCGGCGGTTGCCGCGCCGGATCAGCCGGCGTCGGCGTCGGCGGATCTCCCGGTGGCCGAGCCCACCGCCGCGGCGTCCGACGGCGTCGACACCGTGCCGGCCGCAAGCGCGGAGCGGAGCAGCACGACCCAGTAACCCAGCAGGATCGCGCAGTACAGGGACCGCGCAACGGACTGGCCGAGCCCCTCGGCCGGCCAGTCCGCGTTCCACGACACGGGGATCAGGGCCACCGCGAGCATCACGGCGGTGGCGGCCCCGCGTCCGAGCGTGATCAGCACGAGCGCGCCGGGGAACAGCAGCATCAGGTAGTTGTGCCACGCGATCGGGGAGAGCAGCAGCCCCGCGGCGACGACCGCCCAGACCACGGTTCCGGCCGGGTCGATGCGGTCACGGTGGCGCCCGCACCAGGCGAGCGTGCCCACGAGCAGCACCGCGCCGACAGCGAGCCCGAGCGCCGACGGCAACCCGAACCGGACGGCCAGGCCGGGCAGCGAGGCGTTGTCGACGGTGTCGGGCGTCCCTTCTGTGAACGCGATCCGCAACCACCCGAGAGCGCTCGACGGCCCCGCCGCGAGCACGCCGAGGAGCGTGGCGACCGCGGCTGCGGCGATGCCGGCCCGGAACGGCACCCAGCGCCGCTGCACGGCGGTGAGCAGCAGCAACGGCGCCAGCGACGGCTTGAGCGCCACGGTGACGCCGAACAGCACGGACGCGAGCACCGGCCGTCCGCGCCGCTCGGCGATCCAGCCGGCCACGAGCCCGACCAGCAGCAACGGGTAGATCTGCCCGAGCACCAGCGTGCCGTGCAGCGGCGAGGACGCGAGCACCGCGAGCAGGGCCAGCGCCGTGACCCCGGCGCGCAGCCGCAGCTCCCGGGCCACGGCGAGGATCGAGCCCGCCACCATGAGCGTGGTCAGCGCCACCCAGATCCGGTAGGCCGTCACGGGGTCGAACGGGGCGAACGGGGTGAGCAGCACCGTGAGCAGGGGCGGGTTGAGGTTGTGCAGCTTGGCCGGCGTGTCGTAGATGTCGGCACCATGGGTCAGCGCGACGGCCGACTGCCGGAACGTGTCGAAGTCGACGTGCAGCTCGTACATGTCGGTGGACGGGATGAGACGCACCAGGATGTCCGGGTGCCGCACGTCGAGCACCACCGCGGTGACGACCGCGGCCAGCACGAGCAGGCCTGCGACGACCCGGCTCGACGTGGTGGCCCGGCGGTGGGAACTCTGCGACACGGGTCCCGACGCTATCCGTAGGGGTCGACTTCCTCCGAACCGCTCCCCTGCAGGCAGCCGCCGGGAGAGCATGACGGGGTGCGCTCCTCGCTCGTCGCAGCCGCTCTCGTCGCAGCCGCTCTCGTCCCAGCCGCCCTCGTCGCAGCCGCTCTCGTCGCGGCGCTCCTGCTGCTGGCCGGTTGCGCGCAGGTCGTGCCGGGCCGGGCGAGCGCCGCTCCGGACGCCGGCACGGCGTCGCTCGCCGCCGGGCCCGCCGATCCCGCGGAGGCCGCGAGCGCCACCGTCGCCGCCCTGCAGCAGTTCTGGCGAGAGGCCTATCCCGCGGCCTTCGGCGGCCCGTGGCGGGACGTGAAGCAGTTCGCGGCGGTCGCCACGGCCAACCGGCGCGCCCCGGATCCGCCCTGCACCGCGCACGCCGCCGAGCTCGCCGGGCAGGCCTTCTACTGTCCCTCGGCCGACGCCGTGGTCTGGGACGCCGACGGCCTGATCCCCCAGATCGCCCGGCGGTTCGGGGCGGCCGGCGTGATCGTGGTGCTGGCGCACGAGGTGGGGCACGCGGTGCAGTCCCGTCTCGGGGTCGACGCGAAGCAGGCCGCGGCGCCCGGGCGGTACCCGACGATCCTGCTGGAGGCGATGGCCGACTGCTACGCCGGCGTCGCGATCGCCCACTTCGCCGGCCATCCCGTCGCGGGCATCGGGCCGGTCGACCGCGACACCGCGCTGCTGGCACTGGTCGGCTTCCGCGATCCCGTCGGGGTCGGCCCCTCGGACTCCAGCGCGCACGGCAACGCCTTCGACCGCGTCTCGGCGTTCCAGGACGGCTACACCGGCGGTCCGGCGGCGTGTGCGGCCATGACGGTGGCCGACCGCGCGTTCACCGAGCGACGGTTCGGCTCCGCGGCCGACCAGGCCCGCGGCGGCGACCTGCCCCTGTCCCAGCTGCTGCCCGCGGTCGAGGCCGACGCGCGCGGCTGGTTCACGGGTGTCGCCGCGATACCGGGGTGGACCGCCCCGGCGCTGCGCACGGGCTACGGCGCCGGCTGCCCCCGCGCGGAGCTGGCCGCTCAGGGACCGGCCTGGTTCTGCGCAGCGGACGGTTCGATCGGCGTCGACCGCCCCGCCCTGACCACCCTGGAGCAGCGGTTCGGCGACTACGCCGCGGCCACCCTCGTCGCGAGCCGCTACGCGGTGGCCACCCTCACCGAACGGGGCGCACCGGCCGGCGGGGCCGCCGCCGTCTGCCTGACCGGCGCCTACACGGCCCGTCTGACCGATCCGTCCAGCTCCTTCACGCTCTCGCCGGGCGACCTCGACGAGGCCGTGCAGGTGCTGCTCACCGACGACTGGGCCGCCCGCGACGCCGCCGGACGCGCCGACGAGGCCGAGGACGGCTTCGACCGGGTCGCCCGGTTCCGGTCCGGCGTGCGGAGCGGGCCGTCGGGCTGCTTCTAGAAGAGCACCCGGGCCAGGGCCCGCCGGGCCGCCGTGACCCGGGGGTCGTCGGGTGGGAACAGCTCGAACAGGCCGACCAGGTGCTCGCGCACCCGGTCGCGGTCCTCGCCGAAGGTGCGGCCCGCAGTGGCGACGAGCCGCGCGAACGCCTCTTCCACGCCGTCACCCGCCAGCTCCGCGTCGGCGGCGGCGAGCTGGGCGTCGACGTCGTCGGGATCGGCGTCGGCCCGGGCCACGGCGGTGGGGTCGGCCTTCTCCGCCCGGGCCAGGAACCGCACCTGCGCCAGCGCGGCCTGGGCCTGCTCGTTGGCCGGCTCCTGGGCCAGTATCGCCTGGTAGGCGAGCTCGGCCTCGTCCCACTCCCCTCGTTCGAGGGCATCCTCGGCGGCGGTGAAGCGCGGGTCCTCGGGCTCCTCCTCCGGCTCGACGGCCGCGACGCCCCGCTCGGCCTCGGCGACGGCCGGCATCTGCTCCCGCACGGCGTCGAGCAGCGAACTGATCCACTGCCGGACCTGCGGCTCGGGCTGGGCGCCGTTGATCGCGTCCATCGGACGGCCTCCGACGACCGCGACCACCATCGGGATCGACTGCACGCCGAAGGCCTGCGCGATGCGCGGGTTGGCGTCGATGTCGACCTTGGCCAGGATCCAGGCCCCGTTGGCGGCCGCGGCGAGGCGTTCGAGCACGGGTGAGAGCTGCTTGCACGGTTCACACCAGGTCGCCCACAGGTCGACGAGAACCGGAACCTGGAGCGAGCGCTCCAGGACATCGGGCTGGAAGGTCTGCTCGGTGACGTCGATGACGAAGGGGTTGCTGTTCGGAGCGGGCGCGCCCCCGGCGGCTCGCGGCGGGCGGGCTGGTGCCTCGGCGCGGGCCTTGAGGGCGGAGAGGTCGACCGCGCCGGCCAGTGCGGACGACAGCGCGGCCGTCTGGGCGCGGTTGCGTGGATCAGGTCGGGACACGCCGTTCATCCTGGCACGCGCGGTGGAGTTCGTCTCCGGGCCGGTCGCCCGCTCAGGAACCGTCGAGCACTCCGGCCACGATCGCCCGGGCCAGGACCCCGACGCCCACCCAGCCGAGCACGAGGCCCGCGACGGCCAGCCCGTCTCCGCCCTCGTGGTGGCGACGGATCTGGGCGCGCGCGACGTAGCCGAACACGAGCGCCAGCACGCTGCCGATCCAGAACATCCACAGCACGCCGAGGATCAGCGAGGCGATGGCCATCCCGTTCGTCGGCCGCGCCTGCGCGCCGCCGTAGGGCGTCGCGTAGGGCACCGGACCGCAGGGAGGCAACGGGCCCGGGTTCCCGTGGGCCTGCCGGTGGGCCCACGCTCACGGTGCCTGTCGACGATCACCGACCCCGAGCGGGCGCAGGCCCATCGGGTTGTCCGCCAGGAACCCCTCGCCTGCGATGATGGCCGCCACCAGCGGGGACACCAGCTCCACCAGCCGCTCGGCCCGCTCGTCGCCGACCGCCGCCCACGGCACGTCGGCCAGCCGGTCCGTGTGGGCCTCGACCTCCACGAGCAGGTCGCGGCCCGCCGCTGTCACCGCTCCGCCGTCGTACAGCCCGCGCCCGGCGAGCCGCTCCCCCGCGTCCGTCCATTCCTGTTCCGACCAGCCACGACGCAGCCGCAGCTGCTCCGCCTCCACCGCCCCGCCCGCGGCGAACATCACCAACGCCTCGGCCGGGTCCAGCCCGGCGGTGAGCAGGGCCGCGACGTGGCCGTCGCCGCGGTGCTCGCGCAGCACCGTCTGGGCGTGCCAGAGCGCGAGGTGCGGGGGGTCCGGCCAGGCCAGCGCGGCGTTCGCAGCCGCAAGCGCCCGGCCGGCGGTGGGCGCGGCCTGCGCGGCGTCCCGCGCGATCCCGGCCGCCTCGGCGACCGCTGCGGACGTCAGGACGTCGGCACCGAGAAGGCGGTGCAGCGCCGCGTCGACGGCGTCGAGGCGAGCCCCCACGAACCGCTCGGGTGCCGCCACCGCCCAGACGTCGGGCACGGCCCTGGCCACCAGGCCGGGGTGGAAGTTGTAGAACAGCGCCGTGACGAGCTCGGGCGACGCGGCACCGAGCGGCGCCGCCCGCAGCCCGAAGTAGCTCATCCACCAGCCCCTGGTGCCGAGCGCGTCGCAGGCCGCCTTCGACTCGGCGGCGAAGTAGGTGACCGCGTGCACCGGCTCCACCGCCCGCCACAGCCGCCGGGCCCTGCTGTCCGCCTGCGCACCCATGACCAGACAGTAGGACGCCGGACTCCTTCAGGGCCACCGCCCGCCGGTCCGGTCGCGCCCGGTCACCGTGCGCAGTCGCCGTCGACGATCGTGGGGCCGGATGCCCGTCGGCGATCACCGGACTGGCGGAGCACCAGAGCGCGAACCGGCTCGTTGAGTGGGTATGAGTGACGCAATGTCGCTCTGTGTCGACCATCGCCCCGGCCGCACGACGCGGCATCCCGCACCCGGAGGACCTGCATGAGCTCGGAGAACGTCGCCGACCGCCTGCTCACCGACGCCCGCAAGAAGACCGCGAGGCAGCAGAGCCCCGCTCTCGGCAAGGTGGCGCTGATCGTCGGCGTGATCGCGCTGCTCGCCAGCCCCATCTCGGTCGCGGGCTGGGTGCTCGGCGCCACCGCCGTCGGGCTCGGTGCGACCTCGGTCCGCCGGCCGGCCGCGGCGAAGATGGCCAAGATCGCCATCGGCCTGGGCATCGCCGCCATCCTGGTCGGGGTCTTCTTCTTCACCCTGGCCATCGCCCAGAGCTGAGCACGCCCGGACCCGCTCCGGCGGGGGGTCACCGTTCGCGGTGGCCCCCGTCGGCGTGCCCGGCCCCCGCCTCGACGACGAGCTCGGCCAGCTCGCCCGGCCGGGTCACCATCGGGAAGTGCCCGCCGGCCAGTTCCACGACCACGGCGCCGGGCAGCGCACGCGCACGCGCGCGCAACCGGTCCGGTGCCACCACCCGGTCGTCGGCACACACGACCACCGTGGTCGGCACCGCAGGCCAGGACGTGAGCGGTGTGGGCTCCCGGCCGATCGTCCACGCCTGCCTGCGCAGCCCGGACACCGCCGCAGCGACCAGATCCGGCGACGACTCCTCGGCCACCCCCCGGTAGAGCCCCGCCGCCGCGGCGTCGGGGGACCAGGACGTGGTGCGGTCCTCGTTGCGGTGCTGCCCGTGGCCGAACCCCTCGGCCATCACGCCGGGATCCGCGCGCACCTGATCGTCGAACGACCGGCCGGGCTCCGGGATCAGCGCCGCCACCAGCACGAGGGCCGCAACCCGGGCCGGGCCGAGCCGCTCGGCCACGACCGGCACGACCAGGCCGCCCAGGGAGTGCCCGACCAGCACACACGGGCCGGGCGCACCGTGCACGGCCGCCTCGACCACCGCGGCGTAGTCGAGGCAGCCGAGGCCCGGCTGCTCGGCAGGCAGGTCGACCGCCACCGCTAGGTGCCCGCGACGCGCGAGCTCGTCGACGACCGGCGACCAGCAACGCCCGTCGTGCCACGCCCCGTGCACCAGGACGACGGTGGTCACCGTTCGAGCACGCGTTCGACCCGCTCGACCTTGGCCGTGAGCTGACCCGAGTTGTGCGCCGGCCGGATATCGGCCTTGAGGACCAGGCTCACCCGCGGTGCCCGCGCCTGGACGGCCTCGACCGCCTTCTTGATCACGGCCATGGCCTCGTCCCACGTATCGGCCTCGATGGTGGTGAACATCGACGTCGTCTCGTTGGGCAGGCCCGACTCCCGCACCACGCGGACCGCCTCGGCGACGATGTCGCCGACACCGTCGTCGGCTCCGTCACCACCTCCGCCACCGTCGACGCCGGCCGGAGCGATGCTGAAGGCGAAGAGCATGGCGCCAGACTGCCTCATCACCGGGCCGGACCGCGACAGGGCGCCCCCGCCGCACCTCCGACGCCGGCCCTGCCGTCGTCACGGCACCGGTTCGCCACGGCGCCCTGCTAGCGTCGCGCGCCATGGCCTCCCGCGATCCGCTGCCGTTCGACCCGATCCTGAGGGCGGCGCAGATGTGGGGCGAGCGGATCGGGCCGTCCCGCACGATGGCCGCCGTGACCAGCGTGATGCGTGTGCAGCAGATCCTCCTCTCCGCCGTGGACAGCGCGCTGCGGCCGCACGGACTGACGTTCGCCCGCTACGAGGCACTGGTGCTCCTGACGTTCTCGCGGCGGGGGCTGCTCCCGATGCGGGTGATGGGCGAGCGCCTGCAGCTCCACCCGACCAGCGTGACCAACATCGTGGACCGGCTGCAGGCCGACGGCCTGGTGCGGCGCACGCCGCACCCGACCGACCGCCGCGCCACGCTGGTGGGCATCACCGACACCGGGACCGCGTTGCTGGAGAAGGCGACGCACTCAGTGACCGCGATCGACTTCGGGATGCGCGGCCTCGGCCCCGACCAGCAGGACCAGCTGACCGACCTGCTCGGCCACGTGCGGCGGGCGGCAGGCGACTTCGACCAGGCCTGAGGCCCGCGCGCACACGCTCGGCGCTCTTCATCCGCCGCTCCGCTCACCGCCGCGCCCGGGCGGACCCTGACGACCACGCCTACCGCGACGGCGGCGGCCCGGCCACGTCCGCATCGTGCGGCCGCCCCCACCCCGGCCGGCCGCCCGGCGACCGCGCCGCCGCCGCAGGCGGGCCGCCGCGAACCCGGCGACCGCCCCTCCCGCCGAACCCGACAGCGCGTACACCGAGCACGTCGTGAGATCCATCTCGACTCCCTGACCTCCACCGTTGACGCCCTGTTGCGTCACCACCGTTGACAGTAGGCGGCCGGTCCGACAATCTGGGTTCACGCCGCCCGGCGCGGTGCGGGAGGTGCAGCGATGACGGATCGGGACCCGGCGCGGGGCGGCCGCGGCCAGGCGGGCAGCCGCCTGCGCGAGGCACGCGCGGCACGCGGCTGGTCGCAGTCCGAGGCGGCACGGGAGCTGGTGGCGCTGGGCCGGCGCCGCGCCACCCCCGTGGCGGCCGCACCGAGCCTGAAGACGCTGCTGTCCCGCTGGGAGAACGGGCACGCCCAGCCGGAGCCGCAGTACCGCACGCTGCTGGCGGAGCTGTACCGGCGCTCGGCCGGGGAGCTGGGCATCGACGACGCCGTCGGGGGCGCGGAGCACGGCACGGGCGCGCAGCGGCTGCGTGCGGCCGTCGCGGCCGGCGGCGTGCCCGAATCCGGATCGTGGCAGGCCCAGCTCGACGCCGTCGTGCGGCTCGACGCCGAGTTCGGTGTCGCCGGTGCCGGAGCACTGGCCCCGGCGCTCGTCGCGGAGCTCGAAGGACGGCTCGTGCACGCCCTCACCGCAGCCGCCCGGGAGGCGGCCGCCCGGGTGCTGACGGGCGCTGCCGCGCTCGCCGGAGCGCAGGCCCTCGATCGCGGCGAGCCCGATGTGGCGTGGCACTTCGGGGATCGGGCGAGGACGGCGGCGGTCGTCTCGGGCCGCCCGGTCGCCGAGGCCGCGGCACTGGCCGGGATGGCGGCCGCGCTGGTGGCGGCCGGTGACACCGGCGGGGCCGTCACCCTGCTGGAGCACGCCCCTGCGGACGGGCCGCCGGCGGCGAGGGCACGGGTGGCCGCCGCGCTCGGGCAGGCGCGGGCGGCGGGCGGCGAGGCGGCCGCGTCGGGAGCGGCGTTCTCGGCGGCCTTCGCCGCCGTCGAGCAGGCCGCCCGCGAGGACGCAGCGGCACCGGTACACATCGATGCCGCCCGCCCGGCCACGGTGTTCGAGCTGGCCGACATGCACCGCAGGCACGGCCACGCGCTGGTGGCGCTGGGCGACGCCGACGCCGACGCACCGCTGCGGCTGGCGTTGACGGCCGGGCCGCGCACCGCACGGCATCGCGCGGCCCTCCACGCGGATCTGGCCCTCGCCCTCGCGTCCGGGCACCCCGCCGAGGCCGCCGACCACGCGCGGGCCGCCCGGGCGATCGCCCTGCGGATCGGATCGGTCCGGATCCCGGAACAGCTGTCGGGAGCGCCCTGATCGGCTCAGCTGGTGGCGGCCGGCTCGACTCAGCTGGTGGCGGCCAGCTCGTCGGCGGCGCGGTACGGGTCGATCTCGCCCGCCACCACCCGTTTCGCCAGGTCCGGCAGCCCCAGGCCATCGCGCAGGCCACCGAACCGGGCCCGCACCTGGTCGAGCGCGATGGCCTCGATCTCCGCCGCGGCCCTGGCGATCCGGCGCCGCTCCCGCTCACCTCCGGCGTCGATCCACTCCCGGTGGGCGTCCAGCGCCGCCACGAGCTCCTCGAGGCCCTCGCGGCGCGCGGCCACGGTGCTCACCACCGGGCGCCGCCAGCCACCGCCGCCCCCCAGGGCGATCATGTGGCGCAGGTCGCGCGCGGCCTGCGCGGCGCCCTCGCGGTCGGCCTTGTTCACCACGAAGACGTCCGCCACCTCGAGGATGCCGGCCTTGGCCGCCTGCACCCCGTCGCCCATCCCGGGGGCCAGCAGCACCACCGTCGTGTCGGCCAACGCCACCACGTCCACCTCGCTCTGCCCCACACCCACGGTCTCGATCAGCACCACGTCGCACCCGGCCGCGTCGAGCACCCGCAGCGCATGGGGTGTGGACCACGCGATCCCGCCGAGATGGCCGCGGGTGGCCATCGAGCGGATGAACACGCCGTCGTCGGTGGCGTGCTCGGCCATCCGCACCCGGTCGCCCAGCAGCGCGCCGCCGGAGAACGGGGACGAGGGGTCCACCGCGAGCACACCCACCCGCCTGCTCCGGGCCCGCAGGGCCCCCACCAGCGCGGACGTGGTGGTGCTCTTGCCGACCCCGGGCGGGCCGGTCAGGCCCACCACATGGGCGCTCCCGGTGAACGGGGTGAGCGCGGCAGCCACCTCCCGCAGGGCGTCGCGTCCCGCGGGGGTGTCGGCCTCCACGAGCGAGAGCAGCCGCCCCACGGCGAGAGGTTCACCCCGACGGGCCCGCTCCACCAGGTCAGGGACATCGGGCCGACGCGCCATCGGCAGGGATCAGCCCGCAGCGGGCACGCGCAGGATCAGGGCGTCGCCCTGGCCGCCGCCGCCGCACAGCGCCGCGGCACCCACGCCGCCCCCGCGGCGTTTCAGCTCGAGCGCCAGGCTCAGCACGATGCGGGCCCCGGACATCCCGATCGGGTGGCCGAGCGCGATGGCGCCGCCGTTGACGTTGACCCTGTCCTCGTCGATGCCGAGCTTGCGGGCCGACACGATGCCGACGGCCGCGAACGCCTCGTTGATCTCCACCAGGTCGAGGTCGGCGGGCGTGATGCCCTCCTTCTCGCAGGCCTTGGCGATGGCGTTGGCCGGCTGCTCGTGCAGGCTGGCGTCCGGCCCGGCGACCATGCCCTGGGCGCCGATCTCGGCGAGCCAGGTGAGTCCGAGCTCCTCGGCCTTGGCCTTGCTCATGACCACGACCGCGGCGGCGCCGTCGGAGATCGGCGACGACGAGCCCGCGGTGATCGTGCCGTCGGAGGAGAACGCCGGGCGCAGCTTGCCGAGGCCCTCGGCGGTGGTGTCGGGGCGGATGCCCTCGTCGAGGGAGAACTCGATCGGCTCGCCCTTGCGCTGCGGGATCGCCACCGGGGTGATCTCCTCGGCGAAGTGGCCGTTGTCCACCGCCGCTGCGGCGCGCTGGTGCGAACGGGCGGAGAACGCATCCTGCTCGGCACGCGTCAGCTCGTAGCGGCCGTTGTACTTCTCGGTCGACGCGCCCATCGCCACCTGGTCGAACGCACAGAACAGGCCGTCGTAGGCCATGTGGTCCGTCATCGTCACGTCGCCGTACTTGTAGCCCTCGCGCGACTTGCCCAGCAGGTGTGGCGCCTGGGTCATCGACTCCTGGCCGCCGGCCACGATGATGTCGGCCTCGCCGGCGCGGATGAGCTGGTCGGCCAGCGCGATGGCGTCGATGCCCGAGAGACACACCTTGTTGATGGTCAGCGCGGGCACGTCCATCGGGATGCCCCCCGCCACAGCGGCCTGCCGGGCCGGGATCTGGCCGGCGCCTGCGGTGAGCACCTGACCCATGATCGTGTACTGCACCTGCTCGGGCGCCACCCCGGCACGCTCGAGCGCCGCCTTGATCGCCACGCCTCCCAGCTGCGCGCCGGTGAAGCCCTTGAGCGAGCCGAGCAGCCGCCCCATGGGCGTGCGGGCTCCTGCGACGATGACGGATCCGGACACGATTTCCTCCAGCAACAGCGGTGGCAGGGGATGGCCGACCCTACCCGCCGAGCCGCCCCGTCACGGTGGTGATGCCGCTCTCACGATGCCGCCTCCACGGGGACGAGCACGTCGGCGCACACCCTCGCGTCAGGGTCCCACCGGGTTACATTCCGCCCATGGACATCGCTGAGCACGGCGTCATCGGAGTGGATCATGTCGGTATCGCCGTCGCCGATCTGGACGCCGCCATCGCCTGGTACGCCACCACCTTCGGGCTCGTGGCCACGCACGAGGAGGTCAACGAGGAGCAGGGCGTGCGCGAGGCCATGCTGTCGGCGCCCGGCGACACGGGCACGGCGATCCAGCTGCTCGCTCCGCTGCGGCCGGATTCGGCGATCGGGAAGTTCCTGGACCGCAACGGCCCGGGCATCCAGCAGATGGCCTACCGGGTCGCCGACATCGACGCCACGAGCGCCGCGCTCCGGGAGAAGGGGGTGCGCCTGCTGTACGCGGAGCCGCGCCGCGGCACGGCCGGTTCCCGCATCAACTTCGTGCACCCCAAGGACGCCGGTGGCGTTCTCGTGGAGCTGGTGGAGCCCGCGGCGGCAGGTCACTGAACCGAGACCTGAACCGGTCGAGATGGCGCTGGTCACGCCGACGCGGCGGAAGACCCTCCCAAAGCAGGGTCCCGGGTACCATACTTTGCAGTAACTTCTGGGATACCACGCAATCGCGAGCCATTGGAGTCCAGCCGTGCAGGAGATCCTCGACGCGATCCTCGCCGACGAGCACCACGCACTCGGCGGGCTCGCCGTGCCCGAGCACTACCGCGGCGTCACCGTCCACGAGGACGAGGCGGAGATGTTCGCCGGCATCCCCTCGCGCGACAAGGACCCGCGCAAGAGCCTCCACCTCGACGATGTCCCCACCCCCGAGCTCGGCCCGGGTGAGGCGCTGGTCGCGGTGATGGCCAGCGCCATCAACTACAACACGGTCTGGACGTCGATCTTCGAACCGATGTCGACGTTCGGGTTCCTCAAGCGCTACGGGCGGATGTCGCCGCTGACCAAGCGCCACGACCTGCCCTACCACGTCGTGGGCTCCGACCTGGCGGGCGTCGTGCTCCGCACCGGCCCGGGCGTCAACAGCTGGAAGCCCGGCGACAAGGTGGTGGCGCACTGCCTGTCGGTGGAGCTGGAGAGCCCCGACGGCCACGGCGACACGATGATGGACCCCGAGCAGCGCATCTGGGGCTTCGAGACCAACTTCGGCGGCCTCGCCGAGCTCGCGCTCGTCAAGTCCAACCAGCTGATGCCCAAGCCTGCGCACCTGACCTGGGAGGAGGCGGCAGCGCCGGGGCTGGTCAACTCCACGGACTACCGCCAGCTCGTGTCCCGCAACGGCGCCGACATGAAGCAGGGCGACACCGTGCTGATCTGGGGCGCGTCGGGCGGCCTCGGCTCCTACGCCACGCAGTTCGCACTCAACGGCGGCGCCACACCGGTCTGTGTCGTCTCCTCGCCGGAGAAGGCCGACATCTGCCGCCGGATGGGCGCCGAGCTGATCATCGACCGGTCCGCCGAGGGCTACACGTTCTGGCGCGACGAGCACCACCAGGACCCCAAGGAGTGGAAGCGCTTCGGCGGGAAGATCCGGGAGCTCACCGGCGGTGACGATCCCGACATCGTCTTCGAGCACCCCGGCCGGGAGACCTTCGGCGCGAGCGTCTACGTCGCCCGCAAGGGCGGCACGATCGTGACCTGCGCGTCCACCTCGGGGTACGAGCACACGTTCGACAACCGGTACCTGTGGATGAACCTGAAGCGGATCGTCGGCTCGCACTTCGCCAACTACCGCGAGTCGTGGGAGGCCAACAAGCTCATCGCGAAGGGCCTGATCCATCCGACGCTGTCGAACGTGTATCCGCTGGCCGAGACGGGTCAGGCCGCGATGGACGTGCACACCAACAGCCACCAGGGCAAGGTCGGTGTGCTCGCACTCGCACCCGAGGAGGGCCTCGGTGTGACGAACACGGAGATGCGCGCCAAGCACCTCGACGCCATCAACCGGTTCCGCGGCATCTGACCAGGCACGACCGGGTGTCACCCTCCGGGCGGTCCTGCTCATCAGTGCAGGTGCACGCGTCGGCCGTCCGGTTGGCGCCCGGTACGGTGAGCACATGGCCGACGACCCCGCACCCTCCCCGACGGACGCCGACTTCGAGGTGGTCAGGAGAGGCTACGAGCAGGGGCAGGTGGATGCGCACCTGCGCCGGCTCGACGCCGAGGTCCGCATCCTGACCACCGACCGGGACGCCGCGCTCGACCAGGCCACGCAGCTGGCCCGCGAGCTCGACGACTCCCGGGCCCGCGCAGATCGCCTGCGGGCGCAGGTCCGCACGCTCGTCAGCCCCCAGCAGAGCGTCCAGGGGATGAGCGAGCGCATGCGCTCGATGCTGCGCCTGGCCGAGGACGAGGTCGCCGAGATGCTCGCCAAGGCCGAGAGCGACGTGAGCAAGCGCGTCCGGGCGGCGGAGCAGAAGGCCGGCCAGCTGATCGCCGACGCACAGGGTGAGGCGGATGAGGTACGGCTCCGCGCGCGGGCCGAGGCGCAGGCGGCCGACGAGGAGCGCGAGACGCACCGCGCCGCGCTCGACGCGGACCGGCTGAAGTGCCGCGAGGAGATCGCGGCAGCCGAGGCCGAGGCCGCGGCGGAGATCGCCCGGCTCCGGGCCGGGCAGCAGGCCGAGCGGGAGGCCGGTGCAGCAGCGATCGCGGCCGCCACGGAGGCGGCCGAACAGGAGCGGGCCCGGGCCTGGGCCGAGTCGAACGCGCGCCGCGTGACGGTCGAGGAGGACTTCACGATCGCGATGAACCAGCGGCGTACCGAGGCGCTCTCGGCGCTGACGGCCGAGCAGCTGGCCACCCGCCGGCGGACGGAGGAGATGCGGGAGACCGCCACGGCGCGGGCGCAGGCGCTCGTCGCGGAGGCGGAGGCACGGGCCCAGCAGATCGTGGCCGAGGCCGAGCGCCGGATCGTCGAGCTGAAGTCCCTGCGCGGGCGCATCGCCGAGCAGCTCGGCGGCACCCGTGCCGCGCTCGACCGCACCCTCGGCGATCTCGGCCCGCTGCCCGGGGAGAACCCGCCCGCCCCCGTGACGGCCGAGGTCCCCGCCGCCCGCCAGGCCGACCCGCCCCCCGCTGCCGGGGACGGCACGACCCGTCCGCCCACCGGGTCCCCGAGGCCCCAGCCCACCCGCCGTACCACCCAGCCCGCCTGACCAGCCCCACCTGACCAGCCCCACCTGACCAGCCCCGCCTGACCAGCCCCGCCTGACCAGCCCCGCGAGTCGGCACGATCCCGCGCGCGAGTCGGCACGAATCCGCGCCGGGTCGGCACGAATCCGCGCGCGAGTCGGCACGAATCCGCGCGCGAGTCGACCGGTCAGCGCGCGAGTCGACCGGTCAGCGCCGCCGGCCCTGGGGACGGCGACGCCCCCGCGCGGCCCAGCACGGCGTGTGCCAGTGCCGCCGGTCGTCCACCGACCCGGCCGGCCAGGCGACGACGTGCGGGGTCCCGGCCACCACCACCTGGTCGCAGCCGGGACAGCGGTAGTCACGGGTGGACGCCGCTCCCGTGACGGTGCGCACCAGCCACTCGCCGTCGGGCCCGGTCTCCACCCGGCCCGACGACGCGGCGGACCTCAGCGGGACGTGATCGTCGCGCCTGCGGTTGGACCGGGCCATCAGCGGATCAGCGCGCGGCGTAGTCCCGGAACCCGTGCCCGCTCTTGCGCCCGAGCCGCCCGGCCGTGACCAGGTGCTCCAGCAGCGGAGCGGGCGCGAACCCCGCCTCGCGGAACTCCGCGTAGAGCGAGCGCTCGATGGCCAGCGACACGTCCAGCCCCACCACGTCGAGCAGCTCGAACGGCCCCATCGGCAGCGCGCAGCCGGTCTTCATGGCCGCGTCGATGTCGTCGGCGGTGGCGTAGTGCGCCTCGAGCATCTTCACGGCGTCGTTGAGGTACGGGAACAGCAGCGCGTTGACGATGAACCCGGCGCGGTCGCCGCACGAGACGGGCACCTTCCCGAGGCGTTGGCACAGGGCGAGCGCGGTGGCGGCGACATCGGGCGCGGTGGTGATCGTGGAGACGACCTCGACCAGCTTCATGGCCGTCGCGGGGTTGAAGAAGTGCAGCCCGACCACGTCGGAGGGGCGGGAGGTGGCGGCCGCGCACTCCACCACGGGCAGTGACGACGTGGTGGTGGCCAGGATCGCGCCGGGCTTGCAGATCTCGTCGAGCGCGGCGAACACCGCGCGCTTGACGTCGAGCTCCTCGGCGATGGCCTCCACCACGAGGTCGACGTCGGCGAGGTCCTCCAGGCGCGTGGTGCCGGTGATCCGGGCGAGCGTGGCGTCGCGGTCGTCCTCGGTCAGGCGGCCCCGCACCACCGACTTCTCCAACGACTTCCGGATCCCGGCGATCGAGCCCTCGACCTTCGAGTCGCTGCGGCCACGCACGACCACGTCGAGCCCGGCCTTGGCCAGCACCTCGACGATGCCGGAGGCCATGGTGCCCGTGCCGACGACCCCGACCCGCTGCACGTCACGGACGGTGACGTCCTCGGGCACGACACCGCTCGGCGTCTCCGCGTCGGTGACCACCTCGGAGCTGTGTGGCCCGGCGTAGGTGTAGAAGCCGCGGCCGCTCTTCCGGCCCAGCAGGCCGGCGGTGATCATCTGCCTGAGCACCGGCGCGGGCGCGTGCATCTGGTTGCGCGACTGGGCGTACATCGTGTCGAGGATCTCGTAGCTCGTGTCGAGCCCGATGAGGTCGAGCAGGGCGAGCGGGCCCATCGGGTAGCCACAGCCGTAGCGCATCGCGGCGTCGAGGTCCTCGCGGCTGGCGTAGCGCTGCTCGTACATGCGCGCGGCGTGGTTGAGGTAGCCGAACAGCAGCGCGTTGGCGATGAACCCGGCGCGGTCGCCGATCACGACCGGCACCTTGTCCAGGGTGGCGGCGAACGCCTTCACGTCGTCGACCACGTCCTGCTCGGTGACGACGGTGCGCACCAGCTCCACGAGCTTCTGCACCGGAGCGGGATTGAAGAAGTGCATCCCCAGCACCTTGCCCGGACGCCCGGTGCGCACGGCCAGCTCCGTGACCGAGAGCGACGAGGTGTTGGAGGCCAGGATCGCGTCCGGCCGGCACACCTTGTCGAGCTCGGAGAACACCGCGGCCTTGAGGTCCAGGCTCTCCGGCACCGCCTCGATCACCAGGTCGGCGTCGGCGAGATCGGACAGCGACGTGGTGGTGGTGATGCGGCCGAGCAGCGCGTCGGCGTCCTCCTGGGAGAGCTTGCCGCGGCCGACCGCGCGGGTGGTGGAGGTCTCGAGGTGGGCCCGGCCCCGCTCGACGGCGTCCGCGTCGGTCTCGGCGGCGATCACATGCAGCCCGTGGCGGGCGAAGACCTCCACGATGCCGGCACCCATGGTGCCCAGGCCGACCACTCCGACCGTCCGGAACTCGCGTGCCACTGCTACCTCCATCGTTGGATGTGCCGGATCTTCCCAGACCCGCGCGGGGTGGGGCCGCGCGTGTGACTAACGACCGTGCCTCAGGCGCACGATCCCGAGCAGCGCGTTCATGCCGCCCGAGGTGCGCCGGAAGCTGGTCACGGCGATGGGCAGGGCGAACCGCTGCCGCGCCACGGCCTGCGGGCGGGTGAACTCGCGCAGCCCGTCCTCGCCGTGGATGCGGCCGAATCCCGAGTCCCCCACTCCCCCGAAGGGCAGGGCGGGAATGCCGGCGAACGAGATGACGCCGTTCACGGCGACCATCCCGCACCGCAGGCGGGCCGCGATCTCCTCGCCACGCTTCTTCGAGAACACGGTGGCCCCCAGGCCGTAGCCGGTGCCGTTGGCGCGGCGCACGGCCTCGTCGACGTCCGGCACCCGGTTGACGACGAGCACCGGCCCGAACGTCTCCTCGGTGACGGCGGTGCTGTCCTCGGGGACGTCGACGATCACGACGGGGTCGATGTAGGGACGGTGCACCGACGAGACCCCGCCGACGACGGCCGTGCCGCCCTTGGCCAGCGCGTCCTCGACGTGGCGCTGCACCACGTCGCTCTGGGACGCCATCGTCATCGGCCCGAACGCGCCGGGGCGCAGGGCCTCGACCTTGCGCACGACCTTGGCCAGGAACTTCTCGGCCACGCCCTCCACGACGTAGACGCGCTCGACACCGACGCACGTCTGGCCCGCGTTCGACATCCCGCCCCAGACGCATCCATCGGCGGCGGCGTCGAGGTCGGCGTCCGCGTCGACGATCATCGGGTCCTTGCCGCCGCACTCGATGAGCACCGGGGTGAGTGTCTCGGCGCACGCGGCCATCACCCGCCTGCCCGTCGCCGTCGAGCCGGTGAACGCGATCTTGCCGACGCCCGGGGCGCGGCACAGCGCCGCCCCCGTCTCGCCGAACCCGGTGACGACCTGCAGCAGCGGGTGGCCCTCGGCGATCTCGGCGAGCGAATCGGCCAGCGCGGTGCCGACGCCGGGCGTCAGCTCGCTCGGCTTGAACACCACGGCGTTGCCCGCGGCGAGTGCGTAGGCGATGGATCCCATCGGCGTGAAGACGGGGTAGTTCCACGGGCCGATCACGCCGACGACGCCGATCGGGAGGTAGGTCAGCGTGGCGGCCTGGTTCGCCATCAACAGGCCGGACGCGACCTTGCGCTTCCCGAGCACCTTCTCGGCGTGCCTGGCCGCCCAGTCGAGGTGGTCGATCGCGAGCACCAGCTCCAGGCGCGCGTCGTCGAACGGCTTGCCGGTCTCGTCGGCGACCACCCGGGCGAGGTCGTCGAGGCGGCGGACCAGCGCCTTGCGCCACTCCCCCAGCCGCTTGCCGCGCTCGGCGAACCCGAGATCGGCCCACCACCGCGCCGCATCGACGGCGCGGGCCACGGCCAGTTCGACGGCGACCGCGTCGTGCACCGGATGGGTGCCGACGACGTCGCCGGTGCGGGGATCGAGCGACTCGAAGGTCGCCGGGACGGCGGGCGCTTCAGCGGTCATTACTCCAGGGTAGGCCCACCGGCATTCCCGCGGCCGACCGCGCGGCAGGGGCTCAGAAGAGCCGGAGGTCCCGCGACTCCGTGCCGCGCAGCGCGTCGTAGTCGACGACGACGCAGCGGATGCCCCGGTCCTCGGCCAACGTGCGCGCCTGCGGCTTGATCTGCTGCGCGGCGTAGACGCCGGCCACCGGGGCGAGCAGCGGGTCGCGGTTCATCAGCTCGAGGTAGCGGGTGAGCTGCTCGACCCCGTCGATCTCGCCGCGGCGCTTGACCTCGACGGCGACCGAGGCCCCCGCGGCGTCGCGCAGCAGCAGGTCGACCGGCCCGATCGCCGTCATGTACTCGCGGCGGACCAGCGTGAACCCGTCACCGAACACCGTCGGGTGGGCGGCGAGCAGCGCCTGCAGGTGCGCCTCGACACCGTCCTTGACCAGCCCCGGATCCACGCCCAGCTCGTGGCGCGAGTCGTGCAGCACCTCGTCGATGGTGATGACGAGCGACTCGTCGGCCTTGTTGCGCACCGTCCACACCCCGGGCTGCTCCTCCAGCCAGCACGGCGGGCTCATCCAGTTGAGCGGCTTGTAGGCGCGGTCGTCGGCGTGGATGCTCACCGATCCGTCCGCCTTGACCAGCAGCAGCCGCGGCGCCATGGGCAGGTGGGCCGTGAGCCGGCCGACGTAGTCGACCTGGCAGCGGGCGATGACGAGACGCACGGGGCGCCACCCTAGTCATGCCCTCCGCGCCACCCACGCCCCCGGAGCGTCCTCCATCGCCACGAGCCCGCCCGCCGTCGGGGGAGGCGGCGGGGATGCAGCGCGGGATTCAGTACCGGTCCTCCGTGCTTTCCACGATGGCGCGCCGCCGCTGACCTCGTAGAACTGCTGCCATGACAACGAGCACACGTACCGCCGTCCGAGCAGACGGCGGGCGGGCACTGCCACTTCCTCGGCGGGGTCGCCAGCGGCATCGACGGGATCCGCGCCGCGGTGCGCGAGCACGCCCAGCGTGGCGTCGACGTGATCAAGGTGATGGCCAGCGGCGGCATGATGACCGCCGGCGCCGACGTGCGCGGGGCCCAGTTCTCCCCCGCCGAGCTGCGCGTCCTCGTCACGGAGGCGCACCGCCACGGGCTGCCCGTCACGGCCCACGCACACGCGCTCGACGCGATCGTCGACGCCGTCGCGGCCGGGGTGGACGGCATCGAGCACTGCACGTTCTTCACGGCCGACGGGGTGCACGCCCCCGACGACGTGGTGTCCGCCATCGTGGCCCGGCGCATCGCGGTCGGCGCGACGGTGGGGCTCGTGCCCGTCGAGGGGGCCGTGCGGCTTCACCGGCGCGATGCCGGCATCGGTGCCGGTCGGCGGCCACTCCGTCCTGCCGTCCGTGGCCGTCCCGGCCTGAACGTCCCGATCCGCACCAGGAGCCCGCCATGAGCACCCTCACCACGACCCGTCCCGAGCCTGCCCCCCGCGTGTCACGGCCGTGGGCCCTGCTGTGCGCCGCGGGCCGTGGCATCACCGCCGATCTCGCCACCGAGAACGGCTGGATGTGGGCGTACGGCCTCGGCTATCCCTACGTGGGCCCCACCGCCCCGCCGTGGCGCATCACGTCCGGGGACCGTCGCTGAGCGGGAGCGTTCCGCCCGGCAGGCCGCGGCGAGCGGAGGGTGATCGGTCGCGGCGCCCGCACCTCGCCGATACTGCCGGGCGTGGAGAAGCTGAGCAGCCGCGAGGTCTACGCGAACGCCTGGATGACGGTCCGGGAGGACGCGATCCGCCGCGCCGACGGGACCGAGGGCATCTACGGGGTCGTGGACAAGCCGACCTGCGCCGTGGTCATCCCCCGCGACGGCGACCGGCTGCATCTCGTCGAACAGTTCCGCTACCCGATGGGCGCACGGCGCTGGGAGTTCCCGATGGGCACCGCGCCGGACCGGGCGGAGGTCGCGCCCGACGTGCTCGCCGCCCGCGAGCTGGAGGAGGAGACGGGCCTGGTCGCGGGGCGGATGGACCTGCTCGGCGACCTCGACGTCGCCCCGGGGATGTCCAGCCAGCGCGGGCACGTCTTCCTCGCGACGGAGCTGGTCGCAGGTCCGACGCGGCGCGAGCACACCGAGCAGGACATGCACAGCCGCTGGTTCGCCACGGCGGAGTTCGAGGACATGGCCCGCCGCTCCGAGCTGGTCGACGCGCAGAGTCTCGCGGCCTACCTGTTGCTCCTGCTCCACGACAGGGCATGGTGAACCCGTGGATCTGCGTGAGACCGACGAGCAGCAGCTGCTGCGGGCGTCCGTGGCCGCGATGGCCGGCAGGTACGGGCACGAGTACCTGATCGGCAAGGCCCGCAGCGGCGGCAAGACCACCGAGCTGTGGAAGGAGGCCGGCGACAACGGCTACCTCGGCGTCGCCGTCCCCGCGGAGTACGGCGGCGGTGGCGCCGGGATGGTCGAGCTGGCGATCGTCGCGGAGGAGATCGCGGCGGCCGGCTGCCCGTTGCTGCTGATCGTCGTCTCGCCGGCCATCGCCGCCACCGTGATCGCCACGAGCGGCACCGTCGAGCAGAAGGAGCGCTGGCTCCCCCGCTTCGCCGACGGCACCGCGAAGATGTCGTTCGCGATCACCGAGCCGGACGCGGGCTCGAACTCGCACACCATCACCACGACGGCCCGGCGCGACCCCTCCGGGGGCTGGCGGCTGTCGGGCACCAAGTACTACATCTCCGGCGTCGACGAGACCGACGCCACGCTCGTGGTGGCCCGGATGGAGGGAGCGTCGGGCACGCTGCGCCCGGCCATGTTCATCGTCCCCACCGACACCCCGGGCATGACCTACCAGCCCATCGAGATGGCCATCCAGAGCCCGGAGAAGCAGTTCACCGTCTACTTCGACGACGCCCACCTCCCCGACGACGCGCTGGTCGGCGGCGAGGAGGCCGGGCTCGCGGCCCTGTTCGCCGGGCTCAACCCGGAACGCATCACGGTGGCCGCCTACTCGAACGGCCTCGCCCGGTACGCGCTGCGCAAGGGCACCGAGTACGCGAAGGACCGGACGGTCTGGAAGGCGCCGATCGGCAGCCACCA
>JBBQEF010000039.1:0-26271 GCA_038320445.1 Mycobacteriales bacterium
CCCGCGCACCCTCCCTCACGCCCGTGCGGACCTGCCCGATCGGAGGGGCGGGTGACCCGTCTGCGTGACGGTGTGCGGGGCACCACATCGCAATAGCGTCGCCTGCGTAGACACCCCCTGCACCAGAAAGGGCTGCCATGCAGGTCGAAGAGATGATTCCGCAGTTCCCGATCAAGGAGTTCCACCCGTTCCCCCGGGCGCTCCTCGGTCCGGGCGCGCACGAGCTGATCGGTCCGGAGGCCCTGAAGCTGGGCTTCAAGAAGACGCTGGTGATGACGTCGGGCCTGCGCGGCTCCGACATCGTGCACAAGATCGTCGAGTCGATGAAGTACCACGGCCTGGAGGTCGTGGTCTACGACAAGGTCGAGTCCAACCCCAAGGACTACAACGTCATGGACGCTGTGGGCCTCTACCAGCAGAACAAGTGCGACAGCTTCGTCTCCATCGGCGGCGGCTCCTCCCACGACGCCTGCAAGGGCGCGCGCGTCTCGGTGGCCCACGACGGCCGCAACGTCAACGAGTTCGAGGGCTTCAACAAGTCGGAGAACCCGAAGAACCCGCCGCACATCGCGGTCTCCACCACGGCGGGCACCGGCTCGGAGACGTCCTGGGCCTACGTCATCACCGACACGACGACGGACCCGAAGAACCCCCACAAGTACGTCGCGTTCGACGACGCCTCGGTCACCTCCCTGGCCATCGACGACCCGGTGCTCTACTACAGCTGCCCGGTCGACTACACCGCACAGTGCGGTTTCGACGTGCTGGCCCACGCGTCCGAGCCCTACGTCTCGCGGATCAACTTCGACCCGTCGCTGGGCAACGCGCTGCACGCGATCAAGCTGACCGCGCGCAGCCTGCGCGAGGCCGTCTGGAACCCGCAGTCCTACGAGGGTCGCTTCGGGATGATGAACGCGCAGTACATCGCGGCGCAGGCGTTCAACTCCGGCGGTCTCGGGATCATCCACTCGATCTCGCACGCCATCTCCGCGTTCTACGACACCCACCACGGCCTGAACAACGCCGTCGCCCTGCCGCGCGTGTGGGCGTTCAACATGCCGGTGCACTACAAGCGCTTCGCCGACATCGCGAGCGCGATGGGCGTCGACACGCACGGCATGACCGACGTGCAGGCCGCCGAGGCCGCGCTCGCCGCGTCCATCCGGCTGCTGCGCGACGTGGGCATCCCGGAGCGCTTCGTGGACGTCACCCAGGACTCGTACTCGAAGAACCGGCTGGGCCAGGGCCCGACCGAGTTCTACAAGGGCGAGGGCACCATCAAGGGCGACGACGCCGACGTCGACCGGATCACCAACCACGTCCTCGGCGACGCCTGCACGCCGGGCAACCCGAAGGAGTGCACGTTCGAGACGGTGCGCCCCGTGGTCGACCACTGCATGAACGGCGACCTGGACGACCTGCTCACCTGAGACCTGCTTGCAGGGTCGAAGCATCGGAACAGGAGTTTGACGGCTTACAGTCGAGGGGCGCCGGCGCACGTGCCGGCGCCCCTCCGCCCGATCGGAGCAGCATGACGCAGTTCGACAGTGTCGACGACGTCGTCGACACCCTCACGCAGCACGGGTACATCGCCGACACCCGCCTGGCCACCACCGTCTTCCTGACCACCCGGCTGGACAAGCCGCTGCTCATCGAGGGCCCGGCGGGCGTGGGCAAGACCGAGCTGGCCAAGGCACTCGCACTCGCGACCGGCCGCAGGCTGCTGCGCCTGCAGTGCTACGAGGGCCAGGACGAGACCAAGGCCCTCTACGAGTGGGACTACGGCAAGCAGCTGCTCTACACCCAGATCCTGCGCGAGAAGATCGGCCAGGTCGTCGCGGACGCCCCCGACCTGGAGACCGCCGTCGACCGCATCGGTGCCCAGGAGAGCGTGTTCTTCTCCGAGCGCTTCCTCGCCGCGCGCCCGCTGCTGGAGTCGATCCGCTCGCCCGAGCCCGTCGTGCTGCTCATCGACGAGGTCGACCGCGCCGACGAGGCGCTGGAGGCCGTGCTGCTGGAGACCCTCGCCGAGTGGCAGGTCTCCGTGCCCGAGGTGGGCACGTTCACCACCAAGACACCGCCTTACGTCGTCCTGACCAGCAACAACACCCGCGATCTCTCCGCCGCCCTCAAGCGCCGGTGCCTGCACCTCTTCCTCGACTACCCCACGGCCGATCGCGAGCTGGAGATCATCCGCAGCAAGGACACCGGCCTGCCGGACGCGCTGGCCGAGCAGCTGGTCGGGATCGTCCGCGGGCTGCGCGAGCTGGAGCTGCGCAAGTCGCCGTCGATCTCCGAGACGATCGACTGGGCGCGCACGCTCGCGGTGCTGGGCTGCCACGAGCTGACCGCGACGATCCTGTCCGACACGGTGTCGGTCGTCGTCAAGTACGACAAGGACGTGCGGAAGGCGATCAGCGCGCTGCCGCGGCTGGTCGACCCGAACGCGACGCTCCCCGAGGCCGGTCACGGCCACGGCCACGGGCACGACGAACCTGCCCCGCCCACCCGCGTGGACGACGACGAGGACGCCGACGCGGTGGACGGCCGCGCCATCCGCGCGGCGAAGGACACCCCCGGCCGTTTCGGCCACACCTACGGCAGCAACCCGCTGGGTGGCGACGGCGGGGCGAAGCCCATCACGCCGCCGAAGGTGCCGGCCGAGCGCGGCACCCGCAGCTTCGGCGCCGGCCTGGGCCGCCGCCGAGCGCTGTGAGCACGGCTCCCGTGCGCGGTAAGCGTCGCCAGGGCGACATTTTCCGCGCACGACCGGTGTGGGCCTGGTCACGCCACGCCTCGACGGGCGCCTCGACCGACCGCGCCGCCGTCGTAGGGACGGCACCCGTGCCGCGGCGCCCGTGCGGCCGCGACGACGCTTGTGCCGTGCGGGGAGGCTCGTAGTGGAGAACGCGCTGCACCGGTTCGTACGGCTCCTGCGGTTGCGAGGGGTACGGATCTCCATCCCCGAGGCGCTGGACGCCATGGCGTGCGCCTCGCAGCCGGGGATGCTGCGCGACAAGGAGCAGCTGCGGGCCGCGCTGCGCGTCGCACTCGTCAAGGACCGGCGCGACGAGGAGATCTTCGACGAGATCTTCGACCGGTTCTTCGCGCTGGTGAAGGTCGGCCCCAGCGACGCCGGGCACGGCCACGGGCACGGCCACGAGGAGCTCTCCGACTCCGGCGAGCTGGAGTCGTTCACGCTGTCGGAGGAGCCCAGCAACACCCCCGAGCAGGGGCACGAGCACGGCAAGCCGGCCGACATCCGCGACTACTTCGACCCTGACGACCTGGCCCAGCAGTACAACCTGCACCAGGAGGCCAACAAGATCGACATGGCCGCGATGACCGACGAGATCGTGCTGTCCAAGGACAGCCAGGGCATCGACGGCGAGGGCCAGCGCGTCCAGATCGAGACCGACAGCCTGCACAACGCCGGCATGCCCGGCGAGATCTCCCAGCAGCAGGGCACGAAGGTCGACGCCGACCTGTCGGTCGCCCAGCAGGAGATGTTGTTGGGTTGGCTGAACGACATGGACGGCGAGTCGCAGGAGGGCACCGAGGACGACGCCGCGGCGCTGCGTCGCCGCATGACCGGGGTGCTCGCCGGCCTGCCCGAGGCGCTGAAGAAGCACCTCGAGGCGCTGATGGCGCTGGAGAACAAGGTCGTCGAGAGCGCCGAGATCGAGAAGGTGCGCGAGGTCGACCGCGTCGGGGAGCACGAGCGGATGGAGCTGGAGGAGTCGCTGCGCCGGCTCGCGCGCTCGCTGCACGGCGGGCTCACGCACAAGCGCAAGGTCTCCAGTCGGGGCCGCATCGACTCCGGCCGCACCATGCGCAAGAACATGCGCTTCGACGGCATCCCGTTCTCGCCGATCACCGTGACACGCTCGGAGGACAAGCCGCGGCTGGTGATCCTCGCCGACGTCTCGCTGTCGGTGCGCGCCACGGCCCGGTTCACGCTGCACCTCGTCCACGGGCTGCAGAGCCTGTTCGGGCAGGTGCGCACGTTCGCGTTCGTGTCCGATCTGGCCGAGGTCACCGACCTGTTCGAGGACCACCCCGTCGAGCAGGCCCTCGGGCTGATCTTCGGCGGCGACGTGCTCGACGTGGACGCCAACTCCGACTACGGCAAGGCCTTCGGCACCTTCGGTGAGGACTTCGGCTCCGCCGTGAACCGCCGCTCCACCGTGATCGTCCTCGGTGACGGGCGCGGCAACGGCAACGACCCGAACCTGGAGGCCTTCGCCGAGATCACCCGCCGGGCACGGGAGACGATCTGGCTCACGCCCGAGCCGCGCTACTCGTGGGGGCTCGGCGGCTGCGACCTCCCCGACTACGCCGAGTACTGCTCGCGCGTGCGCGTCGTCCGGGACCTGACGGGGCTGGAGACCGCCGCGCACGAGATGGCGACGGAGCTGGTGGGGCGCTGAGCGTCCGGGGCCCGACAGGCGTCACCCGGACGGCCGAACCAGGCCGGAGCAGGCCCGGCCGATCAGAGAGGTGACCGGCGCGGACCCGCCGCATAGCGTGGGTCCATGGTGACCGCCGCTGCGCCGCGCCTGACCCTCGGCCCCGACGGGCGGCTGCGCCATCGCATCTCCGCCGCCGAGATCAGCAACGACCTGGCCGGCTGGATCGCCGACGACCTCGTCACGCCGGGCCTCGTCGAGCCGTCGGCGTTCGAGCGCACCTTCGTCTCCGTCGTCGCGTCGGTGGACCCGGACTGGACGGCGTTCTACCGCAACACCCTCCTGTCCCTGGGCCGCGGCGGCGAGCCCGGCGGGACCAACGCCGGGATGGCGCCGGTGCACGAACGGGCCGCCGGGCTGGCCATCGGCTCGGTCGTCGAGCTGGGGTGCTGCTTCGGATTCCTGTCACTGCGCCTCGCCGCGGACGGGCACCGCGTGGCGGCGGTGGACCTGTCGCCGGGCACCGTGCGCCTGCTCGGTCGCGTCGCGCCCGCACTGGGGCTGACGCTGGACGCGGTCGTCGGCGACGCCACGGCCGTCCCGCTGGCCGACGGCAGCGCGGACACCCTGATGGCCGTGCACCTGCTGGAACACCTGCCGCCCGGCGTCGACCGGCTGGTGCTGGCCGAGATGCTGCGGGTCGCGCGCCGTCGGGTGGTGGTCGCGGTGCCGTACGAGGACGAGCCGGACCCGACGTGGGGCCACGTCCGCACGTTCGACGCGGCCGCGCTCCGTGAGCTGGGCGATTCCACCGGCCGTCCGTACGAGGTGACCGACCACCACGGCGGCTGGCTGGTGATCAGCCGGCCGGGAACCGCCAGCGGGTGGGCGAGCCCGTGAAGTCGGCCGCGCGCAGCCCGATCACCGTGCGGGGCGCGACACGGACCGTCGCGTTCTGCGCCGGATGCAGGAAGTCGAGCGAGTAGGACACCTCGTACTTGGCGTTCGACGCGGCGAGGAACGCGGCCATCCGGTCGGGCTCGACGACGATCTCGGCGTCACCCTGGACCATCACGGGCTGCTCCGGGTCCTGAGTGGACAGCGAGCAGCGCGGGTGGGCAGCGAGGTTGCGGCGCTTGCGGGAACCGACGGCGCAGGAGAACCACAGCGCGTCCTCGTGCCACACCGCCCACACGGGCAGCGCGTGCGGCGAGCCCTCGGCCGAGGCGGTGGCGAGCCAGAAGTTCCGTGAGGTCGTGAGCTGCTCCAGCGCCCACGACCACGGCAGCAACCCCGCGTCCGGGGGGCGGATCCCGTAGCCCGGCATGTACGGCCGGGACGCCGCCGGTTCGGCCATATCGCGACCGTAGCGCGGTGCGGAAGCACGCCCACACCCCCCGAGCGCCCTCACGCCCCTCGTCGAGCAGGGGTACCGAAGGAGTCGGGGGGTGCGGGAGCCGACGGGGTGTGCGGACGCCCCCCGCGCGCGCACCCACACCTCCCGTCGAGCAGGGGTGTGGCGCGTGCGCGCCGGGCGGGTTGTCGTCGGTCACCGCCAGCAGCTACGGGGTCAGGCCGCCGGGCAGCGACTCCGGCACCACCGGCCTGCGGTGCAGCCGAGCGGTGGCCGACTCCACGGCGGCTCCGGGGTACTCGCGGTGCCCGGTCACCGCCTCCAGCAGCACGAGCCCGAGCGCGTAGACGTCGACGGGCGGCCCGGCCTGCTCGCCGCGCGCCTGCTCCGGCGACAGGTACGCGGCCGTGCCGTCGTGCAGGCCGACGAGCCCGGGATGATCGAGCCGGGAGAGCGCGCTGATCTCCTGGCGCTGCTGACGGACGTCCTGGACCGACGAGCCCGGGTGGAACATCGTCACGGCCACCGGCCGGCCAACGGCGAACGGGACTCCCGCCGGGATCCGGCGGAGGTCCCGTTCGGCCGGTGGATCAGCCTGCGGCGGTGGTGAGCGCCCGCTTGGTCAGCACCTTCACCAGGTGACGCCGGTACTCCTTGGTGCCGGCGAGGTCCGCGGGCGGGTCCGTGTCCTGGTCGGCCAGTGCCGCCGCGTCCGCGATCGACGCGCCACCGGCCAGTGCGGCCTCCGTGGCCGAGGCCCGCAGCGGCGTCGGGCCCATGTTGACCAGCCCGACCCGTCCGTCGACGACCGCGACGCCGACGATGGCCCAGTCGTTGGCGCGGCGGGTGAACTTCTCGTACGCCCACCCTGCCGCCGACGTACGTCCTCCCGCGGAGGCGCCATCAGCACTGCCGGTGCGCGGCACCCGGATCTCCACGACCAGCTCGTCGGGCTCCATCGCCGTGGTGAACACGCCGGTGTAGAACTCGGTGATCGGCACCTGCCGTTCCCCGCGCGGGCCGCGCAGCACGACCGTTCCACCCAGCGCCAGCACGGCCGCGGGCAGGTCGGACGCCGGGTCGGCGTGGGCGAGCGAGCCGCCGATGGTGCCGCGGTGGCGCACCTGCGGATCGCCGACGGTGCGGGCTACCGCCGCGAGCAGCGGGACGGCCGACTTCACCTCCGCCGACGTCTCGATGTCGTGGTGCCGCGAGCAGGCGCCGATCGCGACCTCCTCGCCGTCGACGCGGATGTAGCGCAGCTCCGCGAGCTTGCCGATGTCGATCACGAGCTCCGGCGCGGCGAGCCGCAGCTTCATCACCGGCAACAGCGAGTGCCCGCCGGCGAGGATCTTCGCGTCCTCACCGTGCTCGGCGAGCAGGGCGAGCGCGCCGTCGACGGAGTCGGGGCGCTGGTAGTCGAAGCCGACGGGGATCACGACCCACTCCCATCAGCAGAGTTCCCGGTGGAGAAGCCCGGTGCCGCCTCGACGCCACCCGAGGGGGCGGTCTCGGCGTGGCCGTTCAGACCCTGGACGGTGTCCGGGTCCTGGCCCGACGCGGCGATCACCGAGCGGACGATGTTGTGGTAGCCGGTGCACCGGCAGAGGTTGCCCTCCAGCCCCTCGCGGATCTCCCGCTCGGTCGGCTTCGGGTTCTCCTCGAGCAGGCTGACCGTGGCCATCACCATTCCGGGCGTGCAGAACCCGCACTGCAGGCCGTGCTCGGCGCGGAACGCCGCGGCCACCGGGTGCAGGTGCTCCCCGTCGGAGGACAGGCCCTCCATCGTGGTGACGGCCTGCGCCTGCGCCTGCACCGCGAGCAGCGTGCAGGACTTCACCGACTCGCCGTCGAGCAGGACGGTGCACGCGCCGCAGGACGTGGTGTCGCAGCCGATGTTGGTGGCCTTGAGCCCGACGACGTCGCGCAGGTAGTGCGCGAGCAGCAGCCGGGGTTCGACGTCGGAGCTGGTCTCCTCGCCGTTGACCGTGATCTGGACCTTCACTCGGAACTCCCCGCCGCTCGGATGGCTTCCCAGACCCTCAAGGGGGTGGCCGGCATGTCGATGTGGCGCACCCCGAGGTGCGAGACGGCGTCGACCACCGCGCTCTGCACGGCGGGCGTGGAGCCGATGGTGCCCGCCTCGCCGATCCCCTTGACCCCCAACGGGTTCAGGTGGGTCGGCGTGGCCATGTCGAGCAGCGTGAAGCTGGGCAGCTCCGCCGCGGACGGGAAGCCGTAGTCGGCGAACGTGGCTGTCAGCGGGTTGCCGTCCTCGTCGTAGACGACCTCCTCCAGCAGGGCCTGCGAGATGCCCTGCGCGATGCCGCCGTGGCGCTGCCCCTCGGCGAGCAGGGGATTGAGCACGGGGCCGGCGTCGTCCACGGTGATGATCTTGTCGACCACCGCCTTGCCGGATTCCACGTCCACCAGGGCGACCGCGACGTGCGCGCCGAACGGGAAGGTCGGGGCGCCGCTGTCGAAGTTCGTGTCGACCTTCAGCTCCTGCTTCTCCGCGAGCTCGGCCAGCGTCACGCCCGTGTCGGTGCCCTTCACCGTCACCCGGCCGGACTCGACGACGAGGTCGTCCACACTGGCCTCCAGCAGGTCCGCCGCCCGCTGCTTGGCCACCTCCACCAGCTCGCCCGCCGCCTGGTAGACCGCGATGCCACCGGTCTGCAGGCTGCGCGAGCCCATCGTGCCGCTGCCGCGCGGGATGAGGTCGGTGTCGCCGTGCTTCACGGTGATCTTCTCGATCGGGATGCCGAGGTGCTCGTTCGCGAGCATCGCCCAGGCGGTGGCGTGGCCCTGCCCGTGCGGGGAGGTGCCGGTGAGCACCGTGACCGTCCCGTCCGGGTGCACCTGCACCGACGCGTCCTCGCTGAACGCGCCGCCGCCGGTGATCTCGACGAACACCGAGACGCCGATGCCGAGCTGCACGACGTCGCCGCTCTCGCGACGCGCCTTCTGCTCGGCCCGCAGTCCTGTGTAGCCCGACGCCTCCAGGACCTTGTCGAGGGCCTTCTCGTACTCGCCGCTGTCGTAAGGTGCGCCGCCCTGGGTGACCAGCGGGAACTGCTCGGCCCTGAGCAGGTTGACCCGCCGCACCTCGGCGGCGTCCATGCCGATCTCGGCGGCGAACATGTCCATGGCCCGCTCGATGGCCGCGGTCGCCTCCGGGCGGCCCGCGCCGCGGTAGGCGGCGATGGACGTGGTGGTGGTGACCAGCACGCGCGCGCGGGACTCGACCTTGGGGATGTCGTAGACGCCGGGCGCCATCATCCGCGTGAACAGCGGCAGGATCGCGCCCAGGCGCGGGTACGCGCCGCCGTCCTGCAGGACGTCGAGACGGTAGGCGAGGACCTTGCCCTCCCTCGTGCCGCCGATCGTGAACGTCTGCAGCTGCCCGCGGCCCTGCACCATCCCGGTCATGTTCTCCGAGCGCGTCTCGTTCCAGCGCACCGGCCGTCCACTGTGTTTCGCGAGCCACGCGACGAGCGCGAACTCCGGGTCGGCGCCGATCTTCGCGCCGAACCCGCCGCCGACGTCCGGGGTGATGACGTGGACCTGTGACGCCTCGACGCCGAGCCAGCCGGCCACCTCGTCGCGGGCACCCTGCGGGGCCTGCGTGGAGCACCAGAGCGTGACGCGGCCGTCCCGACCGCCTTCGGAGGGGCCCCAGACGGCGCTGGCCGCGCGGGTCTCCAGGGGGGCCGCGGCCAGGCGCTGGTTGACGATCTCCTTGGTGACGACGACGTCGCAGCCGTCGAACAGGTGCTCGTCGAACGCCTTGTCGGCGTCGAAGCCGTTGGAGGTGTTGGTGCCCACGTCCTCGAACAGCAGCACCTCGTCGGAGGCGGCCGCGTGCAGGTCGATCACCGCCGGGAGCGGGTCGTAGTCGACCTCGACGAGGTCGGCCGCGTCCTGGCCCTGGTAGGCCTCCTCGGTGAGCACGGCGGCGACCGGCTCCCCGACGAAGCGCACCTTGTCGGTGGCCAGGAACGAGCGGACCATGCCGGGGTTGGCGCCGGCGAACAGCAGCGCGGGGGCCAGGTCGAGGTCGGCGCCGGTGACCACCGCGACGACGCCGGGGGCCGAGCGGGCCTCGTCGACGTCGATGGAGGTGATCCGCGCGTGCGCGAGCGGGGACCGAACGAGGGTCAGGTGCAGGGCACCGGTGAGCCGCTCGTCGATCAGGTCGTCGGTGTAGGTGGCGCCTCGGGAGAGGAACTGCGGATCCTCGACGCGGACCACTCGGGTGCCCATGATGCTCACCGGGCGGAGCGTATAACGGCGACCCGGATCGTGCGTGGTCAACAGCGGCGTCGCGCCCTCACCACCACGGCCGGACGGCCCACGACGGCGAGACCGGGCCGTGCCCGCCCCCGAGCGGATAGGAGTGCCGCACCGCCTCCACGACGAAGCGCTTGCCCATCGCGACGGCCTCGGGCACGCCCATCCCGCGGGCCAGCCCGGACGCGATCGCCGAGGCCATGTTGTCGCCGCTGCCGTGGGTGTCGCCGGTGTCGAAGCGCGGGCCGGGGAGCTCGGTGAAGGTGTGCCCGTCGTAGAGCAGGTCGACGCACGCGTCGGCGTCCTCCCGCAGGTGCCCTCCCTTGACCAGCACGAACCGTGGGCCGAACGCGAACAGCAACGTCGCGGCCGCGTACTGCGCGGCCCGGTCGTGCACGTCGACGCCGACCAGCAGGCGCACCTCGTCGAGGTTGGGGGTGATCAGCGTGGCGCGCGGGAACAGCTGCTCGCGGAACGCGTCGAGTGCGGAGTCGGCCAGCAGCTGTTCGCCGTGCATCGACGCCGCGACGGGGTCCACCACCAGCGGCGTGGGCCCGTCGGCCCCGATGCCGACGCGGTCGCAGGCCGCCACGATCGCCTCGATGATCTGCGGGCTCGCGAGCATGCCGGTCTTGACCGCGTCCAGCCCGATGTCGGTGGCGACGGACTCGATCTGCGCCGCGACGACCTCCGGCGGGAGCGTGTGCACGCCGGTGACACCCAGCGTGTTCTGCACCGTCACGGCCGTGACGGCCACGCACCCGTGCACCCCGCACGCAGCCATCGCGCGCAGGTCGGCCGCGACGCCGGCGCCGCCGCCCGAATCGGTGCCCGCGATCGTCATGACGCGGGGCGGAGTGATGCCCACCGTGCGTTCCACTGACCCTCCTGCAGCCGGCATCACCCGGTCCGGTTCGGCGGTCGGCGGCGGTGCGGTGTCGGTGGCCCTCTCGCCCGCTCCGGCGAACTCCCGTGTGATCCCGACCGTAGCCCCGGCGCACCCGACCCGCACCGGGTGTTGGATGGGCGTCATGCCTTTGGACGGTGACTACGAGATCAGCCCGGTGGGGTGGGTCCGCGACCAGACCGAGAAGATCTTCGAGACCGGCACCACCGACAGCGTCGACATCGGCGGGCGGAAGGTCATCCTGCTGACCACCCGCGGCGTCAAGTCCGGCAAGCTGCGCAAGGTGCCGCTGATGCGGGTCGAGCACGACGGGAACTACGCCGTCGTCGCCTCTCTCGGCGGGGCCCCCAAGCACCCCGTCTGGTACCACAACGTGAAGGCCGAGCCGCACGTCGAGCTGCAGGACGGCACGGTGACCAAGGACTACACCGCGCGCGAGGTCACCGGCGAGGAGAAGGCGCAGTGGTGGAAGCGCGCCGTCGCCGCCTACTCGGACTACGAGGACTACCAGAAGAAGACCGACCGCCAGATCCCGGTGTTCGTGCTGGAGCCGCGCGCGTCCTGAGCGGAACGGACGTGCGCTACGCCTAGACTCGAATCGTGTCCAGCCAGCCCTTCGCGCCGCCTCGCCTGCTCACGGTGGCGGAGTACCTCGCGCTCGGGGAGACCGAGCAGGGGTACGACGAGCTGGTCGAGGGGCGGGTGGTGACGTCGCCGAGTCCGGTGCCCGACCACAACAACGCCGAGGTGGAAGCGGCGGTGCAGCTGCGGCCCCAGCTGCCGCCGCATCTCGAGGTGCTCCTCGATCTCGACGTCGACCTCGAGCTGGCTCCGCCCGAGGCGCCCGGCTTCACGCGCCGTCCTGATCTGATCATCGTGCAGCGCGAGGCCCGGAAACGGGTCCGTCGCGAGGGTGGTGTGATCAAGGCATTCGAGGTCCTGGTCGTGGGCGAGTTCGTGTCACCGGGCTCGCGGCGCACCGACAACGTCGTCAAACGTGGCGAGTACGCCGACGCCGGCATCCCCCACTACTGGATCATCGATCTCACCGAGCCGGTGACGCTGATCGCCTGCCACCTGGCCGGAGAGTTCGGGTACGCCGACGGCGGCGAGGTCAGCGGCGTGTTCCGCACCACCGAGCCGTTCCCGATCGAGCTGGATCTCGACGGGTTGGTCTGAGGCGCCCGGACCGGCTGATCGGGCCCAGAGGGGCGACCTCAGTCCTCCCGCGACCCGCCCGCCGTCACCGAACGGAGCAGGGGACGGCTCGCGCTCGACGCCGCGAGCACGAGCACGACCCCCACCACCAGCACGCCTCCGAGCACCAGCAACGCCGTGGGCGCCAGCGCGGTGGCGGCCGTCGCGAACGGCGACGCGCAGAGCAGCCCCAACACCAGCGCGATCGCGCCGTTCACGACGAGCGGCCGCACCGTCTCCGCGCGGCGCGCCGCATCGAGCACCGCGACCGGGGTGCCGGCGAGGACGAGGTGCCGCAGGGTCCGGCGCTGGTCGAGCACCCGGCCTGCGGCCGAGGTGCCGGCCGAGGTGGCGGCCACCAGGAACGTCGCGACGAGCACGACCGTCGCGCCCGTGACGAGGTCGGTGGCGAGGCCGATGGCCACGACCTCGCTCTCGCGCGCGGTCACCACCGCAGTGCCCTGCGCCACCGGGGCCAGCGCGGTGCGCACGCTGTCGCGGGCCACACCCGGGTCCGGGACGACGAGCGCGCCGTCCCGGCCAGCGCTCACCTGCGCGGCGATGCCCAGCGCGTCGAGCCGCTCCCGCGCCGCAGCCGCGACCGCCGCCGGTTCCGCGCCGCCGGGACGCACCCGGAGCGTGACGTCGTCCGCGCCCGTGGAGCCGCCGACCGTGGCCGTGAGCGGGGCGAGGAAGCCCGCGACGAACACCGCGAGCGTCAGCCCGGCGAGCGGCCGGAAGGCGCCGCGCGGGTCGTCGAGCAGGCGGCGCCCGGCCAGCAGCCGGGCGGGTGATCGCGCCGAGCGCACCAGCCCGCGCCCGACGATCCGCACGACCAGCGGCCCGAGCAACAGCACGGTGGCGAACAGCGCCAGGATGCCGATCCCGAACACCAGTCCGGTGATGGTGCCGGCGGCGCCGCGTGTGCGGTTGGCGACCACGAACACCGTCACTCCCGCGACGACGGCCAGCAGCCGCACCAGCCGCGCCGCGCCCGGCCGCTGCCGGCGCACCACGCCGAGCGGCCCGACGACGACCTCCCGCATCCCGCCGAGCGCCGCCGCCGTCGCGAGCAGGGCGACCCCGAGCACGATCCCGATCACCACGACCGGCGCCGGACGCAGGTCGCCTGCGAACCAGCCCGAGCCCGCCAGCGGGATCCCGGCCAGCGCGGGGGCGAGCAGCCACTCGGCGGCCACCCCCACCAGGGCGGCCGCCGCGGCGACCGCGGTCGTCTCGGTGACCGCGACGGCCGTCACCTGCGCGGTGGACGCCCCCAGCAACCGCAGCGTGGCCAGCCGCTCCGTGCGCCGCGCCGCGGTGAGGCGGGCCGAGGCGCCGAGCAGGCTCAGCACCGGGAACACCATCAGCGTCACGGCCACGTAGGTGAGCTGGCGGTAGAGCTCGAGCGTGCCGGACGTGGTCGTGGCGAAGTCCCCGACCGGCGCCGCGTCCTCGACCGGCCCGGCCCGGCCGGCCACGGCCACGAGCTCACCGGGCGCGCGCAGGCCGGCCTCGCCGATCACGCCCGCGGGCGGAGCCGGGAACCGCGCGGCCAGCTCGTCGGCGGGTGTCGTCGCGATGAGGCCCGCCAGCTCGGGCGACACCCAGACCTGCCCGGGCGCGGGCATCCGGTCGAACCCCGGCGGCGGAGCCGCGCCCGGCCGGGGATCGACGAGGTCGACGACCTGCACCGGCCGCCCGCCCACGACGTCGTGGTCGACGCGCACGCCGGCCGCGGGCGTCCCGACCGCACGGGGGTCGCCGTCCCGCCACCCCGTGCGGGCCTCGCGCTCGTCCCAGCCGTGCACGGCGCCGAGCGCGACGGCCAGGAGCATCGTGCCGACCGCCACCGCGGCCCCGACGAGCCCGACTGCCGTCCACGCCCGCCTGCCGCCGGTGCGCAGCAGCCGAAGGCCGAGCCTCACGACCGCACCCCCGACGCCGTCCGGCCGTCGCGCAGGGCCACCGTGCGGTGGCAACGGGCCGCCACCTCGGCGTCGTGCGTGACGACCACCAGCCCGGCCCCGGTGCGCGCGACCAGCGCCGCGAGCAGGTCCATCAACCGGTGCCCGGTGCCGGTGTCGAGCGCGCCCGTCGGCTCGTCGGCGAACACCACCTCGGGCTCGGTCACGAGCGCGCGGGCGATCGCGACGCGCTGCTCCTGCCCGCCCGAGAGCTGCCCGGGCCTGCGCTCCTGAAGCCCGTCGAGCCCGAGCGGGGCGAACCACTCCGCGGCGCGGCGCACGGCCTCGACGCGGCGCACCCCGCCGAGCATCAGCGGCAGCGCCACGTTCTCCACGGCGGGCAGCTCGGGCAGCAGGTGCCCGGACTGGAACACGAAGCCCAGCCGGGCGCCGCGCAGCGCGGTGCGTCGGGACTCCGACCACCCCTCGATCCGGTCGGCCCCCAGCCACACCTGCCCCTCGGTGGGCACGAGGATCCCGGCCAGGCAGTGCAGCAGGGTCGACTTCCCCGACCCCGACGGCCCCGTCACGGCGACGACCTCCCCCGGGTGCACGGCGATCTCCGCGTCGCACAGCACCGTGGTGGCGCCGTAGCGGTGGGTCAGCCCGATCCCGCGCAGCACGGGCCGCGTCATCGCACACCCCCGCGGCGCGTCCGCTCGCCCGCCCGGCCGCACCCGAGGTGCTCCAGCAGCGGCAGCGCCGCCATGGTCAGCAGCACCGCGAGGCCGGCCGCCCAGCCCACAGTGGCGAACACCGTCCCGATCATCTCCGTCATGGTGAGCACGCTGCCCCGGCCACAGCCGGGCCACCTCGGCCGCAGGAGGGAGATCGCGGTCGGCACTCGTACTTCCGGCCGAGGACGACCCGGGCGGCGAAGCCTAGGCTCACCGGTGTGGTCAGCGGGCTGAGCCGGATGCGGTCACGGCTCGGGCTGGTGGCCGAGCTGGCCGCGTACGGCCTGTGGCTGTTCGTCGACGCGGCCGTCTCGGTGCAGGCCGGGTCGCGCGAGAACGTGGTCATCGGGGTGCTCGTCGCCGGCATCGTGCTGCTGCGGCGGCGGTCCGCTCCGGGGATCGTGCCGGTCGCGGTCGCTGCGGTGGCCGTCTCGGTCGGCTGCTCGGCGCTGTTCCTCGTCCCCGGGCTGCCGCTGCTCGCCGGCTCCGCGCGGGCAGCAGGCCCGTTCTCCTTCACCGAGGAGCTCGCGCTGGCGGTGCTGGTCATCGCCGTGCTCTGCCGGTGCACGCTGCGGACCGCGCTCCTGCTGAGCGGCGCGGCCGCCGTCGCGATCGTGGGGTCACCGCTCGCGCGGGCCGGGACAGCCGGGATCGGCAACCTCGCCACCGTGTGCGCACTCGGCTGGGGCGGTGCCGTGGCCATCGGGCTGGTGATCCGCGATCTCGACGTCCGGCGCCGCGCCGCGCTCGACGAGGCCCGCAACGCCGAACGGATGGAGCTGGCCCGCGATCTGCACGACGTCGTCGCCCACCACGTCACCGGGATCGTGGTGGCCGCACAGGCCGCTGCGGTCGTCGCCCGGACGTCGCCCGACGACGTCGACCGCGCGCTGGCCGCCATCGAGACCGCGGGCTCCGACGCGCTGACGGCCATGCGCCGCATGGTCGGAGTGCTCCGGGGACACGACTCCGGCGGTGCCCGCACGCCCGGCGCGGAGCTGGGCCGGGTGGCGCGACTCGTGGAGCAGTTCGATCCCGACGGCCGGCTGGTGAGGCTCACGACCGACCCCGGCCTGGAGCACGCGGTGCTGCCCGCCGGCGTCGCCGCCACCGGTTACCGCGTGGTGCAGGAGGCGCTCACCAACGTCCGGCGGCACGCGCCGGAGGCCATCACCGTCGAGGTGGGGGTGCACATCCGCGACGAGGAGCTGCTGGTGTCGGTGCGCAACGACGGGGTGGCCGGGGCGGCCGCGCGGTCCGGCGGCGGGTTCGGCATCGTCGGCATGGCCGAGCGGGTCGCGGCGCTCGACGGCACTCTCTCCGCGGGTCCCACCGGGTCCGGCGTGTGGACCGTGTCCGCGCGGGTGCCGCTGCAGGGCGACCGATGACGCGCGTGGTCCTGGCCGACGACCAGGAGATGGTCCGCACCGGTTTCCGGCTGATCCTCTCCGCCGAGGACGGGATCGAGGTGGTGGGCGAGGCCGGCACCGGTGTCGACGCCGTCGCGCAGGCCCGCCGGCTGCGGCCGGACGTGGTGCTCATGGACATCCGGATGCCCGAGCTCGACGGGCTGGCGGCCACCCGGCTGCTGATGGCCGATCCGGAGCCGCCGCGGATCGTGGTGGTCACGACGTTCGACCTCGACGAGTACGTCTACGGCGCCCTGCGGGCCGGCGCCTGCGGCTTCCTGCTCAAGGACGCCGGACCGCGCCTGCTGGCCGAGGCGGTGCGGGCCGCGGCTCACGGCGACGCGCTGGTCTCGCCGTCGATCACGGTGCGGCTGCTGGAGCACCTGGCCGCCCGGCCGGAGCCGCAGCCCACGGAGCTGTCACCGCGGGAGCTGGACGTCGCGCGGTCGGTCGCCCGCGGGCGCACCAACGCGGAGATCGCCGCCGAGCTGTTCGTCTCGCTCTCGACGGTGAAGACGCACCTGGCGAACATCCAGGCCAAGCTCGACGCGCGCAACCGCGTGGAGATCGCGGCGTGGGCGTGGGAGACGGGCCAGGTCAGCTGAGCTCGGTCGGAACCGCCACCACGTCCACCATCGCGCCGTTGCGCAGCACCGTGACGGGCAGTGGCACGCCGATGGCCTCGCCGAACAGCTGCTTCTGCACCCCCTGCGCGTCCTGCACCGGCCGGCGCCCGACGTCCAGCACGAGGTCGCCGGCACGGAGCCCGGCCAGCGCGGCGGGGCTGCCCCCGATCACCTCCGCGAGCCGCAGCCCGTTGCGGCGCCCGTACCTGTCCGCGACGGCCGCGGGCACCGGCGCCGGGCTCCCGACGACGCCGAGGTAGGCCCGACGCACCCGGCCGTCGGCCAGCAGGGCGTCCACGATCCGCCGGGTCGTCACGTTGACCGGGACCGCCAGGCCCAGCCCGATGCCCGCCACCGCCGTGTTGATACCCACCACCCGCGCCCGGGAGTCGGCGAGCGCGCCGCCGGAGTTGCCGGGGTTGAGCGCCGCGTCGGTCTGGATCACGTCCTCGACGACGCGGCCCGCGCTGCCGCTGCGGGTCGGCAACGCCCGCCCCAGCGCGCTGACGACGCCGGCCGTGACCGAGCCCGCCAGCCCGAGCGGGTTGCCCACGGCCACCACGAGCTGGCCGACCACCAGCTCGTCGGCGTTCCCGAGCATGACGGGCGGCGGCAGGTCGGCGGGCCGGGCGGCGCGCAGGACCGCGAGGTCCGAGAGCGGGTCGGTGCCCACCACGGCGACGTCCACCTGCGTGCCGTCGACGAAGTCGGCACGGCCCCGGCGGGCCCCGGCGACGACGTGGGCGTTGGTCACCAGGACGCCGTCGCCGTTCACCACCACCGCCGAGCCGCTGCCCCGGCCGATGCGCACGGCCGCGACCTTGCCGGTGATCTCGGCCGCGACGGTGCTGACCGTCCGCGAGTAGGAGTCGAGCTCGTCCACGGCAACCTCCGGTAACGATGCCGCCTCCGCGGGAGGGAGCACGTCGGCGCATGATTACACCGTTGCAGCCACGATACGCCGGATCACGGGAGCGTTGCCGCGAGCACGTCACCGAAGGTGGCCGGCGGGCGGCCGAGCAGCTTCTCCAGGGTGGGGTCGACGGCGGCGAACAACGGGTCCGCCGCCGAGCTGGTGGTGAGGGCGGCGAGTGTGGCGTCGCGCGCCGCGTCGGACAGCGTCATGTCGCGGCGGTCCTCGGGGGTCGCAGCAGCGTCATGACGGTGCCGGTCTCCCCGTGATCAGACGTCCTCGGCGTGCTGGACCGACGGGTCCCACGCCAGCCCGGGCACACCCCACCCGTTGCGCCTGACGGCCTTGCGGCCCGCCCGCTGGTTGCGCCCGACCAGGCGGTCGATGTAGATCACCCCGTCGAGATGGTCGACCTCGTGCTGGAGGCAGCGGGCGAGGAAGCCGGTGCCCTCCACCTCCACCGCCGCGCCGTCGGCGTCGACGCCGGTCACTCGCGCCCAGTCGGCGCGCCCGGTCGGGAACTGCTCGGCGGGCACCGACAGGCAGCCCTCGTCGTCGTCCTCGGGATCGGGCATGGTCTCCGGGCGGCCGGAGGTCTCCAGCACCGGATTGACGACGGCGCCGCGCACGCGGGTGCGCGTCTGCTCGTCGGGGCAGTCGTAGACGAACACGCGCAGCGCCACGCCGATCTGGTTGGCCGCGAGCCCGACGCCCTCGGCCGCGGCCATGGTGTCGAACATGTCCGCCACCAGCGCCTTCAGCTCCTCGTCGAACGCCTCGACGGGGCGGGTGGAGGTGTGCAGGACGGGATCACCGATGATGCGGATGGGTCGGACGGCCACGCCGTCGCAGCGTAGTCGGGGCCGAATTCACCCCGGACGAGCGGCGCGTCCCTGCCCCGGTTCGGTCGGCCCCCCGTGATTCAATGGCTCCGCGAATGACAGGCGTGTCATTCGGATGTTGCGAGGCCGCGAGGAGCGTGATGGAGTCCGCCACCGAACCCGGCGTCCCCGCCGGGAGCCTGTACCGAGAGCTCGACCGCCGGGATCGCGAGATCCTCGCGTTCGAGGGGCAGTGGTGGAAGTACGCCGGGGCCAAGGAACAGGCCATCCGTGAGCTGTTCGACATGTCGGCCACGCGGTACTACCAGGTGCTCAACGCGCTGCTCGACAAGCCCGAGGCGCTCGCCGCCGATCCGCTGCTCGTCAAGCGTCTCCGCAGGCTCCGCACCAGCCGGCAACGCACTCGTGCGGCGCGTCGGCTGGGCATCGAGCCCTGGTGAGGACACGATGATCGGGCCGGAAGACGATCATCGGAGGATCTCGTGACCCCGCCCACCACCATCACGGCCCCGGTCCCGGCCGCGTCCCCGGTCGAGGAGTACTCGTCATGACTGAACCCACTCCGTCCGAAAGCCGGTCGCCGCTCCGGGTCGCCGGTATCGCGTTGCTCGGGCTCGGCGCCGTCGCCGCGATCGTCGGCATCGGCACCCTCGTCTCCGGCGGCGGCGACGGATCGAACGTCGCAGCACCCCCCTCCGCGAGCGCCACCAGCACCGCCGGGCCCACCACGAGCCCGCCCCCGGTGGGGGTGCCGTCGTTCCCGTCCTCTCCCGCACCCACCGCCGCCATCGCGGCGCCGGGATCGGGCGCCGGCGGCACCGGCGCCTCGGGTGCCGGCACCGGATCAGGCGCCGGCGGTGGCGCCGCCGGCGGCGGATCAGGGACCGCAGCCGGCGGGACGGGCGCCGGTGCCGGTGGCGGTTCGGGGGCGGCAGGCGGTGGTGCCGCAGTGGCCAAGTCCCCGGTCCGCGTCTACAACAACAGCACGATCACGGGCCTCGCCACCCGGGCCGCCGACGACTTCCGCAACGAGGGCTGGACGGTCGAGGCCGTGGCCAACTACCCCAGCGGCACGATCCCGACGAGCACGGTCTACTACCGCCCCGGCACGTCGGAGCAGGCGGCCGCGGAGGCGATGGGACAGGCGTTCGGCATGCGGGTGGCGCCGCGGTTCGTCGGGCTCGACGAGGCCAGCCCCGGCCTCATCGCCATCGTCACGAACGACTACCAGAAGCGGGGCTGATCGCTCGGCCGGTCAGGCGGGACACCGCCGGCCGGGCCGGGCTCCCGCCGCGGGTCCGCGCCACGTTCTCATCGGGCGGCTGCGTACGCCTCCAACGTGGCGAGCTGCACCGGGTCGAGCGACGCGGGCACGGCCTTGCGGGCCGCGGCGATGTGCGCGCCCGTCACCTGTGTGGCGTCGAGCGACTCCCGCATGGCCGTGAGCGCCGCCTCGCGCAGCACGGCGGCGCAGTCGGCCGCCGAGTAGCCGTCCAGTTCGGCGCCCAGCGCGTCGAGGTCGACGTCGTCGGCGAGCGGGGTGTTGCGCCCGGCCGCGCGCAGGATCTCGGCGCGCGCGGGGCCGTCGGGCGGCGGGACGTAGACGAGCCGCTCCAGCCGTCCCGGCCGCAGCAGGGCCGGGTCGATCAGCTCGGGCCGGTTGGTGGCCCCGACGACGATCACCTCGCGCAGCGGCTGGGCGCCGTCGAGCTCGGTGAGCAGGGCGGCGACCACGCGGTCGGCCACCCCGGAGTCCGAGGACTGCCCGCGCCGCGGCGCCAGCGCGTCCACCTCGTCGAGGAAGACGAGCGCGGGAGCGGCGTCGGCGGCACGGCGGAACAGCTCGCGGACGGCCCGCTCCGACTCCCCCACGTACTTGTCCAGCAGTTCGGCACCCTTCACGGCCAGCACGTTGAGCTGGCCGGTGCCGGCGAGCGCGCGCAGCAGGAACGTCTTGCCGCAGCCGGGCGGGCCGTAGACGAGCACGCCGCGCGGGGCCGCGACGCCGAGGCGGGCGAACGAGTCCGGGTACTGCAGCGGCCACAGCACGGCCTCGGTCAGCGCCTGCTTGACCTCGGCCATGTCACCGACCTGGTCGAGCGTGATGCCGCCGGTCTGCAACGTCTGCGACGACGACATGGAGATCGGCCGCACCGACCCGACGGCGTCGAGCAGGTCCTGCTGGGCGATCGTCGCGTCGTCGTCCCCGGAGTGGCGCAGCGCCGCCTGCACCGCGGCCTCGCGGCGCACGGCCACGAGATCGGCCACGACGAAACCGGGGGTGCGCTCGGCCACGGCCCTGAGGTCGACACCGTCGGCGAGCGGAACGGCGACCAGCAGGCGGCGCAGCAGCTCGGTGCGCACGCGGAGATCGGGCAGGGCCACCCCCAGCTCGCGGTCGACGAGGTCCGGGGCGCGCAGCCGCGGGTCGACGGACTCGGGCACCGACGTGGTGGCCACCAGCGCGAGCCCGGAGGTGTTCACCGCGTCGCGCAGCGCGTCGAGCACGAGCGTGGCGAGCGGGGGCGGGGAAGCGGCGGGCAGCAGCGCCTCGACATCGTTGACCACCAGGACGGTGCGGGTACCGGCACGGGCCAGGTCCCGGGCCGCACGCAGCGCCTCGTGCACCCGCTCCGACGCCGCACCCGCCTCCAGCGCGGCAGCGCCGGGGGCGGCCAGCTCGACGCACCGCGCGCCGACGGCCGCGGCTGCGCTGCGCACCAGGGTCAGCTTCCCGACGCCCTCGGGCCCGACGAGCAGCACACCCAGCCGCGCCGAGCCGCCGAGGCGGGCGAGCAGCTCCGGCCGGTCGAACGTCAGCTGCAGCCACTCGACGAGTCTGCGCGCGGCGTCGGTGTTGCCGATCAGGTCCTCGACCGCGACGGCGGCCGGCTCCGGTGCGCTCGCCGCACCGGCCGAGCCCGCGGACACCGTCGACGCGGCGACGCCGGCCGCTCCCGTCTGTCCGGTCGTGCGGGCCGGGTCCGGCAGGCTCCGGTTCGCGGGGCCCTCGCCGGTGGTGGCACCGCCCTCCCAGCCGACGACGGTGCTGGGCCGGACGGCGACGGCACCGGCGGGCTCGACGGTCGCCACCGTCAGCAGCTCGGTGGTCCACGAGCTGCCCAGTGCCCCGGACACGCGCTGCCGCGCGGCGGGCGCGTCCAGGCCCGGCGCGGGCTCGATGTCCTGGGGCAGCAACGAGACGGCGTCGCCGCTCGTGACGACCTTGCCGAGCAGTGCGAGCCGCACGGTCTCCGGCGTCAGCGCCGCCCGCGCGACCCGGGATCCGGTGAGCCGCACCAGCCGGGCCGGATCCACGTCGGCGGGCGCGACCACGACGGACGCGCCGTCGGACAGCCCCGCGTTGGAGAGCGTGACGTCGTCCAGCGTCGCCTGGCCGGGCGGCCCCTCCCCTGCCGCCGCGAGCACGGTGGTGACGCGGGCGCCGGTCAGCGTCACGGCGTCCCACGAGCGCAGCCCCAGCGCGTCGAGCACCTCGGGATGCAGCCGCACCACCCCGCGCCGGGCGTCGACAGCGGAGGCGGCAAGCCGAGCGACAAGGGTGATGGAGGGAGCGCTCACGGGCCCACGCTATAGAACGACGGCAACGAGCCCGCGCGATGCGCCCTACAGGAACCCACCCACCACAACGAGCCCGCGCGATGTCGCCGTTCGCGGCCCGGCGGCCCCCGAGCGACGTTGAGCCGCGCGATGGGCCCTCTCGGCGGTGGGCAGTGGAGGTGGGTCAGCGGCGGCGGGTTCTGCGTAGGCCCAGCCGCAGGCGGTTGCCGGCGCTCGGACGCTGCGGCTGCGGGGCCGGGCCGGGGGCGTGGCCGTTGACCGGGCGGCTCCGGTAGGGCGGGTTGGCCGACTCGTCGCCGAACCGACGGACCGCGCGGGCCACCGCGCTGGCCCTCCCCGCGACCCGGCGGCGCAGCGGCGGGCGCAGACCGAGCCTGCGGGCCGAGCGGGCGCCGCGCGCCACGGCCCGGCGCTCGCGCACCGGCACGTTCCAGGCCTCGGGGTGCCGGCCCATCCAGCGATGCAGGTAGGCGGCGTAGGGGGTGTGGGCGAGGTAGGCCAGCGCGGCCACGGCCAGCCCGAGGAACGGCGCGGTGACGACCACCGCCGCCACCAGGCCGACCAGCACCAGCAGCGGCGCGACCAGCCGGGGCCGGACGCGGACGGTCTTGAACGACAGGGTCGGGAGGCGGCTCACCATCAGCCCGGCCGCGACGAGCGCCCACAGCCCGACGGTGACCGGGTCGGACCACCAGCCCCCGCCGAACTGCAGCGTCACGTAGAGCGGGATGCCCGCCACGAGCGCCGCGGCCGGAGCGGGCACGCCGACGAAGAACTCCTTCGCGTACGGGAGCTCGTCCTCGACGTCGATCAGGGTGTTGAACCGGGCCAGCCGCAGCGCCATGCAGACGGCGAACACGAGCGCCACCGTCCAGCCGAACCGGCTGCCCTCGAGCTGCCAGATGTAGATCACCAGCGCCGGTGCGACGCCGAACGAGACGAGGTCGGCCAGCGAGTCGAGCTCGGCGCCGATGCGGCTGCTGGCGTCCAGCAGCCGGGCCAGCCGCCCGTCCACCGCGTCGCAGATCGCGGCGATGCCGACGGCGGCCACGCACAGCTCGAAACGGCCGCCGAGCGCGAAGTAGACACCGGACAGGCCCGCGCACAGGGCCAGCACCGTGACGGCGTTGGGCAGCAGCCGGATCCCTGCGGAGTAGGTCGGCACCCCTCACACCGCCCCGGGGAGTTCGGCCAGCACCGTCTCGCCGCCGATCGTCCGCTGCCCGACGGCGACGAGCACGCGCGAACCGGGGGGCAGGTAGGTGTCGACGCGGGAGCCGAAGCGGATCAGACCGTAGGTCTCGCCCGCCGCGACCTCGTCGCCCGGACCGACGTCGCAGACGATCCGCCGGGCGAGCAGCCCGGCGATCTGGACGACGCCGACCCGGGCGCCGCCGGTGCTCTCGACGAGCACGGCGTTGCGCTCGTTGTCCTCGCTGGCCTTGTCCAGGGCGGCGGACAGGTACACGCCGGGCCGGTGGGCCACGGCGAGGACGCGGCCGTCGACGGGCATGCGCTGCACGTGGACATCGAGCACGGACAGGAACACGCTGATACGCGGCGTGGGAACGGCAGGCAGGTCCAGCTCGGCGGGCGGCAGCACGTCGGAGACGGTCGCGACGGTGCCGTCGGCGGCGGCCAGCACCACCCCGTCGCGCGGGGGCCGCACGCGGCGCGGGGACCGGAAGAAGGCGGCGACGGCAGCGACGGCGAGCGCGCCGGGCAGGGTGCCGCGGCCGGTGACCAGGCGGACCAGGCCCGCGGCGGCGGCCGTGCCGAGCACCAGGGGCCGCCCGCCCGGATGCATCGGGGGGACGGCGTCGGCGATGAGGCCGGCGATGTGGGGGACCGAGAATCCGGAGGGGTCGGACTGATCGGGCATGGGGGCGGTTCGGCTCCTCCGGCGTGGCGGCTCGGACGGCCGCGGGGCGGCGGCTACGGTACGCGACGCGCCTTCGGGGACCGTCTGCCACACTGCCCGCCTCCGCGGGACACCGAGGCCGGGAACGCAGAGGGCCGGGGCCGTCATCCCCCGAGACGACGACCCCGGCCGTGGAACCGCTCGTCCGCTCCCCAGCGACGGGCGGTGGGTTCTCTGCGACGACGGGCGGGGACCCGCGTCGTGATGGAAGTATCGCCGAGCATCCGTTCGATCGTCCAGATCATGGGTCCTGATGCCCATGATCTGCACCGATCGGCGGAACGCTCATCAGTAAGACGCTCCGTGCGCGCAGATTGTTGCACCGCACGAGTGTGACGTACCTCACATTTACCCGAACGAGTTACCCGTCCAGCAGCCAGACGTCGACAACGGATCCCTCGGCCAGCTCGGTGATGTCCTCCGGCACCACGATCAGGCACTCCGCACGGGCCAGTGCGCCCAGCATGTGGGACGCCGCGGTGCCCAGCTCGCGCACGGAACCGTGCACGGCGTCGACGGTCCCGCGCCGGTACTGCCGTCGGCCCGCCGGTGACGTCAGCCGTTCGCCCAAGGTGGCCGTCACCACCGGCCGCTCCGGATGCGGATGCCCCGTCGCCGCCCGCAGGGCCGGCCGCACGAACACCTCGAACGACACCTGCGAGCTGACGGGGTTGCCCGGCAGCGTCACCACGGCGACCCCGTCCAGGTCCGCACCGATGTCAGGGACGCGGCCCGCGCCCTGCGGCCCGCCCGGCTGCATCGCGACCTTGACGAACTCCACCCCGCGCCCGGCGAACGCGTCCTTCACCACCTCGTAGGCCCCGGCGCTGACCCCGCCGGAGGTGAGCACGAGGTCCACGCCCTCCTTGACGCGCTCGCGCAGGACGCCGAGGAACTGCTCGACGTCGTCGGGGACGAACCGCAGCAGCTCGGCGACCCCACCCGCGTCCTCGACGGCGGCGGCGAGCATCGGCCCGTTGCTCTCGTAGATCTGGCCGAGCCGCAGCGGCGTGCCGGGCGCCACCAGCTCGGAGCCCGTGGACAGCACCAGCACGACGGGACGGCGTCGGACCGGCAGCGTCGCCGACCCGACCGCGGCTGCGACCCCGATCTGCGGGGCCCCGAGCACCGTGCCCGCGACGAGCACGACGTCGCCGGCGCGGACGTCCTCGGCGACGTGACGCAGGAACGCACCCGGCTCCGGCGCGGCGCGGATCAGCACCCGCTCGACGCCACCGTCGGTCTGCTCCACGGGGACGACCGCGTCGGCGCCTGCCGGCATCGGGGCGCCGGTCATGATCCGGGCGACCGTGCCGGGTTCGAGCGCGGGGACGTCGGTGCGTCCGGCCGGGATGTCGGCCGCCACCGGCAGCTCGAGGGGAACCGCGCCCGCCAGTTCGGCGGCCCGCACCGCGTAGCCGTCCATCGCGGAGTTGTCGAACGAGGGCAGCGACACGGCGGCGACGACGTCGGCGGCGAGCACCCGCCCGCGGGCCTGTGCGAGCGGCACGTCCTCGGCGGGGGCGGGCGCCAGCAGGGCCGCCACGACGGCGCGGTGTTCTTCGACGGACCTGGTCATGACGCCATCGTGCCCGACGCACACGTGGTTGCACTCGCGCAGGGCGAGTGCTAGAACCGCACTGGCACTCGGCACGGTAGAGTGCCAGTTGTCGAGCAGGTGAGACCGGCGCAGGGTTGCCGGTCGTCCGTCGCGGGCACCGCGTTCGACGCAGTGACTTTTTCAGTCATCCCAATCGGAGGACTACACACCCATGGCGAAGATGATCGCTTTCGACGAGGAGGCGCGCCGCGGGCTCGAGCGCGGCATGAACACCCTCGCCGACGCCGTCAAGGTGACGCTCGGCCCGCGCGGCCGCAACGTCGTCCTGGAGAAGAAGTGGGGTGCCCCCACCATTACCAACGATGGTGTGAGCATCGCCAAGGAGATCGAGCTGGAGGACCCCTGGGAGAAGATCGGGGCCGAGCTCGTCAAGGAAGTTGCCAAGAAGACCGATGACGTCGCGGGTGACGGCACCACTACCGCCACCGTGTTGGCCCAGGCGCTCGTGCGCGAGGGCCTGCGCAACGTGGCCGCCGGTGCCAACCCGATGGCGCTCAAGCGCGGCATCGAGAAGGCCGTCGAGGCCGTCTCGCAGCAGCTGCTGAAGACCGCC
>JBBQEF010000040.1:0-26217 GCA_038320445.1 Mycobacteriales bacterium
AGCATCGGCAGCAGCAGGATCGCCAGGTCCGGCAGGTGGCTGCGGACGAACCGCCACCGGTCCCTGGCCAGCACGATGCGCACGAGGTAATCGGCACCGAACACCACCCAGGTCCCGGTGAGCAACGCCTCGAGGAGGTCGCGCCCGGCCGGGCCGAGGGTGGTGTCGAGCACCGACCACGCGTACCCGACGAGGAACGCCACGGCCAGCCCGGTGAGCGGCAGGTCGACGCGGCGGTCCCAGGCGGAGATCCGCGGCTCCGCGGTCGTGTCGGCCATGGCCGGGCAGCCTAGGTGTTGCCGGGCCCACCACCCGTGGGCGGCGCGACCGGCGTGTGATCATCGGTGCCGGTTGCTGCCAGCCGGACCCGGCCGGGAGTGCACCGAGGCGGTGATCATCGACCATCGAGCCACCCCTCCAGGCGACGGAGCGCCTCCGCGACGTCCTCGGGCGTGCCCGCGCAGGAGAAGCGGATCCAGCGGTGCCCCTCCACCGGGTCGAAGTCCAGCCCGGGGGCCACCGCCAGGCCGATGTCGGAGAGCAGCCGGTAGGTGAGGTCCATCGAGTCGGCGGTGAGGTGCGCGACGTCCGCGTAGACGTAGAAGGCCCCGTCGGCGGGCGCGAGCCGGGTGATGCCCAGGCGCGCCAGGCCGTCCAGCAGCAGCCTGCGGTTCGCGGCGTAGCGGGCCACGTGCGAGTCCGCCTCCGCGTAGCTCGACTCCGCGAACGCCCCCAGCGCCGCGTACTGGGCCGGCGCGGGCGGGCAGACGGTGAAGTTGCCGGCCAGGCGCTCGACGGCGCGCAGCAGGCGCGGCGGCACCAGCAGCCAGCCCAGCCGCCAACCGGTCATCGAGAAGTACTTGGAGAACGAGTTGACGACGACGGCCTCGCTGGAGGTGCTCCACGCCGAGGAGGTCGCAGGCGCGCCGTCGTAGGAGATGCCGTGGTAGATCTCGTCGCTGATCAACTGCACGCCGGTGCGCTCGCAGTACGCTGCCAGCGCGGCCAGCTCGGCGGGGGGCATCACGGTGCCCGTCGGGTTGGCCGGGCTGGCCACGATCAGCCCCTTCACCGGCTCGTCGAGGGCCTCCAGCATCGCGACCGTGGGCTGGTAGCGCGTCTGCGGGCCGCACGGCAGCTCGACGACCTCGCAGCCCAGCGCCGAGAGGATGTTGCGGTAGCAAGGGTAGCCGGGGCGGGCCATCGCCACCCGGTCGCCCGCGTCGAACGCGGCGAGGAAGGCCAGCAGGAACCCGCCGGACGACCCGGTGGTCACCACCACCTGCCCGGCCGGCACGTCGAGGCCGTAGGTGCGGGCGTAGTGCGCGGCGATGCCCTCGCGCAGCTCCGGGATGCCCAGCGCCACGGTATAGCCGAGCACCTGCTCGACCAGCGCCCGCGCGGCCCCCTCCCGCACCGCGGCCGGCGCCGGGGTCGACGGCTGGCCGGCCGAGAGGTTCACCAGGTCGCCGTGGGTGCGTTGCCGCTCCCCCGCCGCGACCCACACGTCCATGACGTGGAACGGGGGGATCTCGGCGCGCCGCGCCACCCGGAGCGGGCCGAGAGATGACGTACTCACCACGAGAGCCTGGAACGACGCGCCCGGAGCATCGCGCGGGCTCGATGCTGTCACGGCGCTCGACGGCCTGCATCGCGCGGGCTCGTTGCGGTTGTCACCCGACGTGGCTCGGGACCGTGATCGCGTCGTCGGCCGCCTTCTGCGCGATGTCCGTGCGGTGGTGCGAGCCTGCGAGGCGCACGCCCGCCAGCCTCCGGTACGCGTCCTCGCGCGCCTCGGCCAGGCCGGCGCCCGTCCCGACCACCGAGAGCACCCGCCCACCGGCCGAGACGACCGCGCCGTCATCGCGGCGCCGGGTGCCGGCGTGGAGCACGCCGTCGGCCTCCGATCCGGTGATCACGTCACCGAGCCGCGGGGTGGCGGGATAGCCCTCGGCCGCGACGACGACGGCCACGGCCGCGCCGTCGGCCCACTGCAGCGGCGGCTCCGCCGCCAGCGCCCCGGTCGCCGTGGCGTGCAGCAGCCGCGCCAGCGGTGAGCGCAGCAGGGCGAGCACGACCTGGGTCTCCGGGTCGCCGAACCGGCAGTTGAACTCCACCACCGCGGGCCCGGCGGAGGTCAGCGCGAGCCCCGCGTAGAGCAGCCCGGAGAACGGGGTGCCGCGGCGCGCCAGCTCCCCGGCCACGGGCGCGACGACGTCGGTGACCAGCTCGTCTACGAGCGCGGGCGGCGCCCACGGCAGCGGCGCGTAGGCGCCCATCCCGCCGGTGTTGGGGCCCGAGTCGTCGTCGCCGACGCGCTTGAAGTCCTGCGCGGGCAGCAACGGGACCACCGTCTCGCCCTCGACGAGGCAGAACAGCGACACCTCGGGCCCGTCGAGGAACGATTCCAGCAACACCGGGTGACCGCTGTCGAGCAGCGTCATCGCGTGGGCGCGCGCGATGTCGAGGTCGGTGCTGACCACCACGCCCTTGCCCGCCGCGAGCCCGTCGTCCTTGACGACGTAGGGCGGTGCGAAGCGGGCCAGCGCGGCGTCGAGCCGGGCCGGGTTGTCGACGATCTCCGCGGTGGCCGTGCGGACGCCCGCCGACGCCATGACGTCCTTGGCGAAGGTCTTGGAGCCCTCGATGCGGGCGGCGGCGGCGCTGGGCCCGAAACACGGGACGCCCGCGGCGCGGACGGCGTCGGCCACCCCGGCCACCAGCGGCACCTCGGGCCCGATGACGACGAGATCGGCCTTCCAGTCCACCGCGAGCGCGGACACGGCCGCCGGATCGGCGGCGTCGACGCCCCGGAACTCGGCCACCGCGACCGTCCCCGCGTTGCCGGGTGCGCACGCGAGTGCGGTCACCTCGGGGTCCTGCGCCAGGGCCAGGACGATGGCGTGCTCACGAGCACCGGACCCCACCACGAGGACGCGCACGAGGCGGAATCGTAGAACGTGGGCCGACACGCCGTCCGTTCACCCTCCGGACGTGACGACGGCCTGGCAACCGCCGTCGCGGCGCCGGAGGATGACGACCATGCCCTCCGGCGCACGCCACGCCCGCGGATCGCTGGCCCGCCGGCCCGCGGCCCCCCTCGTGATCGGGCACCGGGGCGCGGCCGGTTACCGGCCCGAGCACACGCTGGCCTCCTACGAGATCGCCGCGCGGCTGGGCGCCGACTACATCGAGCCCGATCTCGTGGCCACCGCCGACGGCGTGCTGGTGGCCCGCCACGAACCGGAGATCGGCGGCAGCACCGACGTGGCGGCGCGGCCCGAGTTCGCCGACCGCCGCCGCACCGTCACCGTCGACGGCGTCGCCCACACCGGGTGGTTCACCCACGACTTCACCCTCGCCGAGCTGCGGACGCTGCGCGCCACCGAGCCGATCCCGCACATCCGCCAGCCCAACACGCTCTACGACAAGCGGTTCGGCATCACCACGTTCGACGAGATCCTCGAGCTGGCGACGCGGTTGTCGGTCGGTGTGTACGCCGAGGTCAAGCACCCCGCTCACTTCGCGGCGATGGGGATCCCGCTGGAGCCCGCGGTCGCGCGCACGCTCGCCGGGGCACCGGACGACATCCCGATGGTCGTGGAGTCGTTCGACGCCGGCTTCCTGCGCTCGATCCGCGACGAGCTGAGCGTGTCGTTCACCCAGCTGGTCGAGGAGCGGGACGCGGGGCTCGTCACCCCCGAGGGGCTGGCCCGGATCGCGACCTACGCCGAGGGCCTGGGCCCGGCCAAGGGCCTGGTGATCCCCCGGGACACCGACGACAACCTGGGCACGCCCACGTCGCTGGTCGCCGACGCCCACGCGGCGGGCCTGCTCGTCTTTCCCTACACCTTCCGCAACGAGAACCGGTTCCTGCCGGCCGGCCTGCGCCGCGGCTCGGATCCGGCACACCACGGCGACGCGTTCGGCGAGTACGCGGCCTTCCTCGCCGCCGACATCGACGGCCTGTTCACCGACCACCCGGACACCGCGGTGGCGGCGATCGCCGTCTACGGGCGCGAGTCGTGGATGATGGCGATGTGACCGAGATCGACGACCGCACGCGACGCACCCGGGCCCACCAGTTCTCCGGGGCCGCGGCGCTCGTGCTCGCCGTGGGCGCGTTCCCGGTGTTCGGCATCGTTGCGGCGCTGGGCATGGCGCTGCTGGGTGGCGGCAACCTGCTGGCCGCCCGCGGCGTGAAGGCCGACGGCGAGGTGGCGCCGCTCGCGAAGGCCCTCATGATCGTCGGAGCGCTGGTGTTCGTGGCCGGGGTGGCGCTCCGGCTGATCGGGTAGCTCCTCACCACCAGCGCGACACCTCGTGGGAGAAGGCGGCCAGCCGCTCCCACGCGCGCCGGGTGTCGGGGTGGTCGTGGCCCAGCAACCGCTCCCGGTCCGAAGCCAGCGCCTTCCAGTTGTCGCCGGCGTCCGCCAGCCGGCCCTGCCGCTCCTGGATCCAGGCCAGCCGCTCCCGCGTGGCGAGGGTGTTGCGGTGGTCCGGCCCGAGCGCCGCCAGCTGGTCGAGCAGGACGGCCTGCATCGAGCGCTCCGACTCCGGCAGCGACCCGCGCAGGAACAGCGCGAACGCGAGGCTGTGCCGGTTGGCCAGGGTGTCGGGGTGATCACGGCCGAGCAGCGGGATGCGGTCGATGAGGATGTTGCGCAGCTCCCGCTCCCCGTCCTCGTACCGGCCGGCCCGCAGCAGCTCGGCCGCCAGGCCGTGGCGGCTGCGCAGGGTGTGCGGGTGCTCGCGGCCCAGCACGCGGTGCTGATCGGCCACCAGCGCGCGGTACGCCTCGGCGGCCTCCGCCCCGCGGCCGGCCAGCGCCAGCAGCCAGCCCAGCCGGTACCGCGCGGACAGCGTGTCGGGGTGCAGCGGCCCCATCACCGTCCGCTGGGCCGCGATGAGCGCCCGGCAGCGGTCGCGCGCCTCGGCCAGCTCGTCGCGCTCGCCCAGCACCCACACCACCTGCTGGCGGCTGGCCAGCGTGTGCGGGTGCAGCGGCCCGAGCACCTGCTCGCGGGCCCGCAGGACGTCCTCGATGAGGCTCTGCGCCTCGTCCAGCCGCCCGCGGCGCCCGATGACGCTCGCGAACTCGGCCCGCGTCTCCAGCGTGTGCCGGTGATCGGGACCCAGCAGCCGTTCCTGATCGGCCGCCACCACGTCCAGGTGCCGCTCGGCCTCGCCCAGCCGCCCCCGCGCGGCGAGCACCACCCCCAGCGTGCGCCGGGTGAGCAGGGTCGCCGGGTGGTCGGGCCCGGACACCCGGCGCTGGTGGGTGACGAGCGCCCGGGCCCGGCGCGCGGCCTCGTCGAGCCGGCCCGCCTCCACCAGCAGCAGGGTGATCTGCCCGCTGGTGTCGAGCGCCAGCGGATGGTCCCGGCCCAGCTCGGGGGTGCGCTCGACCTCGGCCAGCACCTCGCGGTAGAGCCGCTCGGCCCCGCGGTGGTCACCCCGGCGTCCCAGCACCCAGCCGAGGTCGACGCGCGCCCGCAGCGTGCGGGGATGGTGCGCACCGAGCACCCGGGTGCGGGCCTCCAGCACGGTGCGGTAGTCGGCCTCGGCCTGGGGGAAGCGGCACGTCCACGTCCGGATCCAGGCCAGGCGCGCCCGCACCATGATCACCGCGGCCGAGTCGGGGTCGAAGACGCGCTCGACGTCGCCCAGCAGGTCGAGAAACTCCGCCTCGGCCTGCTCCTGGTGCCCGGCGTGGCTGCGCGCCCACGCCAGCCGGTACCGGGAGCTGAGCACCTCCATGTGGTCGGGGCCCAGCGCCGCGATCCGCTGCGGCAGCAGGCTCGCGAACTGGTCGACCGCCTCGGCGGGCCGGCCGCGCAGCGCGGTGATCCAGGCGATCCGGTGCCGCACCGCGAGGGTGTCGCGGTGCTCGCGGCCCAGCACCCGCTCGCACTCGGGCAGCAGGTCGCGGAACCGCCGGTGCGCCTCGTCCAGCCGCCCCTGCTCGGCCAGGACCCAGGCGAGGTGGTCGCGCACCGCGAGGGCCCGCGGGGTGTCGTTGCGCCCGATCCGGCGCAGCTCCAGCAGCAGCTTGCGCAGCCGCGCCTCCGAATCGGCGAGCTCGCCGCGCAGGCCCAGCGCCCGGGCCAGCGTGTACTCGGCGTCGAGCCGATCCGCCGCGTGCGGGCCGAGCGCGCTCGTGCGGCTCTGGGCGTGACGGATGAGGGCCTCGCCCAGCGCGAACAGGCCGGCGCGGATCAGCCCCTCGGCGATCCGGTTCGCCAACCGCAGCGCCGCGGAGCGGATCCCGGGCTCCGCGGTGACGAGGTTGTCCAGCAACGCGTAGGCGTGCGGCTCCAGCCGCCGCAGCGCCGGCCAGTGTGCCGGGCGGCCGGCGTCCAGACCGGTGGTGGCGCGCAGCAGCACGTCGACGGCGGCGGCCTCGATCGCGTCGCCGTCCACGGCGGCACCGGCCGGCCCCGCGAGCCGCGAGACCTCCGCCACGAGCGGATGCACGACCACGCCGGGCACCTGGGCGCCTGCCGTCAGCTTGTCCCCGACCAGGCCCGCGAGCCGCAACCCGTCCAGCGCACGCCGCCAGACACCGAGCGCGTCCCCGCCGTCCGCGCCGGTGGGCAGCCCGCAGTGCGCCAGCCGCACCGGCGTGATCACCTCCAGCGGGATCACCCAGGCCGGTGCGTACAGGGCGAGCAACCGCAGCAGGGTGCGGGCCTCGGGCATCCCGCGGTCCGCGAGCCCGTCGACGGCCAGCCGCCACGCCTGCGCGATCCGGCCGGCCGCCGAGTCGTCGACCGGTCCGCGGGGCAGTGCGGCCGCGACCGATGCCATGTCGGCGCCCGCCGCGCCGATGCAGCTGCCGAGGATCCGCAGCGCCAGCGCGACGCCGCCCACCTGCACCGACAGAGCCCGCGCACCGGCGAGTGCCGCGGCGTCGGACCCGGGGGCCCCGCGGCGGCGGGCGCGGTCGAGCACGACGAGCGCCCCGGCGTCGGGCGTGAGGTCGCCGACGCCGGTGAGGACGGCGGACGGGTCCCACCGCTCCGGGTCGCACTCGCGGCTGGTGACCATCACCGTGCCGGCCGGACTCGACCGCAGCCAGCTGCACGGCCCGTCCTCGGACGGCACGGCGAGCAGGTCGGGATCGTCGGCGCCGTCGAACACCAGCAGCCAGCCCGTGGCGCTCCCGTCGAGGCGTCGCCACAGCAGCTCCGCTCCGGTGGCGGGATCGGCCTGCAGCGCGTTGAGATCGGCGACGGGCGCCCCGAGCTGGGTGGCCACGGCGAGCATGCCGCGCACGATCTGGTTGGGGTCCCCCGCGGGCACCCACCACACCCGCAGGGACCGCTCCGTCGCCACTGCCGCGACGGCCCGCGCCACCGTGCTCTTCCCCGAGCCCGCCGCACCGACCAGCACCCGTGGACCCGCCGGCGGCCTGCCCAACAGCTCCACCAGCTCGGCGACCAGGTCGTCCCGACCACGGACCACGGGCGGGAGCAGCTCGACCTCGGCCTGCGCCTGGCGCAGCAGGGTCCGGGTGGTGAGCGGATCGGCCCCGGCGAGGCCGGAGACGTCCTGGCGCCCCGTCGCCGCCCCGAGCCGGCCGTCGAGACGCCGCTGCTCGTCGAGCGCGGCGTCGTAGGACGCCTCGTACCCCTCCCCCGTCCAGTCGCCGCCGAGCACGGTGACCACCGAGCGCACCAGCTCCCGGTCCAGGCTCACCGGCGGGGCGGTCAGCACCGCGTCCAGCCCGTCGGCGGTCAGGTCCAGGCCCATCCCCGCCAGCTCGACGAGGATCTTCTCCGCAACCCCGCCCGCCTGCTCCCGCAGCGTGGTCAGCTCCCGGGACCAGTCGGCGACGGGACCGTAGAGGACGGTCTCGGCGACCGGTGCCGTCCCGGGGCCGGCGGGATCGGTGGCCGGGCCTCCCCGGGCGGCGAGCCGCTCGACCCTGGCGAGGACGTCGGCGACGGCCCGGGGCGTCGTCTCACGACGCATCGCCTGCGCGTACTCGCTGCCCAGCGACGACCGCTCGACGGCCTCGACGATCTCCGGCAGCGGGACCCGCCGGCGGCCGGGCTCCAGAGCGGCCGCGAGCTCGGCGATGGTGGCCGCCCTGGCCGGGGTGGGCGCCTCGGCCTGGCGCAGTTCCAGTACGGCGAGCAGCTGGCGGACGAGACCGGGGTCGCGGTCGTTCACCGGGCGCCCCCGTCACCGTCGAGGGTGCTGCGATAGCGACGCAGCACCCCCTCGACCGCCCGTCCGCTCGGCATCCCCAGTCGCTCCGCTATCCGGGCGTGGGTCAGCCCGGCGATCTTGAGCTCCACGATCGTGCGGACCTGCGGTGGCATGGCGTCCAGCCTCTTCCTCGCGTCGATCTCGGACAGGACCTCGAACGCCGGGTCGTCGGCGGCGCGCAGCCGGCCGAACGTGGCGTCGTCGGGGGGCGTGGGTACCGGGCGTCGGCGGAACTCGCGGCTCCACCGCCGGAACGGCGTCGGAAACGTGAGCACGCAGGCGGTGACGTAGTAGGTGGTCAGCGAGGCGTTCCCGGCCCGGCTCCATTTCTGGACCCCCGCCATCGCGTTGGCCTGCAACAGCCGCAGCCCCATGGCGAGTGCATCGGCAACCAGCTCCCCGGCCTCGTCGCCGTTGCGGCGGAGATGGTCGCGCTCGTCGTCGGAGGGGTGCAGCGGCCTGCCCTTGCCCGCGCACTCGAGGTAGATCCGTCCCGAGGACATCCAGGAGATCAGGATCGGGCGCGCGTACGCCACCAGCGGCACGGCGAGCAGCTCCAGGGCCTGGTCGTCGAACTCCTCGTCGGCGAGCAGCTCGTAGAGGGCGAGGTCGCCCTCCGACAGACCGTCGGCCATCGGATCCCCCGCTGTCTCGGCGGCACTCACGATCGTGGGCCGCTGGTTCGGCCCGCCTACCCCGGAGTGGTTGTAGGCCGCGCCGGCCGCAGCCGACCCCGGGTCCGGCCGAGAACCACCCGTTCAGCCCAACACACAGGCTGCTCCGCAGCTCAGGCGTGGGTTCCCCGGCGTCGGGCGACCTACGAACGGGACGAGCGGGCACACACCTCACGGAGGGGAGAAACCCATGGCGAGCAGGGCAGCGTCCTGGATCCGCATGCTGGACGAGGCGGACCACCTGATCTTCCGGGAGCCGGACCTCGACGCCGTCGCCCGCGGCTGGGAGGTCCGGAGGGAGGCCCTGTTCCGGCGCACCTACCGCGACCCGCGGTGGGACACCCCGGCGCCGGCCCCGGCGTCGATCCTGACGTCGTGAGCGGCGACGGTGGCCTCCGCCGCCTGCTGCCCCCGCCGCGGCGCAGGCCGGGGGCGCTGGCGGCGCTGGTGCGGTGGCGGGCCGAGCTGCTCGCCACGGGCGTGGTGGTGGTCGCGTGGCGCTCCGTCGGCAGCGACGCGTTCACGATCGTGGCGCTGGTCCTGGGCGTGCTCGCGGTGTTCGTGCCGGGGGCGCGGATGCGCGCGGTCCAGCTGACGCAGGCGCTCGTCGTGCCGCACCGGGTGCGGGCGGGGCTCGCGGCGGCGGGCGTCGGGAACCGGGACGGGCGGGCGCCCTGGGTGGTGGCGTCGCGGCCGATCGGGCGTTCGGTCCGGGTCTCGATCTGGCTGCGCGCGGGCATCACCCCCGCCGACGTCGCGGCGGCCGCGCCACTGATCGCGGGAGCGTGCGGTGCGGTGCGGGTGGACGTGGTGCGCCGCTTCGCCAGGGCGGACCGCGTGACGGTACTGGTGCACCGGCCACGGTGGGGTTGGCCGGGACACTAGGCCTGGGGCCGGATCGCGGCCGGCGGGGCCGGGATCGACGTCCGGGCCGCGCAGGCTGCGATCACCGGTACGAACGGCCGCCGGGACCCGGCCCGCTCCACGATGCGCGGAACGGGGCCGCCGGTCGCGTCGCAGGCCGTGGACCGTCCGCGAGCCGATCCGAACCACTCCGGTGATGATGGTTCCATGATGCGCAAGTGGTGGCCGTTGATCACGGTCTGTCTGGGCACGTTCATGCTCCTGGTGGACGTCACGATCGTGAACGTCGCGCTGCCGGACATGGCCCAGGACCTCGGCACCTCCTTCTCGTCGCTGCAGTGGGTGATCGACGCCTACGCGCTGGCGCTCGCCGCGCTGCTCATGGGCATCGGTTCCCTCGCCGACATCCAGGGCCACCGGCGGGTCTACATCGCCGGGCTCGCGCTGTTCGCGGTGTCGTCCATGGCCTGCGGCCTGGCCGCCGACGCGGGCCTGCTCATCACCGCCCGCGCCGTGCAGGGCATCGGCGGCGCGGCGATGTTCGCGACCACGTTCGCGCTGCTCAACAGCTCCTACCAGGGCCGCGACCGCGGCACCGCGTACGGGATCTGGGGGGCGGTCAGCGGCGCGTCGGCCGCGGTGGGGCCGATCGTCGGGGGCCTGCTCACGCAGGGCCTGTCCTGGCGGTGGATCTTCTTCGTCAACGTGCCGATCAGTGTCGCGGCCATCGCGATGGCGTTCGTGGTGCTCGCCGGCGGGAGGCCGTCGGCGCGCCTGCGGCTCGATCTCCCCGGTGTGATCACCTTCACCGTGGCGGCGGGCGCGCTGACGTTCGCGATGATCCGCGCCGGCGACGACGGCTGGGCGTCGGGCACCGTGCTCGGCCTGCTGGCGCTGGGCCTCGGCGCGCTGGCCGCGTTCGTCGCGGTCGAGCGGCGCAGCGACCACCCGCTGCTCGACCTCGCGCTGTTCCACAACCGCACGTTCGTCGGTGTGATGGTGGCCGCACTGCTGCTGAACTTCGCCGCGTTCGCCGTCCTCACCTACACGTCGATCTGGCTGCAGTCGCTGATCGGCCTGTCCCCCATCGAGGCCGGGCTGACCGGGCTGCCGCTGTCGATCAGCTCGATCGTCGTCTCGGCGGCGATCGGCCGGTTCCTGAACCGGGCCGCACCCGGGCCGATCATCGGCGGCGGCCTCCTGCTGATCGGGGCGGGCGCGTTGCTCTGCGCGCTGTTCGTCGGGCCCGGGTCGAGCTGGCCCGCACTGATCGCGGGCTTCGCCGTGATCGGCGTCGGTGTCGGGCTGGCGACCCCCACCCTGAGCTCGACGGCGATGGGCGCGGTGGCGCCGCAGCGGGGCGGGATGGCGGCCGGTGCGGTCAACACCGCACGCCAGCTGGGCTTCGCGTTCGGCATCGCGGTGCTGGGCAGCGTGTTCGCCTCCCGTGCCGCCGGCAGCCTCGACGGCGACGGCGTGCCGGGCGCGCCCGGGGTCGCGAGCGCGCTGGCCGGCGGGCAGGCCCGCGCCGTGTTGGGATCCGCCCCCCAGTTCGGCGACGCCGTCGGGTCCGCGTTCGCCACGGGCCTGGACGCCGCGTTCCTCGTCGCGGGCGCGGGCGGCATCGTCGCGGGGGTGGCGGTACTGCTGCTGACCCGCCCCGTTCCCACCCGGCCGGAGCCGCAACGAGCGGCCGAGCGCGCCGATCGGGGCACCGACGTCGCCAGGTGATCCCCGGGGCCGACGTCGACACCGTGATCAGCCGATCGCGGTGCGGCGACCCGTACCGCGGGCCGTCAGACGATGCGGTGGTCCTCGTAGCACCATCGCCAGGTCTCGCCGGGCTCGAACGACCGCATCACCGCGTGCCCGGTGTCGCGGTGGTGGACCGTGGCGTGCCGGTGCGGGCTGGAGTCGCAGCAGGCCACGTGGCCGCAGGACAGGCACATCCGCAGGTGCGCCCACACGTTCTCGCCCAGCGCGTGGCAGTCCTGGCACTCGTCCTCGGATCCGGGGCGGGGTTCGGCCCAGGACGTTGTCTCGAAATCGGTGGTGTGTGCGCAGCTCATAGATGGTCCATCCTGCTCCTCGTGAAATTCGACCGCGGGAGCAACCCGTGAACACCGAGCTGACCCTCCTGGCCCTGATCGCCGGCGCGTTGGCGATCACCTGGATCTGCCGCCGCCTCGACGTCTCCGCGCCGCTCGTGCTCGTGGTGGCGGGCATCGCGGCGTCCCGCGTCCCCGGTGTCGAGGCCGTGGAGTTCGACCCCGACGTCGTGCTGCTCGTCGTCCTCACCCCGCTGCTCTACTCGGCCGCACTGGAGTCGTCCTACCTGGGCATTCGCGCCAACAAGCGGCCGATCGGGCTGCTCGCCATCGGCCTGCCGGCCTTCACGGCGGTGACGGTCGGGCTCGTCGCGTGGTGGGTGGTGCCGGAGCTGACGCTGCCCTCCGCGCTCGTGCTCGGCGCCGTCGTCGCGCCGCCCGACGCGGTCTCCGCGCTCGCCGTGGGCCGCAGGCTCGGCCTGCCCCGGCGCGTCATGACCATCCTGGGCGGCGAGAGCCTCGTCAACGACGCCACCGCCCTCACGCTGTTCCGGGTGTTCGTCGCCGTCGCCGCCGGCACCGCGATCACGCCGCTCGAAGCGGCCGGGATGTTCGTGCTGGCCGCGGTGGGCGGCACGGCGATCGGGTACGCGATCGGCTGGCTCGTGCACCGGATCCGCCGCCGGCTCGACGACCCGAACGTGGAGAGCGCGCTCGGCCTCATCGCGCCGTTCGCGGTGTACCTGGTGGCCGAGGAGGCGCACACGTCCGGGGTGCTCGCCGTCGTCGTCGCGGGGATCTACCTGGGCCACCACGCCCCGGAGAGCGGGTACGCCACCCGGCTGCAGGAGCAGGCGGTGTGGCGGGCCAGCGACACGATCCTGGAGTCGGTGGTGTTCGCCCTGATCGGGCTGCAGCTGACCACGGTCGTCATGGCAGTGGGCGACATCGTCCCGCTGCTGGTCACCGGCACGATCGTGACGCTGGCTGCCGTGGTCGCCCGGATCGTGTGGGTCTTCCCGGCCACCTACCTGCCCCGTGCGCTGTTCCCGGCCGTGCGTCGCAATGATGCCCGGCCCCGATGGCAGATACCCGCGGTGATCTCGTGGTCCGGGATGCGCGGCGTGGTCACCCTCGCCGCGGCGTTCGCGATCCCGCCGGGTGTGCCCGGCCGGGAGACGATCATGTTCCTGGCCTTCTTCGTCACCGTGGCGACGCTGCTGCTGCACGGCCTCACCCTCCCCACGGTGATCCGCAGGCTGGGGGTGCGGGAGACGGAGTTCCAGGCCGACGTCCTCGCGGAGGCCCAGACCCAGTACGACGCGGTGCAGGCGTCGATCGGCCGCCTCGACGAGCTCGTCGGCGACGTCGAACAGGCCCCACACCTGGTGCAGAAGCTCCGCTTCCTGGCCCAGCAGAGCGCCAACTCGGTGTGGGAGCAGCTGGGCAGGCCCGAGTCGGAGGCCGGCGAGAGCCCGAGCGCGGCCTATCGCAGGCTGCGCCGCGAGATGCTCACACAGGAGCGTGTGACGTTCGTCGAGGGCCGCAACTCCGGCGCCATCGACGACGAGGTGCTGCGCCGCGTGCTGCGCCGCCTGGACCTCGAGGAGGCCATGCTCAGCCGCGACGAGACCTGACACGCGCGCGAGTCGGTACGGAAGTGCGCGCGAGTCGGTACGGATCTGCGCGCGAGTCAGGGCCGGCGGGCGTGCCGATCAGTCCTTCAGGAAGCCGACCAGCAGGTCGTTGACGGTCGACGGCCGTTCCTCATGGGGGAAGTGACCGGTGGCCGGCAGCACCTCGAGCGCGTACCGATCCCCCGCCCACGGGCGCGACGCGGTGGCCGTGCGGGTGAGCAGGCACGGGTCGTCGGCCCCGTGCACCTGCAGCACCGGCACCTCCGGCACGCGCGCGACGGCCGCCGCGAACCGGCGGCCCTCGATCCGCGCCTGCGAGCGCAGCGCCCACCGGTAGTACTCCAGTGCGCAGTGAACGACCCCCGGCACCTGGATCGCGTGCCGGTACTGCGCGACGGCGGCGGCGAAGTCGTCCGAGGCCGCCCACTCCGCTCCGGCCCAGCGTCGCATGATCTGCTCGACGCGAGCCCCTCCGTGGCTGCGCAACGACCGCTCCGGCCGGCGCGGCAGCTGGAAGCCGAGCGCGTAGGACGCCGTGGCCCGGCCCTGGCCGCGGACGTCGCGCACCACCGCCGATCGGACGGCGAGGGGGTGCGGCGCCCCCAGCACGGCCAGCGTCCGTACGAGCCGCGGGTGCAGGGCCGTGAGCGTCCAGCCGACGAGCCCTCCCCAGTCGTGACCGACGACGTGCGCGCGCGGCTCCCCCAACGCCCGGATCAGCCCGGCGACATCGCCGGCGAGGGTCCAGAGGTCGTAGCCGCGCGGGGGCTTGTCGGTGTCGCCGTAGCCGCGCAGGTCGACGGCGACGGCCCGGTACCCGTGCGCCGCGAGCGCGGTCAGCTGGTGGCGCCAGGACCACCAGAACTCCGGAAAGCCGTGCAGGAGCACGACGAGCGGGCCCTCACCGCACCCGGCGACGTGCAGCCGGATGCCGTTGGCCCAGACCGCCCGGTGCGTCCACGGCCCCGGCAACCGGGTGGACGAGGCATCCGGGCGCACTAGTGCCTCGCCCCGAAAGGTTCGGCACATGACTCGGCGGCCCAGGTGCCCGCAGGCGGCGTTGCCGCCCGGCCCGAGTACGCCCGGTACGAGGGTCGGGCGGCGCCCTGCCTGCGAGCACCTGGTTCCGCCGAGTGACGCACCAGCCTTTCCGGGCGGGGCACTAGCGGCCTGCGGCGCCGTGCCCGTTCAGCTCGGCGGCCCCGCCGCGACCGCGCTGCGACAGCACCTGCGCCGAGTCCTTGAGCGAGGCGATGGTGCGCTCGGGCTTGCGGATCTTGCGTACGCGTAGGTAGCCGAGGAGCCCGAACAGGCCGGCGACAACGAGCATCAGACCGAAGACGATGCCGAACGCGGCGGCACGGTTGAGCCAGATCGCGAGCAGTTCGGCGAGCGCGAAGAACAGGTAGAACAGGCTGAACAGCGCGATCACCAGCGCGACGATGAAGAAGATGCTGCCCTGCAGGCCCTTCTTCACCTCGGCGGTGACCTCGGCCCGCGCGAGCTCGACCTCGGCGCGCACGAGCGTCGACACCTGCGCGGTGGCCTCCTTGACCAGCCCGCCGATGGACTGCTCACCCGGGGGCGTCACGGGCTCCTTGGAGAGCGGGATCGACGGCAGGACCGGAGGGACCTCCGCGCCGCCTGCGCTGGTCGGGCTGGCCACAGTGGTCCTCCTGCTCGGCTGCAACGGATGATCGGGTCGTCATCCTTCCACGGCCGCGCCCCCGATGCCCGCCCAGGACGCAGTCGATCAAACTGTCGTGTCGGCGAGCGCGGCATGCACCCGGCCGCGCCGGAGCAGCATCGCGGCCGCGAGCAACGACGCCGCGGCCGAGGCGATGAGCACCGCGGCCTTCGTCGCGTCGAGGACGGGCCCGGTCAGCGACAGCTCCGCGATCAGCAGGCTGACGGTGAACCCGACGCCACCGAGCATCGACACGGCCGCCATGTCGCGCCAGCCCAGCCCCCGTGGGCGGCAGGCGGGCGTGATGCGGATCGCGAGCCAGGACGCCCCGAGGATCCCGACGACCTTGCCCGCCAACAGCCCGGCGAGCACCGCGAGCGGCACGGGACCGGTGAACACCTCCCGCAGGGCGGCCCCGCCCACCGGCACCCCGGCCGCCAGCAGCGCGAACACCGGCACGCAGACGCCCGCCGACCAGGGCTGCAGGCGGTGTTCCAGTCGCAGCGCGGGCGACGCGGTCTCTCCCTCGTCGGGACGGACGCGGGTGAGCAGGCCCAGCAGCACCCCGGCGATGGTGGCGTGGATGCCGGCGTCGTGCACCGCCAGCCAGGTGGCCGCGGCCAGCGGCACGTAGATCCACCAGGCCCGCACCCGGCGCCGCTGCAGCCACCAGTACAGCGCCGCTAGCAGCACGGCGGCGGCGAGCGCGAGCAGGTTCAGCCCGGAGCTGAACAGCACCGCGATCACGGCGATGGCGCCCAGGTCGTCGGCGACGGCGAGCCCGAGCAGGAACACCCGCGCGGTGACCGGCAGCGCCGATCCGGCCAGCGCGAGCACCCCGAGCGCGAACGCGATGTCGGTGGCCACCGGTACCGCCCACGCCGTGTCCATCCCTGCCGCCCCACCCCCGACGAGCAGCGCGACCGCCGCCGGCACGACCATGCCGCCGATCGCGGCCGCCACCGGCAGCAGAGCCTGCCGGACCGTCGACAGCTCGCCGAGGACCAGCTCCCGCTTGAGCTCCAGCCCGACGACGAAGAAGAACACCGCGAGCAACCCGTCGGTGGCCCACTGGGCGAGCGTCAGGTCCAGGTGCAGCGCCGCCGGCCCGACGACGGTGTCGCGGAGCCCGCGGTAGGCCCCCGACCAGGGCGAGTTGGCCCACAGGACGGCGATCGCCGCGGCCGCGAGCAGGACGATCCCGCCGACGGTCTCGGTGCGGAGGTAGCGGGCGAACTCGCCCGCGGGGGCGATGAGGCGACGTGCGATCACGGGCGGCTCCGGCGGAAGTGGGTACGGCGCTGACTGCGCCGACCAGACTTCCCGGCTCACCTGCACTGCATCCTACGGCCCGACGGGACCTGTGCCCGGTTCGTGACTCATTCGTCGGGGCGGCCGCGCAGCCGCTTGATCCGCCCGCGGTGGGTCTTGGCGTCGAGCCTGCGGCGCTTCGCGCCCTTCGACGGCGTGGTCGGCCGCCGCTTGGGGGGGTCCGGCGCCGTCGCCGCACGCAGCGCCGATGCCAGGCGCTCCCGCGCGGCGTCCCGGTTGCGCAGCTGGCTGCGGTGTTCCGATGCCGCGATCGTCAGCACGCCGTCGACGAGCCGGGCGGCCAGCCGGGCCAGCGCCCGCCGGCGCAGGTGCTCGGGCACCGACGGCGACCCGGCCAGGTCGAACGACAGCTCGGCGCGGGAGTCGGTGGTGTTGACACCCTGGCCTCCGGGACCCGACGCCCGCGAGAACCGCCAGTGGAGCTCGCTCGCGGGCAGCACGAGCGAGCGGTTCACCTCGAGGTCGACGTCGGGCACCGGTCCAGCATGCCCGTTCGGTCCCCGAAAGCCTTCCCGAGTTCCCGTGCCCGCGCCGTCGCGGCCGTGAGATCGGCGGCCCGGTCGCCGGTCGGCGTCGGCTGGGAGACGGCGGCCCGGCGGCGGTGGTGATCGCCGTCTCGGTGCAGTCCCGGCCACATCCGGCCGCCGGCGCACCGATCCGACGATCACCACCCGAGCGCGCTGCATGATCGCTCCGCTGGGTCCTCGACATCGAACGGACCGCGGCGACCACCGTCGGTGAGCCTGATCGCCGCGGGTCTTTCAGTCCTCCGTCTTGCCCTCCTTGAGCCCGGACGAGATCAGGTCCATCACCGCCGAGTCGGCCAGCGTCGTGACGTCACCCACCTCGCGGTTCTCCGCCACATCGCGCAACAGCCGTCGCATGATCTTGCCGGAGCGGGTCTTGGGCAGCTCCTCCACGACCAGGATCTGGCGGGGCTTGGCGATCGGCCCGATCTCCTTGGAGACGTGGTCGCGCAGTGCCTTGATCGCCTCCTCGCCGCCGTCCTTGGCCGCGTTGCCGCGCAGGATGACGAACGCGACGATGCCCTGCCCGGTGGTGGGGTCGGAGGCGCCGACGACCGCCGCCTCCGCCACGGTCGGGTGGCTCACCAACGCCGACTCGACCTCGGTCGTGGAGATGCGGTGGCCCGACACGTTCATGACGTCGTCGACGCGGCCGAGGAGCCAGATCGCGCCGTCGTCGTCGTACTTCGCACCGTCGCCGGCGAAGTAGTAGCCCTGGTCGGCGAAGCGACTCCAGTAGGTGTCCCGGTAGCGCTCCTCGTCGCCCCAGATGCCGCGCAGCATCGCCGGCCACGGCTGGTCGAGCACCAGGTAGCCGCCCTCGCCGTGGCCGACCGGGGTGCCCGACTCGTCGACGATCGTGGCGCCGATGCCCGGCAGCGGGCGCATCGCCGAGCCCGGCTTCGTCGCGGTCACGCCGGGCAGTGGCGCGATCATCATCGCGCCGGTCTCGGTCTGCCACCAGGTGTCGACGATCGGGCAGTTGTCGTGCCCGACGTTCTCCCGGTACCACATCCAGGCCTCGGGGTTGATCGACTCTCCGACGCTGCCGAGCACCTTCAGCGACGACAGGTCGTACTTGTCGGGGATCTCCTTGCCCCACTTCATGAACGTGCGGATCAGCGTGGGAGCGGTGTAGTAGATGGTGACGCCGTACTTCTGGATGATCTCCCAGTGCCGGCCCTCGTGCGGGGTGTTCGGGGTGCCCTCGTACATCACCGACGTGGCGCCGTTGGCCAGCGGCCCGTAGACGATGTAGCTGTGGCCGGTCACCCAGCCGACGTCGGCGGTGCACCAGTAGACGCTCTCGCCCGGCTTGTGGTCGAACACGGCGTTGTGGGTGTACGCGGCCTGGGTGAGGTAGCCACCCGAGGTGTGCAGGATGCCCTTCGGCTTCCCCGTGGTGCCCGAGGTGTAGAGGATGTAGAGCGGGTGCTCGGAGTCGAACGACTCGGGAGTGTGCTCCGCCGACTGCCTGCCGACGACGTCGTGCCACCACACGTCCCGGCCCTCGGTCCAGGGCACCTCGGTCTCGGTGCGCTTCACCACCAGCACGTGCTCGATCGACGGGGTGTCCTTGACGGCCTCGTCGGTGTTCTCCTTCATCGGGGCCGGCTTGCCCCGGCGGAACTGCCCGTCGGAGGTGATGAGCAGCTTGCACTCGGCGTCGTCGATGCGGGCCCTGAGCGCCCCCGGCGAGAACCCGCCGAACACGACGCTGTGCATCGCACCCAGCCGGGCGCAGGCCAGCATCGCGATGGCGGCCTCGGGGATCATCGGCAGCTGGATCGCGACCCGGTCACCCGCGCCGACGCCCAGCTCGGTGAGCGCGTTCGCCGCCTTCGAGACCTCGTCCTTGAGGTCGGCATAGGTGATCGTGCGGGAGTCGCCCGGCTCGCCCTCCCAGTGGAACGCGACGCGGTCGCCGTTGCCGGCCTCCACGTGCCGGTCGACGCAGTTGACGGCGACGTTGAGCTTCCCGCCCACGAACCACTTGGCGAACGGCGGCTGCCAGTCCAGCACCGCGTCCCACTTCTGCGACCAGGTCAGCCGCTCGGCCTGCTCCGCCCAGAACGCCTCGCGGTCGGCGTCAGCGCGGTCGTACCAGTCGGCGGTGGCGTTGGCCTGCTTCGCGAACTCCTCACTCGGCGGGAAGCTGCGGCTCTCGGTGGACAGGTTGCTCAGTGTCGCTCCGGACTCTGTCATCTTTTTATGTCCTCCTGGTGCTGCACTGCACACCGGACGGCATCGACCGGTGGCTCTCGTCGTGGTCGAACGCTAGTGGCCGACGATGACGAGCGCACCGTCAGGAAGGGCAGGACATGGCCGGTGACACGATGGGGTGCATGTCGCCCGCCGACCACCACCACGCCCCCGATCCCGGCTGCGCCCCCGGTCGAGGAGCGTCGACCGTGAGTGCGCCGACCACCGCCACGGCCCCCGCACCCGGCCGCGCCGCGGTCCAGGGGCACACGGCATGAGCAGCGACGACCCCCTCGCGCCGCTCGTCGAGCTGCCCGGAGTGGCCGCGGCCGTCGCCCGCGCCCGTGAGGCGCTCGTCGCCGTTCACAACCACCCGGTCAACCGGCGCGGGTGGGCGGCAAGCGCGGCCGAGGCGAGCGTGCGGGCCGCCAGGGCGTCGGCGGCGCTGGACGGCGCGCCGATGGACCTCGACGGGACGAGCGTCACCGACCCCGTGCTGGCCGGCGCGGTGCGGGCGGCCGAGGAGTCGGGGCGGCTGCTCGGCGTCTGGCAGCGGTCGCCGTTGCAGGCCCTGGCGCGGTTGCATGTCGTCGCCGCCTCCGATCTGGTGCCGGCGCAACGGCGCGAGGACGAACTGGGACGCCCCGGGAACAGCGCCGGGATCTCGGCACGACTGGCCCTGCTCGCCGACCTGGTGACCGGCGGATCCTCGGTGCCCGCACCGGTGCTCGTCGCGGTGGTGCACGGCGAGCTGCTGGCGCTGGCGCCGTTCCCGTCGGCCAACGGGGTGGTGGCGCGGGCCGCGGCCCGGCTGACCGCCGTCGCCGCCGGTCTCGATCCGAAGGGGCTCGCGGTACCGGAGGTGGGGCACCTGCGCCGGGCGGCGGAGTACCGGACGGCCGCGGCGGGCTTCGCCACGGGCAGCCGCGAGGGCTTGGCCGGCTGGCTGCTGCACTGCTGCGCGCAGTGGGAGGCCGGAGCGAGCGAAGGGCTGTCGATCGCCGACTCCCGTAACGCATAGTGACGGGCGGCGGCCCCGTGAGGGGACGCCGCCCGCCGACGCGACGATCGGGTTCCAGGCGTGCACTACGTGTCGTGGTCGGTGGCCTCGGCGTCCGGCGTCCCGGTACGCAGGCCCCACGACGACATGCCTCCCGCGGCGTGCTGACCGTGGAGTGCCCGTCCTCCGCGTACGGAGCCCCGCTCGGGGAGGACGGGTGCTTCTCTGCCGCACCGCCCCTGGCCGACCAGGAGTCCGTGGGACCGTTTCTAGTCGGTGACCGGGGCCACGGCAAGGGCCGTCGGCGGTGCACCGGTTCAGGCACGCAGCGTGACCATCCGGGTGAGCATGCGGTGACCGAACCAGCCCACGCCCACCAGCGCCACCGCCCCGACCCCCGCGGCGACGGCCGCCGTGCCGGAGGGGCGGAACCGCGACCGCAGCGCCACCGGATCGGCGAAGGTCAGGATCGGCCAGCCCCGCCGGACCGCCTCGCGCCGCAACGCCCGGTCCGGGTTGACCGCCGTCGGGTGGCCGACCGCTTCCAGGAGCGGGAGATCGGTGATCGAGTCCGAGTAGGCGCGGCAGTCCTCGAGCCGGCACCCGCACTCGGCGGCGACGGCCGCCGCGGCGAGGGCCTTCTCCTCCCCGTAGCAGTAGTACTCGATCACTCCGGTGTAGTGGCCGTCGGCCACGCCCATCCGGGTCGCCAGGCACCGGTCCGCGCCGACGAGCGCCGCGATCGGCTCCACCACCTCGAGTCCCGACGCCGACAGTACGACGATCTCGTCGCCCTGCGCGCGGTGCTCCGCGATGAGCGCGGTGGCCTCCGCGTACACCAGTGGCGCGACGATCTCGTGCAGCGTCTCGGCGACGATCGCCCGGATCTGGGCGACCTCCCAGCCGGTGCACAGGGCCGTGATCCGCCGCCGCAGCAGGTCCATCGTGTCGGCGTCGGCACCGGAGAGGACCAGCAACGACTGCGCGTAGACGCTCCGCAGCGCGGCACGGCGACTGATCAGCCCGCGCCGGCGGAACGGCCGGCTGAAGGCGAGCGCGCTGGACCCCGCGATGATCGTCTTGTCCAGATCGAAGAACGCCACCGCACCCGCGCCGCCGGGCGGCGGGGAAGCGGTCGGCCGGGCGGGGACAGCGGGCACGACGGGTGAGCATGCCAGAGCCCGATAGTGCCCGGATGGCCGACCGAGATCGGCACAGATGCTCCGTCCAGGGCACGCATTGCGGCTCCGCAGCGGCTACAGTTGAGGACGTCCGGATGTGTCCGGGCATGGTTCAGCTCGACCCCCCGGAGCTGAACCGACGACGACCCCCGCCAATCCCCCCTGGCGGGGGTCGTCCCGTCTGCGTTCCCGGGGCGCCCCCGGATTCCATTCTTCCGGACGGCCCCGTCAGGACCGGCCCGTGCGGGGCCTCGGCGGCCGAGTTGTCCACATCGCGTCCCGGCCATCCCCAGATGTGAAGTCGTCCCGCCACGAGGCCTCGACGGCCCCACTCTGGTCCGTGCCGCTCCACCGGGAGCGGGTCACGGCGAGGAGGCGGATGTGGGAGCGCAGGGAACACCCCCGGTCGAGGACCGACGGCGCGGGCTCGTCATGACGGCCGACGCCGAGCTGCTCGACGCGATACTGCGGCTGGCCGCGGCCGCCGGCTGCGAGCTGCACCGCGTCGTCGATGCCGCGCAGGCCCGCGCCCTGTGGGCCCACGCCCCGCTGGTGCTGCTCGACATGGCGGCGGCGGAACGCTGTGTGGCGGCCGGGCTGCCCCGCCGCGCCGGGGTCGTGGTCGCGGCCCGGGGGGAACCGCCGCCCGAGGTGTGGCGCCACGCCGTGGCGATCGGCGCCGAGCACGTCGTCTCGCTCCCCGATGCCGAGGGGTGGCTGGTGGCCGCGCTCACCGAGGCGGCGGAGGGAGAGCACCGCGGCGGGGCCGTCCTCGCGGTGGTCGGTGGTCGGGGCGGGGCCGGTGCGTCGGTGTTCGCGGCGGCGGTCGCCGTCACCGCCGTGCGCGACGGTGACCGGACGCTGCTGGTCGACTGCGATCCGCTCGGCGGCGGGCTGGATCTCGTGCTCGGCGCGGAGGATGTCGGCGGGCTGCGCTGGCCGGACGTCGACGTGGGCGGCGGTCGGGTACCGGCCACCGCGCTGCACGCCGCCCTGCCCTCCCCTGCGGTCGCCGGTCGGGGCGCGGGCGAGCTCGGAGTGCTCTCGTGCGATCGCTCCGCCCACGGCCCCACTCCGGCCGCGGTGTCGTCGGTGCTCGACGCCGGCCGGCGCGCAGGCGAGACGGTCGTGTGCGACCTGCCCCGCTACCCCACCGAGGCCGCGCTCGCCGCGCTCACCGCCGCGGATCTCACGCTGCTGGTCGTGTCGGCCGATGTCCGTTCGTCGTCGGCGGCGGCCCGGGTGGCCGCGGTGCTCGCCGAGCACGGGAGCACCCCGCGGCTCGTGGTGCGCGGCCCGTCACCGGGCGGGGTCGATGCCACCGAGATCGCCCGAGCGCTGGAGCTGCCGCTGCTCGTCACGATGCGGCCCGAGCCGGGGCTCGCCAAGGCGCTCGAACGGGGCACCGCGCCGGGGCGGCCTCGCGGCCCCCTGGCCGTGGCCGCGCGGGCGGTGCTCACCGAGCTGCGCGCGGTCTCCGGTGGGGCACGTCGGAGTGCATCGTGACCGGGCCACGGCTGCTGGAGTCGGGCCGGGCCTCCCTCGTCGACCGCGTGCGCACCCGCCTCGCCGCCACCGGTGCGGGCACGAGCCCGGCCGCGGTGGCTGCCGCGGTGCGCGCGGAATCCGGTGGCGTCGCCAGCGACCTCGACGTGCTGGCTGCGCTGCGCACCCTGCGCCAGGAGTTCGTCGGGGCGGGACCGCTCGACGAGCTGCTGCGCGATCCGCGCACCACCGATGTGCTCGTGTGCGGGCCGGATGCGGTGTGGGTCGACCGCGGCGACGGCCTGGAGCGCAGCGCGGTCCGCTTCGCCGATGAGCCCGCTGTGCGCAGGCTCGCCCAGCGGCTCGCGCTCGCGGCCGGGCGCAGGCTGGACGACGCGAGCCCGTACGTCGACGGCTGGCTGGCCGACGCGGGGGTGCGGTTGCACGCCGTCCTGCCCCCGATCGCGGCCGACGGCACGTGCCTGTCGTTGCGCGTCCTGCGACCGGCTGCGCACGATCTCGCCGCCCTGCGGTCGCTGGGCACGGTCGACGCCACGGGTGAGGCGATCCTGCGGGCCGTGCTGGCCGCACGGCTCGCCTTCCTCGTGTCCGGAGGCACCGGCACGGGCAAGACCACCATCCTCGGGGCGATGCTGAGTGCGGTCGATCCGCGCGAGCGCATCGTGTGCGTGGAGGACGCCGAGGAGCTCCGCCCGCGACACCCGCACGCCGTCCGGCTGGTCGCCCGGCCCGCCAACATCGAGGGAGCGGGCGGGGTCGCGCTCCGTGATCTCGTGCGCCAGGCCCTGCGCATGCGCCCCGACCGCATCGTCATCGGCGAGGTGCGCGGGGCCGAGGTATGCGATCTGCTCGCCGCTCTGAACACCGGCCACGACGGCGGCGCCGGCACCGTCCACGCCAACTCGGCGCGCGAGATCCCGGCTCGCATGGAGGCGCTGGCCGCGCCCGGCGGGCTCTCCCGGGCGGCGCTGCACAGCCAGCTGGCCGCCGCGATCCAGGTGGTGCTGCACATGCGCCGGCTGCGGTCCGGTGCCCGCGTGCTCGAAGGCGTCGGGGTACTGGCGGTCGAGGCCGGATCGGTGGTCGTGCGGCCGGCGTGGTCGCGCCGCTCGGGGTGGACGGAGCACCGTGGCGCGCTGGACACCGTGCTGCTCGAACGCGAGGTGGAGCCCCCGTGGTGATCTCGCTGGCGTGCCTGGCCGCTGCCGTGCTCTGCGCGCCGGGCGGGGTCGCGGCGGCGCGGCTCGCGGTGCTGCGCCCGGAACGGTCACGCAGCGTCCGTCCACGGCTGTGGAGCACCGTACCGATCGCCCTTGCCGGGCTGGTCGGGCTGGCGGTCGCCGGGCCGGGCGGTGCCGCCACCGGCCTGCTCGTGGCCCACACCGTGCGGCGCCGGAGGCGCGGCGGGCAGGCGGCTGCGGCCGCCCGATCGGTGTCCGAACAGCTCGCCGATGCCCTGCGGCGCATCACCGACGAGCTGCGCGCCGGCAGCCATCCCGCCGCCGCGCTCGCCGGCTGCGCCGCCGATGGGCCGCTGGCCTCGGAGATCCTCGCCCCGGCGGCCGCCGCGGCACAGATGGGCGATGACATCCCCGAGGCGCTGCGGCGGGCCGCAGCCGGCCGGCCGGGGACGGCCGCCGACGTCCTACGGCTGGCCGGCACCTGGGCACTGGCCGAACGGCACGGCATCCCGCTCGCCGAGCTGCTCGCCGGGACGCAGGACGACATCCGGTGGCGGGTCCGGTTCGGCCACACCGTCCGGGCACAGCTGGCCGGTCCACGCGCCACCGCCGCGGTACTCACCGCGCTGCCGGCGCTCGGTATCGGGCTCGGGCAGCTCGTCGGCGCCGATCCCGTCGCCGTGCTCCGCGGCGGCGTGCTCGGCCAGATACTGCTGGTGCTCGGGGTCGCGCTCCTGGCCGCGGGCAGCGCGTGGACCGAGCAGATACTGCGGTCGGCGGTGCCGCGATGAGCGCGGCGATCGCGCTGGTCGCCGTAGCCGTCGCCGTGTCCGGTGCACCCGGCGGGCGGTTGCGGCTGCGCGCGCTCGCTGCGCCACCGCCCTCGGCACCCGTTCCGCCGGTCGCGCTGCGGCCGGGCTGGGTCGCCGTCGGAGCGGTCGCGACGGGGGTGTTCACCGCTGCCGTCGCCGGCCCGGTCGCCGGTGTCGTGGCCGGTGCGGCGGCGGGGGCAGCGGGCGCGGCCGCGCTCCGGCGCGCGGCGGGCGCAGATCACGACGACGGGCTCGGCCTCGCCGGACGGTGGGAGCTGCTGGCCGTCTGCCTGGAGGCCGGCCTGCCGGTCGCCTCCGCGGTGTCGGCCGCGGCCGATCCGCTCGGCGGCCTCACCGGTTCCACGCTGCGGAGAGTCGCCGGGCTGCTCGAACTGGGTGCCGACCCCGGCCAGGCGTGGCGGGCCGCCTCCGGGCTGCCGGCGCTGGCCGCCTTCGCACGGGCGGCCGGCCGTTCCGCCGCCACCGGCGCCGCGCTCGCCGACGTGGCGCGGACCGAAGGGGCCCGCATCCGCGCCGGGCTCGTCGACACGGCCCAGGCCCGGGCCCAGCGGGCGGCGGTGCTGATCACCGGACCGCTCGGCCTGTGCTTCCTGCCCGCGTTCCTGGTCCTCGGTATCGCGCCGGTCGTCATCGGCCTGGCCGGCGAGGCTCTCGCACGGTGGTGACCACCGTGCCCAACACAAGGAGGAGATCCATGTTCCCGACCACCACCCCCACACCTGCCCTCACCCGGCTGCGGCACGACGACTCCGGAATGTCGACCGTCGAATACGCCGTGGGCACCGTCGCCGCAGCCGCCTTCGCCGCCGTCCTCTATGCCGTGCTGAGCGGGGAGTCCGTCGTCACGGCTCTCACCGGTCTCGTGCAACGCGCGCTGTCGGTGACGTTCTGATGCCCGCGAAGGCGCCGGATCCGCCCGAAATCCGGAGTTCCACCGGCCGGCTGCGCGACGCCGCCCGTTCCGACCGCGGCGCGGTCACGGTCGAGGCGGCGATCGCGCTCGGCACGCTGGTCGCGTTCCTGGCCCTGGCACTCGGCGCGCTCGCAGCGATGGCCGCGCAGGTGCGCTGCGTCGACGCCGCCCGGGAGCTGGCCCGGCTCGCGGCCCGCGGAGAACCCGAACGCGGACGTGTCGTGGCCGCGCAGCTCGCCCCGGACGGGGCCCGGCTGGAGCTGGTACGCACGGGCGACACGGTGACATCCGAGGTGTCGGCGCAGCTGGTCGCGCCGTTGCCGCTGCGGATCGGCGGGCGGGCCGTGGCCGCCGTCGAGGGCGGGGTGACGCAGTCATGACCGGGACCAGCGCACGTGCCGGCCCCGACGCCGGG
>JBBQEF010000041.1:0-25920 GCA_038320445.1 Mycobacteriales bacterium
GGTGGCACGTCGTCCTGTGGGCTGCTCAGCCCCGCGGAGGCGGCCGTCCGCAGATCCGTGGGTCAGGTCGCGGCCCGGAGGAGCCACCTCGGGCTCTCTGCACGGCGCCATCGCCCGACCGCAGCGTCGGGCACGGCGCGGCTGCCACGCGGCCGCGCCGGCCATCCCGGAGGAGGAGTTCGTGGCTCGACGAGGCCAGCCCCAGACGAGGGCTCGCCGTGGCGCCCCGCGCGACCGCCGACGCGGCCGCGACGATGTCATGTCGGTGCTCGCCAGCGCCGTCCGCGACGTCGAGGCCGCCCTGCGGAGCGGCCGGGTGACGTCCGCGACGCGCACGAAGTTCCAGGTCGTCGCGCTGCTCCTGCGCGACGAGCGCACCCGCGTCCGGGCGGAGGAGTCCCTCAGCGATGCGCGCCGGGGCGAGCAGCTCAAGCGTCTGGACGGCATCGCGACAGCCCTCGCGATGACCGCCGTCCGTGATCCGGCGCTCGTGGCGCTCCTCGCCGAGGACGCCGTCGTCTCCGACGAGGCCCGCTCGCTCAAGCGCGACATGCTGCTGACCGCAGGGATCGAGACGGCCATCGAGTCGGCCACCGCGGAGGCCCCGCCGAGCGAGGTCCCGGCTGCCGCCACCAAGCCACGGGTCGTGCCGCAGTCGGTCGTCTCCCGGCAGCTGGCCAACCCCTTCCTCGCCCCCGATTTCTCGGCCTCCCGGCCGAGCGCGCCCCGTGCGACGCCGCTGGCCGGTTGGGAGCTGCTCGGCCCCCTCCTGCGGTCGTTCGAGCGGGCCGGCAGCGGCGCCTCGGCGTGCATGGCCCTGCCCGCTCCGTCCTCCCGGCGCATGCCGGGGGGCCTGGAGCTGATGCCCCACCAGGCCCAGCTGGTCGCCGCGGCGGCGGCCGGCCACCGGACCTTCCTGCTCGCCGACGAGCCGGGGCTGGGCAAGACCGCTCAGGCGCTGCTGGCCGCGGAGGTGGCGAACGCCTACCCGCTGCTCGTGGTCGTGCCGAACGTCGTCAAGACCAACTGGGTGCGCGAGGCCGGGCTGTGGACACCCCGCCGCTCAGCCACCGTGATCCACGGCAACGGTGACTCGATCGACGGCTTCGCCGACATCGTCGTCGTCAACTACGAGGTGCTCGACCGTCACGTGGGGTGGCTCGGCGACTTCGGCCTCCGTGGCATGGTCGTCGACGAGGCCCACTTCATCAAGAACAAGGCCTCCCAGCGCTCCCAGCACGTCCTGGAGCTCTCCGAGCGCATCCGGTCGTTCACCGCTCGTCCGCTGCTGATGGCCCTCACCGGCACCCCGCTGATCAACGACATCGAGGACTTCCTGGCCATCTGGCAGTTCCTCGGCTGGATCGACGACACGAAGCCGCAGGCCGAACTGATGCGGGCGCTCGACGAGGCGGGCCTGACCCCCGCCGACCCGGGGTTCTACGCCGCCGCCCGCAGGTGCGTCGTCGACCTCGGCATCGTCCGTCGCCGCAAGGTCGACGTCGCCGCCGACATCCCCGCGCGTCGCATCGCCGACCTGCCCGTCGAGCTGGACGGACCGGCCGGCCGGTCGATCCGGGCCGCCGAGCGCGACCTCGCTCGCCGGATGGTGTCGCGGTACACCGACGCTCTCGCCAACCGCCGCTCCGGTGCCGTCGTCGAGGGTATCGACCACGACCTGGTACGCCAGGTGGCCCGGTGGGAGCAGAAGGACGCGACGACGTCGACGACCGGCGAGAACGTCTTCAGCATGATGCGGCGCATCGGCCAGGCGAAGGCCGGGCTCGCGGCCGACTACGCGGCACAGCTCGCCCGCAGCGCCGGCAAGGTGGTCTTCTTCGCCAAGCACGTCGACGTGATGGACGCAGCCGAGGCGACGTTCACCCAGCAGGGGGTCCGGTTCGCGTCGATCCGCGGCGACCAGACGCCCACGGTGCGGCAACGGAACATCGATGCCTTCACCGGCGACGCCGGTGTCGCGGTCGCGGTCTGCTCGCTCACCGCGGCCGGCGTGGGCATCAACCTCCAGGTCGCCTCCAACATCGTGCTCGCGGAGCTCTCCTGGACCGCGGCGGAGCAGACCCAGGCCATCGACCGCAGCCACCGCATCGGCCAGCGGGAGCCCGTCACCGCGTGGCGCATCATCGCCGCCCAGACGATCGACGCCAGGATCGCCGAGCTGATCGACGGCAAGGCCGGCCTCGCCGCCCAGGCCCTCGACGGATCGGATGAGGAGGTCACACCATCGGCCGACGTCCAGCACGAGGCACTCGTCGCGTTACTGACGGACGCGCTGGCCGACGCCGGGACGCCCCTGGGCGGCTGACCGGGTCACGTGGCGGCGATCAGCTCGCACCCGGATCGTCCGGGGTGAGCGCACGCACCCGATCCGCCAGATCGTCGCGGAAGAAGTCGAGGAAGCCATCGGGGTCAGGGCCGGCGTTCATCAGCACGATGCGGTCGAAGCCGGCGTCGACGTACTGCCGGATCACCTCGACGTGGCGGTCGGGGTCGGGACCGCACGCGAACTGGGCGGCCATGTCCTCGGCGCGCACCGTCGCGAGCCGACGCCGAGGGTGAACCGGTCCTGCGACACCAGCGCCAGCGTCGCAGCGGCCTGCGCGATGATCGCGGGGTGGTACCGCACGGTCGGGCACGTGACGCCGGTGACCAGGCCGACCCGCTCGGTGCGGGCCGCGATCGCGCCCAGCACGGTCCAGGTGAACGGACTGTGCCCCTGCACATCGAGCCACGGGTGGAAGTGGTCGCTCATCTCCACGAAGTCGAAGCCGACCTCCTCGGCCCTGACCGCCTGACGGATGAGCTCCGACGGGCCGAACGCTTCGCCGGCGAGCTTGTAGCCGATCTCCATGACACCGCAGTATCAGCCCACCAGCCGGACCCTCCGGTTCAGCTCGTCGATGTCGTCGACGGACAGCGGTCGTGGTTGGGCGAGTACCACGTCGTGCCGGTCACAGGTGAACGCCCGCAGGACCTCGCCGGTCTCGACGAACGTCAGGTGTCCGCTGGTCGTCGGCTCGCTCGCGCACGAGGCGTAGCCGGACGCGCCGATGCCGGTCATGCCGACACAACACCCGGCCGCGTCAGGTTGGACCGGAGACCCGTTGTGCATCCGCATGGGAGGACGGTCGCACAGGCCGGCTCGCGACGCTCCGTGGGAGACCCCACCCGCGGTGCGGCGACGAGGGGTGACCGCGCGACCGTGACCGCGCGGATCAGCGACGGCAACGACAACGCGGATCGTGGGTGCACGAGGTCGCGGGCGCGTCGGCGCCTTACCGGGCGGGCAGGGTTTCCTGCACATCTGCGAACACGTTGCTGATCCCGGTGATCAGTCCGCGCGGCGGTCGGTGACGACAGACTGAACCAGTCACAAACCAGGACATCGCCAAGTTATCCAGCTGTTCACACGAGGTCGATTGACCCGCCAGCAGGGTCTTCGACACCATTCGGCAGTCTCCGGGCCCAGCGGCCCGCTGCATCTCCAGGAGCCATCATGTTGCCGCTTGATGCAGTACTTGACAGCTCGCCGTCGGTCTTCGGTGAACGAGTCGCTCTGCCGGATGACAGCAAGACGACCGTCCACGTGTTCCGCCGAGCAATTCGTGACACGGTCATCAGCGTGACCAGCTTGGGGTCCGCCAAGCGTGTGGCGGATATCTGCAGCGAGTCCGGCGGTCACGTCGTGGCGGCAATGTCCGGCGGATTCTTCGCGCGGGAGGCGCAGCAGCCACTGGGTGAGCTCTGGATCGCCGGAGAGCGTCAATCACATGTCCCTTTCCAGGCGCCGTGGCGCAGCGTCCGCGGAGCGATGCACATCGGTGCGGACCGAATCAGCATCGACCGGCGCCAGATGCTGCCGGCTCAGCCGTCAGGCGACCTGTTGCAAGCTGGTCCCCTACTGGTGATGGACGGGCGACCCGTCGTCGATCCGGCCACCGATGACGAAGGCTTTCGCGCCGGCTCCCGACAGTTCGACAGTGACATCACCGAGGGCCGTCACCCTCGTGCTGCGATCGGATACGACGACACGTACGTGTACGGCGTCGTCGTGGACGGCCGTACGGACTCCGACGCCGGCATGACCCTGACCGAACTGGCGATGTACATGACGGAGAACCTGGGGATGCTGGCGGCACTGAACCTGGACGGTGGCGGGTCCGCCACGCTGGCCGCCAGGGATCCGGAGGGTGCGTTTCACGTTGTGAACAGCCCGATGGACGGCTACATGCGACCCACTCCGGGCGGAAGCCGGGAGCTGTACTCGGCCATCGTCTTCAGCAGAGCGTGACGAACGCGCGACTGCGGCGCGAGGCGGGCTCATGCCGTGCGCCGACAGGGATGCCGTTCGGACGATCATTCGTTCACCGGGCCGCCCGACGGTGCTGGCACTGACCGCCGTCAGGTGACCCACTCACCCGCATACCCCCCCTGGGCATAGAGAAGCTCGCTCCCGCGTTGGGGCCACATACGCCGTGGGGTATTCGTACTGGAGATCAGGGACGCGCGTACCGTGGCCGGATACGCCTAGGGGTATCACCGGAGGAGCAGGATGAAGATCGAGGACGATGTCGTCGGCAGCGTTGTCAACCGGCTGCGCCGCGCGGAGGGCCAGCTCGGCGGCGTCATCCGCCTGCTGCAGGAGGGCCGCGCCTGACACCCACCGAACACAGGGAGACCACCATGCCCGCTCACACCGTCACCCTCGACCTCTCCCAGGCCGACGCCATCGACGCGGTCACCGCGGCCCTGGCCACCCAGGGATTCGGGGTGCTCACCATCATCGACGTCCGGGCCACCCTCAAGGCCAAGCTCGGCGCGGACGTCGAGGACTACACCATCCTCGGCGCCTGCAACCCCGCCCTCGCCCACCAGGCGCTGTCCACCGATCCGGAGATCGGCCTGCTGCTGCCCTGCAACGTCACCGTCCGCCAGGCCGGCGGCCACACCCTCGTCCAGGCCGTCGACCCCGCCGAGCTCCTCGCCATGGCCGGCGACGGCGGCCCGCAACCGGCCGAGCTCGCCGACGTCGCCCGCGACGCCTCCGGCAGGCTCCGCGCGGCGCTCGACTCCCTGACCGCGGGCTGATCATCCCGACCTTCCGACCCGGTACACCGATCAGCCGCCGCCGCGCGCTGGCCCTCGGCGGCCTGGGCACGGCCGTCCTGGTCGCCGGAGCCGGCGGATGGATCGCGAGTGGCACCCGGAACCACGGAGCGGTGGCGGATCGTCAACGCCTGCACCTCCCGGGTCCTGGCGCTGCGCCTCGAGGGCCAGCAGCTCGTCCAGGTCGCCCAGGACGGCTCGTTCCTCTCCCGACCGACCCGCCGCGACACGCTGGTCCTCGCCCCGGGCAACCGCGCCGACGTCGTCGTCCAGCCCCGCGACACCGGCCGGTTCGCGCTCCTCGCCGACCCCTATGACCGCGGCTCCATGATGGGCGGCAGCACCGGCAGCACCGGCAACCCCGGGCCCACCACCCTCGCCACGCTGGTCACCTCAGGCCCGCTCCGTGCCTCCACGCCACTACCGGCCGTCCTCCCGGCCGAGACCCTCTCCACCACGCCGATCTCCCGGAATGGCCACCGTGGTGGTCGCCTGAACCGCGAGCACCGGGTGCCGGCCGGGGGAGCCGGGCGCGACGAGAAGTACAGCCCTCCGGCGTCCGACAGGGGGCCCTTCGGCTCTCCGCGTGCCGCGGGGTCGGCCCGACACTGGGATCGTGATGAAGCGGATCGTGGTACTCGGCGGTGGCACCGGCGGCACCCTCGCGGCCAACCGGCTGCGTCGCGACCTCGGTGACGAGGTCGTGATCGAGGTGGTCGACCAGGACGACGACCACCTCTACCAGCCCGGCCTGCTGTTCGTGCCGTTCGGACTGTCCCGGCCGCAGGATCTGGTGCGGTCCCGGCCCGCGCAGCTGCACTCGGGCATCGCCTACCGCACCGCGGGCATCGAGCGCGTGGACCTCGGCGCGGAGCAGGTGCTGCTGTCGGACGGCGTGACGCTGGCCTACGACGTACTGGTCGTCGCGACGGGTGCTCGGCTGCTGCCGGAGGAGACCGAGGGCCTGACCGGGCCCGGCGCGCGGGAGACCGTGCACACCTTCTACGACCTCGACGGCGCGACCGCACTGGAAGGGGCGTTGTCGCGCTTCACCGGCGGGCGGCTGGTGGTGAACGTCGTGGACATGCCGATCAAGTGCCCGGTCGCCCCTCTGGAGTTCTGCTTCCTGGCCGACTGGTACTTCACCGAGCGCGGGATCCGCGACCAGGTGGAGCTGATCTACGTCACCCCCCTGGACGCGGCCTTCACCAAGCCCGTCGCCGCCCGCACGCTCTCCGGGCTACTGGCGGAGAAGCACGTCGAGCTGGTCACCGAGTTCAACACCGGCGAGGTCGACGGGATCGGCGGCCGCCTGGTCTCCTACGACGGCCGGGAGGTGCTTTTCGACCTGGCCGTCGTGGTGCCGCTGCACGGCGGAGCCGCCTACGTGGACCGCTCACCGGGCCTGGGCGACGAGTTCGGCTTCGTCCCCACCGACAAGCACACGTTGCAGTCGAGCGCCGCCCCGAACGTGTTCGTGATCGGCGACGCCGCCGCGGTCCCCACCTCCAAGGCCGGGTCGGTCACCCACTTCGAGGGCGAGACGATCGCCCGCAACGTGGCGCGTTTCCTGGCCGGCGACGAGCTGGACGCCTCCTTCGACGGGCACACCAACTGCTTCATCGAGAGCGGCTTCGGCAAGGCGATGCTGATCGACTTCAACTACGACACCGAACCCGTCCCCGGCCACTACCCGGCGAGCATCGGCATGCCGCTGCTCAAGCAGTCCCGGCTCAACCACCTCGGCAAGCTGATGTTCGGCTGGCTCTACTGGCACAGCCTCCTACCCGGGCGCGACATCCCCGGGCTCGGCGCCGGGATGCCCCTCGCCGGCAAGCACCTGCACACCCCCTCGGCCACCTGAGACCAGCAGACCTGGAGGCACCATGCCCACGGCCGTCTATGCCGGCACCACCGTCCCCGTCACCGACGACGGCTTCTTCCTCGACCCCGACCAGTGGCGGGAGGACATGGCTCCCGAGATCGCCCGCGACACCGGTATCGACGCGCTGACCGACCGGCACTGGCAGGTGATCACGCACATGCGCAAGGAGTTCGCCGAGAAGGGCACCGGACCCACCGTGCGCGCGCTGGGCCGTACCTCCGGCGTCAGCATCAAGGAGCTCTACCTGCTCTTCCCCAAGGGACCGGCCAAGCTCGCCGCGAAGATCGCCGGGATCCCCAAGCCACGCGGCTGCATCTGACCACCGACCGGACAACCGTGAGGACGCCACCATGTCGGACACCGGCAAGATCGAGAAGGTCTCGATCGTCATCTCCAAAGGTTCCCTGGAAGGGATCTACCCAGGTTTGATCATGGCCAACGGCGCCCGGGCAGAGGGCATGGAGGCCAACCTGTTCTTCACCTTCTTCGGCCTCGACGCCATCCACCGGCAGCGCCACGAGCACATCAAGCTCGCCACCGTCGGCAACCCCGGCCTGCATCTCGCCACCTGGGCGGGTGGCCTGCCCGGCGTCTCCACGATCATGACCCAGTACATGAGCCACCGGATGGAGAAGCTCGACATCCCCTCCATCCCCGAGTTCGTCGAGATGATCGCCGACACCGGCGCCGGGCTCTACGCCTGCAAAGCCTCGGTGGACCTGTTCGAGCTGGCCGAGGACGACTTCGTCGAGCAGGTCAAGGACATCATCACCGTGGGCGAGTTCTACGATCTCGCCGCCGGCGGCCAGATCATCTTCACCTGAGGCATCGTGATCGTCTGCTACGGACGACGAACTCCGGCCCGAGGCGGGCGGTCAGCGCACCGGTTGCGGGGTCAGCGCGGTCCACGCGGCGAAGCCGCCGAGCAGGTCGGAGACGTCGGTCCAGCCCTCCCGGCGAAGCAGGCTGGCCGCGACGCTGGAGCGGTATCCACCGGCGCAGTAGGTGACCACCGGGCGTCCGGGCGGGATCTCCCCGAGCCGGCGCGGCAGCTGCGCGAGCGGGATGTGGCGGGCGTGGAAGATCGCGCCGTCGGAGAGCTCCCCGGCGTTGCGCACATCGATCACCACCGGGCGTCCGGGGCGTTCCAGTGCGGCGGCCAGCTCCGGAGCGGTCAGCCTGCTCGCCCGCACCACCCGGTCCGGACACCCGAGGAATGCCCCCTCGGGCTCGCGCAGGTAGCCGGCGACCGTGTCGAACCCGATCCGGGCGAGGCGGAGCACGATCTCCTCCTCGCGGTCCTGTGGGGCGATCACCACGACCTGCTGCTCGGGGGTGACCACCATGCCTGCGGTCTCGGCGAACCGGCCGTCGGCCGGCACGTTGATCGACCCTGCCAGGTGCCCGGCGGCGAACTCGTCCGGATCCCGTGCGTCGAGCACCGCGGCGCCGTTCTGCCGGTGGGCCAGCACGTCGTCGATGCCCAACGGGACGGGCGCGGCGCCCCCGTCGAGGATCGGGTGCTCCTTGCGGTTGAGGATCGCGTCGTAGACGAAGTAGTCCGGCGCGGCGGGCTGCCCGGCCGTGACGAGCGCGAGGAAGTCGTCCTCGCTCATCGGCTGGCAGGCGTAGTTGCCGATCCGCTGCGACCCGATGGTCGACCAGCGCTCGGTGGACAGGTTCTTCCCGCACGCCGATCCGGCCCCGTGAGCGGGGAACACCCGCACCTCGTCCGGCAACTCCATCAGCTTCCGGATCGACGCGTACAGCATCCGGCCCAGCTCGTCGGCGGTCACGCCGATCGAGGCCAGCAGGTCGGGTCGGCCCACGTCGCCGATGAACAGCGCGTCCCCGGTCAGGACGCCGTAGGGCGCCTCGTCCGCGGCGTGCTCGAACACCGCGACGCTGATCGATTCCGGCGTGTGCCCGGGAGTCTCCAAGATCTGCAGGACCACGTCACCGAGCACGATCCGCTCGTCGTCGGCGAGCGCGCGGATCGGGTAGTCGGTCTCGGCCCGCTGCCCGTAGCCGATCCACGCCCCGGTCGCCTGCGCGAGCTCCAGGTGCCCGGCCAGGAAGTCGGCGTGGAAGTGGGTGTTGATCACTCCGACGATCGACAGACCGTGCGCGCGCGCGTCGGCCAGGTACTCGGCCACGTCGCGGCGCGGATCGACCACCACTGCCTGACCACTGCTCTCGTCACCGATCATGTACGAAGCCTGCGACAGACAGTCCAGGTAGTACTGCGTGAACACCATGGCGCGCCCTCCTCGTCTCGTCCGACAGTCACCACCAACTACACCCCGGGGGGTATTCATTCCGGCGCGCCGAAAGACCCGTCCCGTGGGGCCTTCCGACCTCCATCGGCGCCGGGTGGGCGGCCCGCAGGACCCCGCGCCCCCGCACACGGTCGACGAGGTCATCTGGGCACTGGCCGGACCGGACGCGCAACGCGCCGTGGACACCGTCGGGCGGTCCGCCCCGTCGACCGACCAGGGCACCCGAGCGGAACAACACCGACGGGACACGCGTTGGAAGATACCAGGGGGGGTATCTGAAACGTGAGAGGCGGCATCATGGCGACGCTCGACATGACCACCGAGAACTTCAGCAACACCGACGCCGCACCCCCGGAGGACGACAACACGCCGACGTGCTCCGAACCCACCGGCGCCTCCCTCAGCGACGCACTGCTGGATCGCCTGCTCCACGATCTCGACGTCGCCAACGACAACCATCCGGCCGGGCGCGGGCCGGGCCGACACCCCGCCATCTCCTCCGGGTTCGGCGACGACCAGCATCAGAGCGAGCCCCCGACCGACGGCGAGCCTCCCGGGCGCTGAAACCGGCCACGTCGCACAGATTTCACCTCCCGGTTACGTCCGGGTAAGGTTGTTCATCTGATGCGCATACTGGTCTTCCACGGTTACCTGCTGTCCGGGACGGGTTCGAACGTCTACAACGCCAACCTCGCGGCGGCCCTGCGCCGCGCCGGACACGAGGTTCACCTGTTCAGCCAGGACCGTCATCCCGAGCGGCTCGACTTCGTCGACGCCGTGGGAGAGTGGCACGACGGTCGGCTCACCGTGCGGACCCTGCGCGAGCCGGTCCGCTGCACCGTCTACCGGCCGGACATCGGGCCCGTCCTGCCCGTCTACGTCGCGGACCGCTACGAGGGTGTCGACGCTCGGCCCTTCCCCGAGCTCGGTCAGCAGGAGCTCGACCACTACCTCGACGCGAACATCGAGGCGGTGCGCGAGGTCGCGGAGCGCGTCGAGCCGGACATCGCGCTGGCCAACCACCTGGTCATGGGCCCGGTGATCCTCGCCCGCGGCCTCACCCGATCCGTGCCCTTCGCCGTGGTGGTACACGGTTCGGCCCTCGAGTACACGGTCAAGCCGCATCCCCGCTTCCTCCCCTACGCACGCGAGGGCCTCGCGGCCGCCCGCAGCGTGCTCGTCGGTTCGCGCCACACCGCCGAGAGCCTGTGGAGGGCGCTGGACGACCCTGCACTTCCCGCGCGGACGCGCCTCGGCCCGCCCGGGGTGGACACCGAGGTCTTCCGTGCCCGCGGCCCGGAAGCCGCGGCGGCGGGCCTGCGGCGGCTGGTCGACCGCCTCGCTGCGCAACCACCGTCTCCGAAGGACAGCTCCTCCTTCAGCCGCGACACCGCTGCTGCTGCGCGTGCCATGGACGGGCTGCGGCCGGGCGACGACCGCATCGTGCTGTTCCTCGGTAAGGAGATCATCGCCAAGGGCCTCGACCTCCTGCTCGCCGCATGGCCACTCGTGCTCCAGCAGCTGCCCGACGCGCGCCTGGTCGTGGTCGGTTTCGGCGCCTGGCATCCCACGGCGGTGCGGATGACAGCCGCGCTGACCGACAACGACCTGGAGGCCGTGCGCGAGATCGCCGAGGAGGGCCGCGGCGCCGAGGGCGGCCCGCGGGGCCCGCTGCGTCACCTGCTCGCGTTCCTCGACTCGTTGGAGGGTGAAACCCGACGGCGCTTCCTCGCAGGTGCACCCGGCATGGACAAGCACGTGATGTTCACCGGACGAATGGAGCACGAGGAGATCGCGGACCTGTTGCCCGCCTGCGAGGCGCTCGTCGTGCCCAGCACCTTCCCGGAGGCCTACGGCATGGTCGCCGCGGAAGCCGCGTCCTGCGGCGCGCTGCCGATCAGCGCCGACCACTCGGGCCTCGCCGAGGTCAGCCGCCTGCTCGAAGCCTCCGTACCGGACGAGGTGACCCCCTGGCTGCGCTTCCGGCTCGACGACGAGGCGGTGGAGCACCTCGCGGCATGCCTGATCGGCTGGCTCGAGGCCCCCGAGCCGCTGCGTGAACGCACCCGACGCGCGCTCACCCGGGTCGCCGACGAGAACTTCACCTGGGACGGCGTCGCCCGCACGGTGGTCGCGGCGGCCGCGGGCAGGCTGGACGACCTCCCCCGCATCGATGCTGCGACGGGTTCACGGCGGGGCCGCGCGCAGCTGTAGACCGGCCTCGGCCGAGGACATGGCAGCCGGTAACCGGGCAAACACGGTGACCGACACCGCCGGCTTCGCCTGGGAAGGCGCCGCCTGTGGGCGCCTGGGCCGCCGAGTTCCGTGCCGGACCGTTCTGGACGGGGTGCTAGGGGCTGATGGAGTCCGATTCGGGTTGGAAGATGGCCTCTATCGGCTGGGCGAACAGCCGGGCGATCCGGAAGGCGAGGGGCAGGCTGGGGTCGTAGCGGCCGGTCTCCAGTGCGTTGATCGTCTGCCGGGAGACGTCGAGCTGGTCGGCGAGAGCGCCCTGGGTCCAGCCGCGATCCTCCCTCAACTCCTTGAGACGGTTCTTCACTTCTACTGGGCCACCGCGGCGGCGACGGCCCAGCCGAGCATGCCGGCGCCGTAGACGATCCACCCTGCTGCAGGCAGCGCCAGCCCGGCGATCCCGAGGAACCCCACGGTCAGCGACGCGATCATCGCGACGGCGAACCCGACGGCCAGGCCCTTGAGCAACAACATCCGCTGGTAGTCGTCGATCCGGGACACGTGACGCACGACGGCGCGGACGACCCACCCGGCCGGGATCACCGGCAGCAACGCCCACACGTAGCGCCAGGGGCTGGGGCCGTCCAGATCCCCCCAGAGGAGCACGGCCGTGAGGACGATGCCGTAACCGAGAATGCCCGGCCAGAAGTCTCGGTGATAGGCCCTGGCGCGCGCCTTGTCACCCGCGCTGCGCGCACCGCCGCTGTCAAGTTCACTTGTCATGTGTGCAGCCTGCGGGGTGACGCCGGTGGTGTCAAGTCTCCTTGTCCGGCAGCGAGAAATGGCGGCGCCCCGCCGTGTGAACACGACGGGGCGCCCGGATACGGGCTGCGCTCAGGTCTTGAGCCGATCCCGCAGCGCGGCGAACACGACGTCGGACGTCGCCTTGACGTAGTTGGCGTGCGCCGAGGCCAGGCTGGTCGCCCAGTCCGAACCGGTGCCCTTGGCGGCCTTCTCCTCGAGCTCGAGCAGGTCCGTGAGCATCTTCTCGTAGCCCTCGAGCCAGTTCAGGCCGTTCTGCTTGGCCTGCTCGGCGACCTTCTCGCCCAGGTCGCGCACGCGCTGCGCGACGGCCTCGATCTCGGTGGCGGCGTCCGGGGTGGCGGTCGGGGTGGTGGTGGTTGCCGTGGCCATGGGTGACTCCTCGGTGGGGATTCGGGCTCCGTCGCGGATGCGGGGAGACGTGCTGGTGGTGCGGCGGTCAGCGCGGCGAGGACGGCCTGGGCGTAGCTGTCAGGGGCATCGCGGTCCGTGATGCCGCCGGCCGGGGTGCTGCCCGGCGGCGCGGCGCCCGCTCTGCCTTCGGGGCCGCCTGCTTCGGGGCCGCCTGCTTCGGGGCCGCCTGCTTCGGGGCCGCCTGCTTCGGGGCCGCCTGCTTCGGGGCTGCCGGCTTGGGGGCTGCATCCGCTGCTTCCGTGCCGACGGCCGCGTCGAGCAGCTGCGCCAGCTCGGCCCGGATGCCCGTGGCGAGGACGCCCAGGTCCGGGGCGGTGTCGTAGTCACCGGTGATGCCGAAGGTGATGCGGCCTCGATAGGTGAAGATGGACACCCCGATGCGGACCGTCGACGCGATCGGCACATACGGGATGATCTTCTCCAGCGGCCGGCCCAGCGCGTAGAGCTGAACGCGGGGCCCCGGCACGTTCGTGGCCACGGTGATCAGCGAGCGCTGCGGCAGGTGCGAGGAGATGCGGGACTGCGGCGCCACGAGCGGGAACGGCTCGAGGGCCGCCAGGTCGGTCAGCGCCGCCACGGCCTCGGCCTCCCCGGAGCGCTTGAGCCCGTCGAGCCCGGCTCGCACGGCAGCCAGCCGTTGCACGGCATCGGTGACGTGGACCGGCAGGTCGGGAAGCATGAGCGAGACCCGGTTGCCCTGCGTGTGTTCCTCGCCTGCCCCCCTGATGCTGACCGGGACGAGCGTCCGCACGTCGTGCGCGCCGGGCTCCTCGCCCCGGGCCAGCAGCAGCTCCCGGAACCCGCCGGTGACCGCGGACAGGATCACATCGTTGAACGTGCCCCCGAGCACCGCGCGGATCGCCTTAACGTCGGCGACGGCCCACTCCGTCCACACGAAGCGCCGGTGGGCCGACAGCGGGCCCGTCAGCGAGGTCGCCCGCGCGGGCACCAGCGCCGCCGACAGCGCGCGGAGCCCGCGGACCACATCGCGGACGCGGCCGGCCAGCGCCCGAGGATCGGTCAGTGCGCGGGCCATTGCACGCGTCTGGACCAGCGGTGTTCCCGCCAGGTCGCGCAGCGCCGCCGCGGTCAGCGCGAGCGACGACGGCGCCGGTACCGGCCGCCAGTGGTCCGGAGCCACCGCCCTCGGTTCGAGGGTCGCGTCCAGCACGAGGCCGTAGAGATCGGTGCCCGAGACACCGTCCACCATGCAGTGGTGGACCTTGGAGATCAGGGCCCATCGGTCCCCCTCCAGGCCTTCCACCATCCAGTACTCCCACAGCGGACGCTTCCGGTCGAGCCGGGCCGACATGATCCGGCCCATCAGTGCACTCAGCTCCTCGGCTCCACCGGGGCCAGGCAGCGCGGTGCCGCGCAGGTGATAGCTCAGGTCGAACGTGGCGTCGTCCACCCAGACGGGTGGCCCGAGGTCCAGCGGGACCTGCCGCACCACCTGCCGGTAGCGCGGGATCAGCGGTAGCCGCCCGGCGAGAAGGGTCGCGAACTCCTCGTACGAGGGCGCCGGGCCGGCGAAGACCGCGATCGAGGAGATCGCGAGCGAGACACCCGGGTCCTCGTCCTCGGCGTGCAGGAACGCGGCGTCGAGCGGGGTCATGTGGTCCATCGGCGTCACAGCTCCCGCTTGAGGATCTTGCCGGCGGCGTTCTTCGGGAGGGTGTCGAGGAACGCGACCGACCGCGGGTACTTGTAGGCGGCGATGCGCTCCTTCACGTGCGCGATGATCTCCGCCTCGGTGGCCCGCCGGCCGGGGCGCAGCGCGACGAACGCCTTCACCTCCTGGCCCATCGTGGCGTCGGGCACCCCGACGACGGCGGCCTCGGCCACCGCCGGGTGGCTGTAGATCACGTCTTCCACCTCGCGGGGATAGACGTTGTAGCCGCCGCGGATGATCAGTTCCTTCTTGCGGTCGACGACGAAGACGAAGCCGTCGGTGTCGACATAGCCGAGGTCGCCGCTGTGGAACCAGCCGTCGGTGAACGCCTCCGCGGTGGCCGTCGGGTTGCCGCGATAGCCGCGCATGACGTTGACTCCGCGGATCATGATCTCGCCGACGTGCTCCCGGCCGGCCGGCATGATCTGGCCCAGCTCGTCCCAGATCTGCAGGTCCACACCCCAGATCGGCTTGCCGACGCTGTAGACGCGCCGGTCTTCGGCGCTGGCGTTGAACGTGGTCGTCGAGGCGGTCTCCGAGAGGCCGTAACCCTCGAGGATCACCATCCCGAACGTCCGCTCGACCTCGTCGAGCACCTCGGCCGGGATCGGCGCGCCACCGGAGATGCCCACTCGCAGCGAGGACATGTCGGTGGTGGCCAGCGCGGGGTGGTTGAGCAACGCGATGTACATCGTCGGCACGCCCTCGAAGACCGTGACCCTGTCCCGCGCGATGACCTCGAGCACCTTGCCGGCCTCGAAGCGGGGGACCAACGACATCGTGGCGGCGAACCGCACGCAGACGTTGACGATGCTGGAGAGCGCGAACACGTGGAACAGCGGCAGCGCGACGACGACGACGTCGTCGTCCCGGATGCCGAACATCCGCCCGGGGGTGTCGGCGTTCATGTAGAGCTGGAAGTGGGTGAGCTCCGCGCCCTTGGGACGGCCCGTCGTGCCAGCCGTGTAAATGATCACCGCGCAGTCGCCGGGGTCGCTCTGGTGCAGCGCAGGGGTGCCGCTCGGCGCCGCCGCGAGCAGGTTCTCGAACGGGATGCCGAACTCGGGCTGCGGGACGCCGGGCGTGGTCAGCATCACGACGTCGGTGACACCCGCGTCGGCTGCGCCCTTGGCTGCCTCCCCCGCGACACCGGCCCAGGCGATGTGCATCCGGGCCTGTGAGTCCTGCAGCTCGAACGCCACCTCGGCCGACTTGAGCAGCACGTTCATCGGCACGACGATGCCGCCCGCCTTCAGGATCCCGAAGTAGGCGATCACGAACTGCGGCACGTTCGGCAGTTGCACGCCGATGGCGTCGCCCGGGGCGACGGCGTGGGCGCGCAGGCCTTCGGCGAACCGGTCCGACGCCGCGTCCAGCTGCGCGTAGGTCACGTGGCCGCCGTCGAACACCATGACGGACTTGTCCGGGTGCGTCCGCGCGGACTCGCGCAGGATGGTAGCCAGGTTGAAACTCATGATTGATTCCTTTCCGGCGCGTACCCGGTTGTTGGACGTGCGGCTGTCCGTACGTGGGCCGCTACCTGCGCAGCGGGGCGCCCATCGGCAGGGCACGACCGTCCGTGGCCTGATTCATGGCATCGACGCACCCCCTGCCGATGAACGATCATGAATGGTGACTCGTAGTGTCAGCGACTCCATCACCCGCTCGCGCCACCGACCAGGGGACAACGACTCCACCTCGGCAGGACAAGGCACATCGCGGCCCTCACGGACACAGCGCGAGACGCTGATCGCCATCGCGGGACCGGCGCTCACAACGTCATCCGGCGCATTCCCGCTTGTGCTATTCGAACGACGAGGAGCCGGACCTCCCCCATGCCGGGCGCGAAGGCCCGGAGCCGTTCGGCCCTGCCGCCGATGGTCACGGCCGCGCGACCATGCACGGGAGCTCCCACGGCGGAACCATGATCACGAGAACTCGGGTGGAAGATGAAGCGTGCCGCAGACGGCCTGACCGTCGCCGTCACCGGGCCGACCGGCACGTTCGGGTCCGGGCTGATCCCGCTCCTGGAGGCCGACGACCGGATCGCCCGCGTCGTCGGTATCGCCCGCCGGCCCTTCGACCCGGCTGGGCGCGGCTGGACGAAGATGGAGTACCGGCGAGGCGACGTCCGCGATCCCGAGGCGCTGCGCGCGGCGTTCTGCGATGCCGACGTGGTCGTACACCTGGCGTTCCTCATCACCGGCACGGCATCACGGGAGACCACCAGGTCGATCAACATCGACGGCACCCTCAGCACGTTCCGCGCGGCCGCGGCCGCGGGCGTCCACCGGTTCGTCTACTCGTCCTCGGTCGCCGCGTACGGCTTCCACAGCGACAACCCGATCGGCATGACGGAGGACTGGCCGGTGCGTCCGGCGGCGCGGTGGTTCTACGCGCAGGAGAAGGCCGAGCTGGAGCACCTGCTCCGGGAGGCGGCCGCCGGGCACCCCGAACCCGAGCTCTACATGCTGCGCCCACCGATCGTGCTCGGCCCGCACTTCGTCGGCGCGAAGGACCTGCTGCCCGGCCCGCTGGCCTCGCTCGGGAAGCGCCTCGCCGGGTGGGCCGGAAAGCTCCCCGTGCCGATTCCGCTGCTGGTGCCGAACCTGGCGATGCAGTTCATCCACGAGGAGGACGTCGGCCAGGCGCTGCTGCTGTGCATCGTCGGGGCCGGTGCGCCCGGCGTCTACAACATCGCCGGTGACGGCATCGTCAGCACCGTGGACATCGCCCGTGCGGTCGGGGCCGTCGCGTTCCCGCTGCCGGAAGCCCCGACGCGCGCCGCGGCGCGTGTACTCACCCGGTCGCCGTTTCTGCCGCGCACGGCCGAGTGGGTCGAGGCGTTCGGCCGCCCGTCGATCATGGACACCACCCGGGCGCACACCGAACTGGGCTGGAAACCCCGCTATACGGGTCTCGAGGCGTTGCAGGACACCCTGCATCGGTGACTGTCCCCCGCACCGCAGAGGAGCCGAAGCCCCAACCCTAGCGTCGGACGGCCTCCGCGGGGCGGGTGCGGATCAGGTACGGGATCGTGGCCAGACCCGCGACGGTGACCGCAGCGCCCATCAGCGTCGGAATCAGACTGGTCGTGGTGGGCGTAGTGGTGGCGATGTCGAACACCGCGTGGAAGACCGCGACGACCAGGATGCTGCCACCGCTGACGAGGTACAGCCAGGCGAGCAGCAGCGCCCCGACCAGCAGGCTGAGGAAGAACCCGACGAAGCCGACGGCGGGCATCGCACGGTAGGTGGGGGTGATCCCGAACAGTGGCACGTGCCAGGCGGCCCAGACGACCGCCACCATCAGGGCCGCGGTGAACGCGGACCGCCCACGCTGCAAGGACGGCTGCAGGTAACCCCGCCAGCCGATCTCCTCCCCGAACCCGTAGAACAGCAGGTTCGCCGCCCAGAACACCACGACCGGGAGCGCCGTGTACTCGGTGCTCGCGCCGAACCGGTCCAGCGCCGGCCAGGCACCGTCGACAACCCGAGCGGCCAGCACGGCGAGGCCGAACAGTGCGAGCGGGCCGAGCCCGGCGAGGGCGAGCCAGCGCAGCCGGCCCCGCCAGGCCACGCACCTCCGCAGCAGCGCGGCGACGCCGGCGCGCCCGGAGACCACAGCTGTCACGACGACCGCGGCGGTGGCCGGACCCAGCCCGCCGGCCAGGTGCAGGTAGGGCGACGCCGACCAGGCCACCCACCCCTGTCGGGAGGCGAGCAGCGGAAGCCAGCACAGCCACGACAGCAGGTAGGCCAGCCCGACGAACGACGCCACCGGGTGCCGGACGACCGGGCCACGGCGCGCCGCCGGGTTGATCGGCACGAGATCGACGACCACCAGGGGGTCGCCGGTGACCGCGGCGCGCGGGTACCGGCGGTGGTAGAGCTCCTCGGCAGCCGGGCGGTCCGGATCGGACGGCCGCACCACCCGGGCGCTGCCGGTGCGACCGGTTCCGTCGAGCCGCACCGCCAGCGGCGCGGGATCGGTGAAGGCGTGCCACCACGTCTTGCCCGTGCAGCTCCCGACCCGGACGACGAGCCGGTTACCGGCCGGCGCGTACTGGACCGGCAACACCACCGTCCGACCGGTCCGGCTGGCCGTGTACCGCAGTTCGCACAGATCCCCCAGCAGGACGTGCAGCGGCGACCGGAGCAGCGCCAGCACGACGCGGTTGCCTGCGGGTCCGCGCTGGTGGGGTCCGGCGGTGCTCATCGGGTGCGGGAACTCAGGACGGCTCCCACGACCACCCCGAGTGCGGCCCCGATCGCGATGCCCATCGCGAGCTGGCCCACCAGGACCCCGACGGTCACGCCCAAACCGGCCCCGAGAGCGGTCCACAGCCCGACGATCCCACCCGGTCGCCTGTCCGTGTTCGCCACGCGCTGCTCCGTACTGTCGTCGGGTCGTTCCGCCACGAACAGGTCGGAGCATCCGCCGCCGACCATCATGTGACGAGCGGTCACACCCCGACAGAGCCGGACGTCCCGTGTGCGCCCGGCGCAGGGCCCAGGGTCGCGCTGCCCGTGCCGACCGACCGGCCGTCACCGCGGAGCCGTCCGCGACGACGACGACCCGAGCGTCAACGGGGCGGTCGAGCAGGCTCCCGTCGTCCGCGTCGCGGGCTGACCGGGCCATCCGGCCCGGCCGCACCCGGCTGGACGACCCTGCTGCTCGGCCTGCCGTCCGTTCACCATGGGTCGGCCGGGGGGCCTCCACCGGCATACCGGCGCCGAGCGGCGCCCGAAGGGAGCGCGATGGCGGCCCGGTCCGTGCCATCCTCGTCGGAGCCGACGGCGCCGCCCGGTCCATGTCCGCCGTGGCGGCCCGGGCCCGGTGGCGCGGCCTGGCGGGGCGTCGATCTGCCCGCGGCCGCCGACAAGATCGTGATGGGGAAGCTGTGAGCATCGTGGACCGAACTGCCCTGCTGGACGACCACCCCCTGGCCCGCGGCATCGCCGAGCTCGTCGCCCCCACAGCGGTGGGGTCCCCGTCGTGAGCGCCGAGCAGCCCGGCGGCGGGCCCGTGCGCGACGGCCGTGACCGCCGCGTCGACCTCGGCGGCCCCGTGCACTACGTCGACTTCGGCGGCCGCGGCGACGGGCCGACGTTCGTGCTCGTGCACGGCCTCGGCGGCTCGCACCTCAACTGGGAGCTGTTCGCACCGCTGCTGACCCCGACGGGCCGCGTGCTGGCCCTCGACCTGCCCGGCTTCGGGCTCAGCGAACCCGGCGAGCGGCCGGCCACGGTCCCGGCCAACGTACGCGTGCTGGAGAACTTCGTGCGCCACATCGCCGACGGTCCGGTGGTGCTGGTCGGCAACTCGATGGGCGGCATGATCGCGATCCTGCTGGCGGTGCGCGCCCCCGACCTGGTCAGCGGCCTCGTCCTGCTCGACCCGGCGCTCCCCCCGCCCCTGACGGGCCTGCAGAACGTCGCCACCGGGACGATGTTTCTCGCTTACGCGCTGCCCGGGGTCGGCGAACAACTCATGCGGCTCCGGCGCCGGAGCCTGGGCCCCCGAGCGCTGGTGCTCGGCACGCTGCGCCTGTGCGGAATCAACCCCGCCGCGCTGCCACCGGACCTCATCGCCCGGTCCGTCGGTCTCGTGGAGCAGCGGTCCGACGTCGCGGGGATGGACCGCGCGTTCCTGTCGGCCTCACGGTCACTCACCTGGGTTCTGACCTGGGCCCGGCCCTACCGCGCCGCGATGTCCTCGATCACCGTGCCCGTGCTCCTGGTGCAGGGCGAGAAGGACCGGCTGGTGCCGGTGACAGCGGCACGCGACGCCGCGCGGCGCAACCCGTCCTGGCGTTACGTCGAGCTGCCGGGCGTCGGGCACGTCCCGCAGCTGCAGGTGCCCGACCGGCTGGCCCGCGTCGTGCTCGACTGGCTGCCGGCCACAGCTCCGATGGCGACGCCCTGACCGCTCGTCAGTCGGCCTGCGACCGTCGGGTGGCGTCGACCATCCGGCGGGCGGCCCGCACAGGGGGGTCGCCGACGGTCCGGTGGCCGGCTACGGCGCCGGGGACGGGCCGGGATTCGCGGCGTCGGGGTGCGGCACCACCGCGCGCAGGGCGGCGACGAGCCGGTCCAGGGGCACGATCCCCCCGACCGCACGTTCCACGGCCGCCCAGGTGTCGACCACGGCCGAGAGGGGAGCCAGCATCCCCTCCAGGACCCCGAGCTGCTCGTCGACGACGGCGAGCTGGCCCTGCAGCGCGCGGACCTGCTCCCGCTGCGCCCGGACCGACCGGACGAGCACGCCGACCTGCTGGGCGGACATCGCTCCCGGCGGTGCCGTGGCCTGTGGCACGGCGTCCAGCAGCGCACCCGCGGCAGCCGGAGCGGCGTGCCACAGCCAGCCGGCGGCGGACTCCACGTCGTCGAGGACGTCGCGCAGCGGGCGCGACGTCTCCGGCGGCGGCGGTGGAGGATCGGGGGCGCCGCCGCCGGGCGCTCCGTCCCGAGCCTGCGTCACGGACGCCACCCACGGGAATCCCACCGTTGCTCCGTCTCCCTCGCCACGAACCCGGTCGTCCTCGCCACGAACCCGGTCGTCACCCAGCCTGCCGCCCGACAGCGGCACGCCGGCAGGGCCGTCCGTCCCGTTCCCTGCGCCGAGGGACCCGACCGCACGGGCCGTGTCAGCGGGCGCCGCGGCGCAGGACGGTGACGTCCGGCAGCCCGTGGCTGTTCGTGGGGCCGGAGAACGCGAGATCACCGCGGCGATCCCGGATCGCGGAACGATCGGTCTTGCGCCGACCTGGGCGGCGTTGGTGGGTACCGGCGCTGCCTCACGGCCACGATCGCGCAGCTCGACCACAACGCCGCGATGTGCGCCCGGGCGCGTGGGGGCGAACGGCCCTGTCCGCCACTGCCGGAGCGGACGAGCGTGCCGTCCATGACCCGCACGGCAGGACGGATCGGCGACGGCCAGCAGCTGGAGCCACCGGGCGCCGAGGACACCGCCGCCATCACGGTGTCGCGGCTCCGCAAGACCTACGGGAAGGCGGTCGCCGTCGACGACGTGTCCTTCTCGGTCGCGGAGGGCGAGATCTTCGGAATCCTGGGGCCCAACGGAGCAGGCAAGACCACGGCCCTGGAGTGCGTGACCGGGCTCCGCTCCCCCGATTCGGGGATCGTGCGGGTCCTCGGGCTGGACCCGCAGACCGACCGCGCCGCACTCCACGCCGCTGTCGGCGTCCAGCTCCGGGCGAGCGCGCTGCCGAACCGGCTGAGGGTCGGCGAGATCCTCGACCTCTTCCACTCCTTCTACCGGGAACCCGCCGATCTCGACGAGATCACCGACGCGCTGGGCCTTCGCGACCGACGCCACGACTACTACAGGGCCCTCTCCGGCGGCCTCAAGCAACGGCTGTCCATCGCCCTCGCGCTCTGCTGCTGATCGTCTCCGCCATGTTCGCGATCGGGTTGTGGATCTCGGCCGTCGCGCGCTCCACCGGAGCAGCCGGCGCCATGGGACAGCTCCTGCTCTACCCGCTGCTCTTCGGTGCCGGGCTGTGGATACCCCGCGAGGTCATGAGCCCCGTGCTCCGCCGGATCGGCGACTTCACCCCGCTCGGCGCGTCCGTGCAGGCGTTGCAGAACGCCATGCAGGGCACGTTCCCCTCGACGGAGGCGCTGGTGGTCCTGATCGGCTACACCGCCCTGTTCGGCGTCCTCGCCGTCCGCTTCTTCCGGTGGGAGTGACGCACGGTCGGGTCCTTCGGTCCGGCGGGCGATGGAAGCGGCAGGAATTACCGGTGCGGACATCCGGCGCCGCCGGTAGACACGCACCGTGATGGACATCCACGAGTACGCGAGCTACGACGCCGTCGGCCTGCGCGAGCTGATCGCCGCGGGCGCGGTGAGCGCGGCGGAGGTCGAGGCCGCGGCCCGGCAGGCGCTCGCCGTCGCGAACGGCGAGGTCAACGGGCTGGCGCTCGGACCGTTCACCTCCGCTCTCGAGCACGCGCCGGACGGGCCGTTCGGAGGGGTGCCGTTCCTGGTCAAGGACGTGCCGGTCGCCGCGGGGATCCCGTTCACGCTGGGCAGCCGCAGCCTGCAAGGCGGGCCGGTCGCCGCCCACGACTCGGAGCTGATGCGCCGCTTCCGGGCCGCGGGCCTGGTCACGCTCGGTTCGACGACGGTGCCCGAGTTCGCGATCAGCTTCGCCACCGAGTCCGCTGCCTACGGGGTGACGGCCAACCCGTGGGACCTCGGGCGCGGCGCCGGCGGGTCCAGCGGCGGCGCCGCGGCCCTCGTCGCCGCCGGGGCCGTCCCGCTCGCGCACGCCAACGACGGGGCCGGGTCGATCCGGGTGCCGGCGTCGTGCTGCGGCCTGGTCGGCCTCAAGCCCAGCCGCGGCCGCATCTCGCCCGGACCGGACTCCGGCGACCCGCTGTTCGGGATGTCCTACGACTTCGTGCTGACCCGCACGGTCCGCGACACCGCGCAGCTCCTCGACGTTCTGCACGGGCCCGGTGTCGGCGACAAGTACGCCGCCCCCGGCCCGGTCCGGCCCTACGGCACCGAGCCGGGCGCGGGTGCCGGCCCGCTGCGCGTCGCCCTCACCACCACCGGCTGGCCCGACGGGCCGGTCGATCCGGAGGTGGCCGCCGCCACCGAGGCCGTCGGTCGGCAGCTCTCCGGGATGGGGCACGGCGTGGAGGTCGCGGCCCCTGCGGTCGACGGCGGCGCGTTGATCGACGGGATCCTGCCGACGACGCTGGCCGGGTTCGCCGCCCCGCTCCTGGCCGCGCCCCGCCCGCCGGACCCGGCCCGGCTCGAAGCGGTCTCCCGGCGGCTGCTGGCCGATGCGCGCGGCGTCACGGCGCTGGAGCTCGTCGCGGCGCTCGACGTGCACAACGGGCTCACCCGCACGGTCGGGGCGTTCTTCACTCGGTACGACCTGCTCGTCACGCCGACGCTGGCGCAACTTCCCGCACTCCACGGCACGCTGCGCTACGACGATCCGGACCACTCCGTGCGCAGTTGGCTGGAGTCCATGTTCACCTACGGGCCGTTCACGGCGCTGTTCAACATCACGGGGCAGCCCGCGATCAGCCTCCCGTCGGGCTGGAGCGCAGGCGGGCTGCCGATCGGTGTGCAGATCGTGGCTCCCCACGGCCGGGAGGACCTGCTGCTGCGCGTCGCCGGGGCGCTGGAGGTGGCGATGCCGTGGGCGGGCCGGGTGCCGCCGGTGTCGGTCACGCATCGCCGGGCGTCGTAGCCGCACGCCGGGTCGTGGTCGCTGCAGGCCAAGCGCTGCCGGGTCGGCATCGCGCGATGTGAGGAGCGCAGGGAACACCGTGCGGGTCGCCCATCCCCACCCTCGAGGTCTACATGGGTCACAGTTCCACGATCAGGCCATCGTCAGGCCGCCGCTGACGGACAGCGTCTGGCCGGTGATGTAACCCGCGGCGTCGGAGGCGAAGAACGCGACGGCCGCTGCGACGTCGGAGGGCTGCGCGAGCCGGCGCATCGGTACCCCGCGCGTCATGCCGGCCAGCACCTTCGCGCCGTCGTCGGACTTCGCCGCGAACGCCTGCAGCATCGGGGTGTCGGTGGGGCCGGGGCACACGGTGTTGGCGGTGACGCCCCTGGCGGCGACCTCGCGGGCGAGGGTCTTCGTGAACGCGATGGTGCCGCCCTTGGCCCCGGAGTACACCGCCTCCAGCGACGACCCAACGCGCCCGGCGTCGGAGCCGATATTGATCACGCGTCCCCAGCCGCGCTCCAGCATCCCGGGCACCACCGCGTGCGTGACGCGCAGCATGCCCTTGAAGTTGACGTCGATGACGCGGTCCCAGAACTCCTCGGTGGTGTCGACGAACTTCATGAAGTCGTCCCAGCCGGCGTTGTTCACCACGACCTCGATGGGGCCGAGTTCGGCGGTGACGGTCGTGACCGCCGCCGCGACGGTGCCGGTATCGGTGACGTCGGCCTGCACGGCCAGCGCCGTGCCCCCGGCCGCGGTGATCGACTCGGCGGTGGCCCGCGCCGTGTCGATGTTCAGGTCGACGACGGCGACCGCGAATCCCTGCGCACCGAGGGTGGTGGAGATGGCATGGCCGATGCCCTGGGCCCCGCCGGTGACGAATGCCGTTCTGGTCATCGCTGTCCTCTCGGGTGATGGTCACGGTGCTGGGGAGCGGCGCGACGAGGCGGCCGGGCCCTTCGGAGAGCGGGCGGCCCCGCTGTCGGACCGACCGTGACACGGTCGGGTTGATGCTAGTTTGGGTCAGACCTTTGGACCAGCGAGCAGGAGCACGATGGCAACCGAGACCTCGCGGTCGAAGATCCGCCTGTCGCCGCTGGACGTGCCGAAGGCTTCGGACGTGCTCGCGAACGAGCTGCGCGAGAAGATCCTCTCCGGCGAGTTCCCGGAAGGCACCCCACTCCCGCCCGAGCGCGAGCTCGTGGTCCAGACGCGGATGAGCCGCACCACCGTGCGCGAGGCGCTGCGCGTGCTGGAGGTGCAGAACCTCGTGCGCATCAAGGCAGGCCGGGCCGGCGGCGCGTTCGTCCAGCGACCTGGCCAGGACTCGGTGGCCGACTCCCTCGAGCTGCTGATCCGCGGCCGCCGGATCCGCCCCGCGTCCGTGCACGAGACCCGCGAGGCCATCGAGCCGTCCTGTGCCCGCCTCGCCGCCCTCAACCGGACCACGGGCGACCTCCAGCGACTGGAAGCCGCAGATGCCGCGATCGGATCGAGCGGCACCCTCGAGGCCTTCCTGCAGGCAGACGTCGACTGGCACGTGGGCGTCGCAACGGCGAGCCACAACGAGATCCTGACCGGCATCATGATCGCCCTGTCGCGGGCCGTCCACACCGTCACTCACACCACGGGACTCGTGAACGACGAGGTTCGGGCGATCACGCTGCGGGCGCACCGGTCGGTCGCCCGGGCGATCAAGGACAAGGACCAGGACGCCGCCGGGCGCCGGATGGGCCGTCACCTGCACGCCTCCGCCGACGCAGCCCCTGCCCCCGGCGATCAGCCGGATCGGTGACCCCCGACCCACCGTGAAGCGATCCCCGACGGAGGGATCGCAGGCCTTCACATGACACCGGCCACACCCCGTGCCGAGTCCGACCATTCTGGTCCATGATGGTTCAAGTCAGTCCATGGTCGGTGTGGAGGTACGCATGGTGAGGCCGACGAGCGAGCAGATCGATCGCGAGATCGTGGACGCCGCCGCGCGAACGTTCGCCACCCTCGGGTACGCCCGAACCAGCGTGCAACAGCTGGCGGACGCCGTCGGCTACTCCAAGACCGGGCTGCTGCACCGCTTCCGGAGCAAGGTGGCGCTCTACGACGCCGCGATCGCCGAGACGTCGACGGCGGTGCAAGCGATCATCGTCGCGGCCCGGGGCCATACGGCGGGCCCCGAGCGGACGCTGGCCGTCCTGCACGGGGTGACGGCGACGGCGCTGAACCACCCCGGGCTGGTGCTCATGCTGGTGGAGGCGCTGCGCCCGTCGTCGACCGAACCCGCGCGCGATCAGCTGCACGCCCTC
>JBBQEF010000042.1:0-25519 GCA_038320445.1 Mycobacteriales bacterium
GGACTACGACCCCCCATACTGCACCCACCCGGCGCCCCCGCCGGAACCCCCGCAGTGGTGCCGGGCCGGCCTCGCGCGCCCGACCGTCCACGACCCCCTCCCACCGTGCCGGGCAACAGAGCCGACGCCGTGTACGCCCGAGCCCCACCGGCGAGGGTTGCCGCAGCGCGGCGCCTGCTCGATCCGCTCCACCACCCAACACACCGGCGCTTGGGCGCCGAGGCTCCCCGGGGAAACCGCCGCGCACCGGCGGCCCGGGGAGTGGTTCGCGCGTGGAGGACTCGTTCAAGCTCCCAGACCGGCTGATCGGAGTCTCCCTCGTGACCGACCCCGTCTCGCCCCTCGTGGACGCCCCGGACGTCCTCGGGTACCGCCGCGTCCACCTCCCCGGCCGCTCCGTCAAGGCGTCCGTCGGCGTCGACGCCCGCCTGTGGAAGTGCGACCCCGCGCACCCCCACGGCCCGTTTGGCGGCTGCACGTGGGTGCCGCTCGGGGATCACCTCCCCGAGTGCGGCTACGTCGCGTCCCGCGCCCAGTTCTCCGTGAACCTCTACGGGCCCGGCGCCGGCCCCGCCGCCACCCGCTACTACGACACCCTCCCCGCGGCGCTCACCGCGGCGGCGGCCCGCGTCACCGACTGGAATCGGAGGGTCTCCTGACCTCAGTCGCGACGAGCTGGCCGCCAGCCACCCACCCCTGCGCCGACACCTACATGCCAGATCGACATCAATCCGGAGACACCGCCATGAGCACGCCCCGCCAGTGCTTCTACATCCCCGTCGACGCACTCACCGAACACGGCTACGTGCCCTCACTGGTGACCGAGTCCGAGCCCGGCCACACGCCCCTGTCCGGCAACGGCGCCGGGTCCGCGCCCTGGTACTGGGGCGGCGACTACGACGCCGCCCGGCGCGTCTGCATCGAGCAGAACGCCCGCCTGGGCATCGACGAGGCGGCGGCTGCCGCGATCGTGGCCAGCTCCATGGCAGCCGGGCGCTAGATCGAACCCCACAGGTGCTTTCCAGATCAGGATGGTAGCTCCGATGGCCACCACGACCGCCCTCCGCTACTCGCTCGACGACTGCCGCACGGTGCTCGGCTGGTACGCCACCGACGACGCGCGGCTGGTCCACGCGGCAGGCGTGCCCGAGCGCCGCGACGTGCTCGAGCGGCTGGGCTGGGTGGTCGTGACCAGGGTGCTGCGGATGCTCTCTGACGGCAGCTGGCGTCGCGACGTCGCGCACGTCGAGGTCACCCGGCGCGGCCGGGCCGTGATGCGCCCGCATCCCTACGACCCGAGGCGCGACCTGGGTCCGAGCCCGGTGTTCGTCGGCTACGACCCCTGCTCGGTGTGCGCCGACGTGCTGCGTGTGCCGGTGCACGCGGCCACCTGAACCCGCACACACCTACTTTCCAGATCAGGAGTTCCGACCGTGCGCCCGACGACCGCCGTTCACGCCCGTGACCTGCCCGTGCCGACGATCGCCCCCCCAACCCTGCGGGAGTGGTGCCGGGCCCACATCGCCGCCCTGACGCCGCGCCTGGCCGCCGCCGCGACGCCCGCCGAGCAGGCCATCCACCGCGAGAACATCGCCGCCCTGCAGTCCCAGATGCGCGGCGTCGCCGCCGCGGAGGCCGAGGGAGCCTGGTGGCACGTTGTCGACGAGGACGGCGAGCACCACGTGGTGGCCTACGCGGGCAACGGCGGGTGGGGCCCGGTCAACATCTACCGGCGCGGCCGGTGGGTGCCGGTGGCCCTTCGCGCACGCCACCCCGGCGGGGGGCCGCTGGCCTGCTGCACCACCTCGTCGTGACCGCCCGGCGCCGCGCGCTGGGCGCGCTGAGGAGGTCAAGCGACCCGAACCCACTCACCCGTCGCCGCCCAACCGATCAGAAGGAACCACGATGCCCCGCCTCGCCGCCGTCGATGTCGCTGTCCCCAGGTTCGTCGCTGCCGATGTCGCCGCCCGTACCGATCAGGGTGGTCGCGTCGTGTTCGTCGTGCCCGACGACGTGGCCCGCGCGCTGCGGCAAGCAGGCAAGGCCGGTTGGGTCGAAGTGCTCGACATGGCCGACGGCGAGGGCCACCGGTACCCCCCGGGCACCCGCGTCCACGCCGCGGCGACGGTCCTGCTCGACGTCGCCGGCGCGATACCCGCCGACGCCGACATGGACGCTGACCTTCGTGAGACGACCCGGCGGGATGCCGAGTTCGGTGCGCTGTACGCCTTCGTGGTCGGGCGCAGCGGTTGGGACGACACCGCCCGATGGTGGGCCGACTACGCCGCCACCCGGGGCCTGCATACCGCAGGCAGCCTGCACACCACCTTCCCTGATGGCGCCGTCTACTGGGCCGGTTGAGCCCCGGCCCCGGCCCGCCGTCTCGGCGCCGCCCCGCTCTCGTGGCCGCCGCCGACCCGCGGGCGAGGCCCGTGTCCGTGAAGCCCCTGGTGCCACCGGGCAACTCACGGCCCTTGGTGCAGGGCGGCCCGTCCGGTCGGACCTGGCCTTGCTGGCGGATGCGGCGATCGCCCGCGCCCAGCACCGGCCGATGACCGCCGGGTGAACGGATCCCAGGACCGCCGGTGTGGCTGCCACTTGGACCACGGCCGTATGAGCCCGGGGGCGCACGACCGCGCCAGGCCGTCGAGCAGGTGGCGGTCCGGCGGCGAGGTGCGGGCTGAACCCGCGGTGCAGGCAGCCGGCTACCGGTTGCTCGGCGACGGAGGTGGCCGCCAAGAGGTCAGCACAACCGGGGGGCAGGCGACGCAAGGGGCCGGCCGACCCGTCCCGGTGAGATCGCGCTGCGGTCGCGGACGTCGGCTGCCGGTCGGGCCTCGCGATCACACCGGGACGGGCCAGCCTCTCACCCCTTGCATCGTCCCTTCGGGACCCCCCGGTCGCGCTGAGGCTTCGCCGCGTCCCCCACCGGCACCGAGAACCAGGAGTCCCGAAGATGCAGACCACGACGACGGACCAGCCCACCCCCACCGCCACCGACCCCCACGAGCGGTCGCGTGACCTGATGCTCCAGGCGCTCGTCGGCGTCGAGATGCTCGTCGACGGCGGCAAGCGCCAGGCCGCCGCCGCAGCTCTACGGGGTCTGCTCCGGCGGTCCAGCGACGAACTGGCCCGCGAGATCGTCGAGCGCGCCGCCCTGGTGGAGCTGGCCCGCGAGCTGGACTGGGTCCCGCCCCAGCGCCAGGACGTCCGGTACGTGCCGGGCAGCCGGGTCACGGTCAGCCAAGGGGAGCGCCGGACCCCCACCCCCGCAGACCGGCGACACCGTGAGGGCGACGCCGCGGCCGCCGCCTACCTCGCCGAGCAGCCCCCGGCTTCGGTCGAGGAGGACACGGGTTGGGACGTGCCGGTCTGGGGCGACCTCGACTACGACCTGGCCGCGTTGGCGGACCTGCGAGGTGCGCCGTGCCTGGGCTGCCGCCTCGAGCGCACGCGCGCCGACCTGGCGGTCGCCGACGGGCTGTGCACCGACTGCCGCGACACCGGCGGTCTCACGCGCGAGTCCGTCATCCAGAGCTGCTGCCTCCTGGTGGCCACCAACAACACCGGCGCGCGCGCGGTCGAGCTGCTGCAGGCCGCCTGGAAGCGGGCGAGCCGGGCCACCGACCGGGCCGTCATCGCCGCCTGGGTCGCAGACCATCAAGGACTGCTCGCCGCGGGTGCCGACAGCTGAGCCGCCCGGGGGCGCTCCCATCGCGCCCCCGGCACCAGCCGCTGCCGCAGGGTCCGCAACCGCGACCGCGCTTCCCGTGATCACCACGTCGCCGTGCTACACGCCCATGCGGTGCCCGCGCGATAAGAGGAAGGAATCCGAGATGAACGATCTTTGCGGGGCCTGCTGCGCCGGGACCAGCGCCGCGGAGGGACAGGAGTGCATCGAGCGTGACCTCGGTGACAGCGAGTGCTCCGGGGAGGTGCGCGAGTACAGGTCCCGGAGCGGGTGCACAATCGCCGCCCGCTGTGGTGGGCACCAGACCCTCCACGACCAGCGCATCGATGCGGTCGAGGCCGGACTCGACCAGCGGTACCCGGGGTGGAACAGCCCCGGCTCGCCCCCACCCTCCGACTTCGACCCGACGTACGCGGGCGAACGGTGGGACGACGAGGACTAGCCCGACCTCCCTGGCGGCCGGCCGGGTGGGGCGCCGGGATCGCGGGACGAGACCGAACATCCATCCGCGGCGAGCCCCTTTGCTCTGGCAGTTCCGGGCCGCCGCTTCGCACACCGGAGCCCACCATGTCGACAGAAGTAGATGACCGGGTCCCTGTCAGATCGGACGCAGCGCGCGATGTGCTCCGCCACAGCGCGCACACGGCCGCCGCGGCGGGCTACTTCGTGTTTCCGGTCCTGCCGCGCCGGAAGACACCGGCGATCGAGGACTGGGAAGCGAACGCGACCAGGGACCCAGCCCAGATCACCCAGTGGTGGACTGACAACTCCGGAAAAAACGTCGGGATCGCTACCGGCCCCTCAGGTCTGGTCGTGATCGACCTGGACCAGGGCCACGGTGACACCGCGCCGTCGTCGTTCGCCGGCGCCCGCAACGGGGCCGACGTTCTGTCACGGCTGGCCGAGGCTGCGGGAGCCCCGGCGCCGACCGACACCTTCACCGTGCTCACCCCTGCCGGTGGCCGCCACCTGTACTTCCGGGCCCCGACGGGGATCGAGTTGCGCAACACCCAGGGCCGGTTGGGATGGAAGATCGACACCCGCGCGAACGGCGGGTGCGTCGTGGCCGCCGGGTCGATCGGGCCGAACGGCAGCTACCGGGTCGCCGAGCCTGTTGCCCCGGTGCGCGAGCTACCCGGGTGGCTGCTGGACGCCCTCACGCCAGCACCACCCGAACACCGGCCGATGACGGCTTCTCGTGCACCGCGACGCCCGACCTCGGGACGGGCCCTGGCGTACCTACACGCGATCGTCGCCGCGGAGGCCGCGTTGGTGGCGTCGGCGGCGCCGGGTACCAGACACACGACGCTGCTGCGGGGTGCCCTGAAGCTCGGCAGCCTCATCGGCGGCGGCGCGCTCACCGAAGACGACGCGCGCGCCGCCCTGCTGCCCGCGGCCACCGAACATCTCGGGAGGAGGGAGTGCGACTGCACCGTCGCCTCGATCAACCGAACCATCTCCGACGGCCTGGCCCACGGCCAGCGACAACCGCGCCACCTGTAGCCGCCCGACCCGGGTTCTGCACCGGACCCGACCTGATGGCCGCCGGGGGCCGGGGGTGGGAACCGCCCAAGAGGTCAGCACGGCCGGGCGGAGGCAAGCGCGTCCGGGGTGGCCAGCCGATCCGTCCCGGTGAGATCGCGCTGCGGTGAGCGAGGCCGGCGCCGGTCGGGCGAGCGATCACACCGGGACGGACCAGCCCCACCCCTACCGCGGCCCTTCGGGCCCTCCACCCGCCGTGCTGAGGCTTCGCCGCGTTCCCACTACCGACCCACGACGGGTGGCAGCAGCGGCTGATACCGCGGCGCGCGATCGACAACCGCCACCACGCCCACGGCGCAGCGGCTTCGCCGCATCGGGCGTCCCGTTCACCCGCCCCACTCACCAAAGGAGATCGAAGACCATGTGCCAAGAAGCGAGCGCGTGCACGGATCCGGACAGGCCTCGGCCGACCGAGGTCGCCATCGCTGAGACCACCATGACCATCACCTCGGCCGACGGAGCCTCCCGGACGATCGATCTACCGGACATCCCGTTCGACCTGGCCGAGTACATGGCCCGCGACGAGTCCGGGCGCCAGCTGTGGCGGTTCGACGAGTCGCGGCGATGGGGTATGGGGGGCCACGCGATCGTCGCGTGGCGTCACCCTCGCAACGGCGACAAGCACGTGGAGATCCGCCGCGGGTTCAACTGGTACGAATTGCCGTACCTCATCGCGTTCCTCGTCAGCCTGTGGGAGGAACTGGACGAGCCACCGTTCTAGCGGGCCGCGTCCCCAGCGACCCACCACGTCGCGAAGGCCGCTCGGCAGCGGCGCCGGGGGACAGCTCGGACGCGGACACCCGCCATCGCATGCCTGCTGCCCGCCTCGCAGCGCGGCAGGTCGAGCGCACATTGCGCATGACGGCCTCACCTGGGGCGCCCGGCTTCCGGGCGCCCCGGGTGACGGCCACTTCTGTCAACTGGAGGTTCCGTGAGCGAGCGATACGAACACGTCAACGCGGACGCCGCAGAGCCCCGCATCGTCGGGCCCGGAACGGTGATCGGTGGCGACGTGATCTCCGGGCACGCACTCATCCTGGGCGATCCTTGGGCATCCGCGTTCGTGATCGAGGGCGACCCGAACGCGATCGCCGAGATGCTGCGACGTGCGCTCGCGCAGGTCGGCCGGGATGTCCCCTGCGGCACGTGCGGACACCCGCTGTACGTCGACTACGAGGGTGATCACCTGCACGCAGACCCGGCCGATGTGTGGGGCGGCGACCATCTACCCGAACCGCTGCGGCCCGAACCGGTCATGGCCACGGTCTACAGCTGCTGCACCGACGAACCCAGGGTCGAGGCGTCCCACAATGTCCAGGTCACCATCAAGCGCAGGGTGGCCGATGGTGGCGGCCCGGCGGTGCACGTCACCCGCTAGACCCGTCGGGATGGGCCGCGGCAGAGTGGGCCATCTCCGCACCGTCCTGCGCGCCCCCAGGGAGCGCGGCCGCTTCGCCGCCCGCGTCTTCCTGCTGGCCGGAACGTGGCGCGGCGGCCGCCGCTGGTGCGCTCCCGCTGAGGGATCGCCGCCGACCCCCGTGGTCCGTTCCACGACTTGAACGGCAGCCGAGTTCGGCCAGCTCCGCGGTCGACCATCCGTGTTGCCGGAGCGCCGCAGCGTAGCTCGCCTCATAGGCCGATCTCGCTGCCTTCGCCGCCTCCTGCGCGACGCGCGCCTGCTCCTGGCGCTCGTCGACCAGGTCGCCCGCCGCGGAGAGGTCGACGGCGGCCTGCACACGCCCGGCGAGCAAGTCCCGAGCCTTTGCCGCTACCTGTTGCTGGGTGCTGGCGCTGCTTCGATTGACCACGACAGCAGAGTATCGGAAGTCGTCTCAAACTCGGTACTACCATATTAAGACGACGACGTACCCCGATACCAACTGGACAGATTACCTGTCCCGGCGTCGATCCGAAGGTATGCACCCGTGGCGCCAACGTGGGTGCGGGCTGACACCAGGTTTGCGTGCACGGCGGAGCCGACGACCGTCGCTCGGTGTTCGAGCGGCCAGAGACGCGATGAGGGCCCCGGGTGCGCGCACCCAGGGCCCTTCGCGCTGTCACGGGTGGCGTAGATGAGGCCTCATCCAGGGGCGACCCGCAACGGACCAGTAAAGGGTAGCGATCCTCCGCGGAGATCGTCAAACGTGCCCGCGCGCCCGTCCTGGCGCTCAGGCGCCCCAGCCCCGGGCGTGGCGCGGCACGCCGAGCCCGAGCGTGGCGGCAGCGCTTCCCAGAACGGGACCGGCGACGCCACCTTCGTGTGGTGGCCGTGGCCGGGAAGTTGGTCCCGTCAGGTGGGCGGGCGGCGGTCCCGGGTGGGCGTTGTCGCCGGGCTGGGTCAGGTGGTGTGGGCGGCGGTGCCGGATGGCCTCCGGTGCTCGGCGGGGGAGACCGCCCGGAGGTCAGCACACCGGGGTGGGGCGAGCGTCGATGAACCTGGCCGACCCATCCCGGTGACATCGCGTTGCGGTCGGGTGGGTCGGCGCCGGTCGCGTTCAGCGATGACACCGGGATGGGCCAGCCAGAACCCTCGACGTCCCTTCGGGACCCCACCCCGGTGTGCTGAGGCTGCGCCGCGTTCCCCCCCACCGAGCACCGGAGGCCCTCATGATCAGCACCGCCACCCACACCACCTGGCGCGACTTCTCCGATCGCGAAGCCCGCGAGGCCGAGATCGCGAGCGACCTCGCCGACACCGCCAACGAGGGCGGCTTCTGATCGCCCCGCGGGGGGCGGGCCCTCGGGCTCGCCCCTGCAGCCCGGATGACCGGGCCTCTGCGAGCGATTCCGCGGCCAGCCTTCTCGACGAGCCGTACCGAGCTGGAGGACCAGGTCCTGCCCGCCGGTGATGCCGGGCCTGCCAACTGCAGCGCCTCGCTGAGCTGCCTGCGCGGTCTGGGTGTGGCGGACTTCGGCGAGGCGAGCGCGCTGAGGCCCCACCAGTTCCGCGCGTTCACGCCTCAGTGGTCGTCGGTCTCGACTCCGGCAGGGACTGTTGGGAGGCCAGCCGCTGTGTGGGGGCGCCCGGCGGGGACGTTAGGTCACCTCGCCAGGTGGAGAAGTGCGGTGGTGGCATCGGGTCCTCCGGGGCTTGGCGCAGCTGGTCCGCCCGGAGGTCAGCACACCGGGGCGGGGCGAGCGTCGATGAACCTGGCCGACCCATCCCGGTGACATCGCGTTGCGGTCGGGTGGGTCGGCGCCGGTCGCGTTCAGCGATGACACCGGGATGGGCCAGCCAGAACCCTCGACGTCCCTTCGGGACCCCGCCCCGGCGCGCTGAGGCTGCGCCGCGTTCCAGCCGCACCAAGCCCCGGAGGACCCGATGAACAGCGCCGCCGCACAGCCCGCCCCGCACGACTTCGACTACGACCTCCTCGGTCTCGACCTCGAGGCCGAGAGCGTGCGGCTGCAGCGCGCGCTGGAGCACACCGGTCCGGTCGCCGCCGTCGGCGAGCCCCTCGTCGAGCTGTCCGCCTCGGAGATCCCCTTCTGAGCCCACCAGGTGGGGGCGCACGTCGGCCCCCACCGCGGAGCCGTGGCTGCCGTCGCCGCGCGGCGCCATCCCGGCCGCTCCGCGGCCCGCTTCATCACCGACCAGGGAGAACATTGTGCCCATCCCTCACTACCCCCCGGGCGTTCCGCGTTGCCGCGGCTCCCGCGCGTACCCGACGAGGTGCTGCACGGACCGCTGCACCACGCTCAACGGCATCGCAGACCGGGCGTGACCCGCGTGCTGCGCCCAACGGGCCAGACCCCGTTCCAGTCAGTGGGCGACCCACACGCGCTGTGCGTCCAAGGCCGCGCGGCCGCGGTGTCGTTCTTTGTGGCCAACCCCAAAGGTCACCCGTTCGACAGCGGCCCGATCGCGACGATCGACCGGCTCCGGGTGGCAGAGCTGGTCAAAGCCCTCACCGCGCGGCTCGTAGCTACCCGCGCCGCTGTCCCAACTGTTCGCCGCGGAGCCGGCCCCGACTGCGAGTGCGGCCACCACCGCCGCCGTTGCCTAATCGGGTATCAGCACACCTGGTCGATGCCGTGGCTGGTCGACGGTCACCTGATGCGAGACATGGACACCGCGCATTGCGCAACCTGCGGCGCCGTGTGCACGGGGGACGAGAGATGACGTTGCCGCTGTTCGCCGAGTGCGCCCTGCCCGGCTGCCGCTACCCCTCAGACGAATCGGGCGGCCCGTGCCCCTCCTGCACCGCCCTGTTCGCCGGCGCGCACGCCTGGTCCATCCGACGCTCACCCGAAGGGGCCGCCGAGACGTCTGTCCAGGTCGCGGACCGGAAGGTCGAGCAGCGCGTCGCCCAGGCCGTCGCGTTGACCCGACCGGACGCTGATCCGGAGCGCAGGCAGAACCAGCACTGCTGGCTGTGCGAGGCTCGCCGCACCTGCACCAAGCAGCGCTACGGCTGGGAATGCGATACCTGCCGGGCGGGCCCGTCGTAACCGCTGCGGTGTGACCGACATGAGCACAGTGCCCCGGTCGGCGAGCTGTCGCCCACGGCGCGGCTGTGTCCGACGGCGTGGATACAGAACCCGGTCCCCCAAGAATCACTGCGGGATCGACCACGCTGACAGTCCGCCACGGCTCCGACGGTCCACCACCAGCAACATCTCCAACCGCTCTGGGCCAGACACAACGGCGAGCACTGCGGTGGAGCATGGCACCTGCCGCGACGGCCGACATCCAGTTACGTCGTAGACCCACAATTGGTCATCGGTACCTGCCGCGATGCGCCCGTCCCCGAGGACCGCGATCGCGTTCACCCGCCGGTCGGTGCGGCCCAGTTCGAGGGGCTCACCCGGTCGGGTCGGGTCCCACACCAGCACCCGCCCGCCGCCGAAGCCGCCGACGTCGCCGTCGCCGGTGGCGATGCGCCCGTCCCCGAGGACCGCGATCGCGAGCACCGGCTGGTCGGTGCGGCCAAGTTCGTAGTCCAGCGCTCGGTTTGCTCGCCGGGTCGTCCACAGCGGTATCAAGCCGGGGTAGGCGGCCTCGTCAAGCTGATCGCGAAGAGTGGCGGCAACATCCTTCTCACCCTGTTCTAGGGCGTGCATGCAGAGCACCCGAGCAGGAAAGTACGGATCATCGACGGGGGGTTCACGTAGGTGGTGGGCCTGCGCGCGGACCAACGCCAGGACGGCACTCGCCGGGCTATCGCGCCCGCGGACAGGAGCCATCTCCGACAGCTTGGCAGGAGCCATCTCCGACAGCTGCGTCAAGGTGGCGTCGACACCGACGGTGCAGATGGCCGCGACGCTCCAGCGGATGTCCGCAGCGATCGCCCGCCCCCGTTCGGGTTGGTCGGTCAGGGTGGTGAGGTACTCAGCCAACAGATATCGGGGAGTCCCCCTCGACGGGTGCGTTGCCGTGGCCGGGATCGGCCATCCCTTGCCCTGCCAGGTGGTGGCCCACTGGTGGATACGGGCGCGGAAGGACGGGTCGGTCAGGTCCTCATCGGTCTGGGCCTGCTGCAGCAGCGAGACGTGGGTGAACTGGTAGCGCGGCGCGGTGGCCGCGCCGACCCGTTGCAGGCTGCGGGCGGCGCCCTCGTTCACCAGCCGCCGCACCTCCGCGGTGTGCTCCGGGGGTACGTCGCCGGCGGGGTGGGTCAAGGCGGCCAGGTCGGACACGGCCACCGGAGCCGCGGCAGCGGTGAGCAGCCCCAGCACGTGCAGGGCCAGGCCGCCGCGCCTTTTGAGCCGATCGAGCTCCTGTAACGCCAGGGCCGCCTGCTCCACGGAGCCGGGGAAGGGCTCCAGGACCTCGGGGCGACAGACGCGCAGCGGGTGGCCGGTCGGGACATCGGCCGGGATGTCGGGGTAGGGCCGGCTGGAGACCAGCACATGGGCGCGACCCGACACCGCGGCCGGGAGCAGGGCGGCGACGCTCGTGCTGGCAGCGGGCCGGAGGTCTTCGTCCAGGCCGTCGACGACCAGCAGCAGGTCGCGGCCTGCTGCGGTAGCAGCGTCGGTGGCGCACCGCCACAGGCTGCGGAACGTATCGATGTCGGAACCGTCGGGCCGATCCTCCTGGAGCAGTTCAGCCAGCTGCGGGATCACCTTCTCGCAGAAGTTGGCTGCGCTGGCGTCGGCGGCGCGCTGCGACAGGAAGTAGGCCACCACATCCACCTGCGCGGGCAGGGCCGCGACGACGGCCTGCACCAGCAGCGAGGTCTTACCCGCCCATGCCCCGCCGATCAGCCACCGGTAGCCGGGTGGGCCGGTGGCGAACTCGGCGATCTCCTCCAGCTCGGGTTGGCGGCCGACCAGCTGCCCGACCAAGGTATGAATCTCGCGGATGGTCTCCCGGTACGGAGCAGGTGTCGGGGTGGGACAGCTCGGCAACAGCGGCAGCGCGGCGCTGTCGAGAATGCCCAGCTGTGCCCACCACTGTCGGGGGTTTCCCACGCCGGGGCCCGCGCCACGGTGTGCCGGGTCGTAATCCAGCGCGGTCAGCGGGGTGAGGGTGAGGGTCGAGGTACCCGCGCGGGGGGCGTGCTCGGTCACCACCCCGATGAGCCGGCCGAGGGCGAAGACCGGTGCCCCGGACATCCCCGACCATGGCGACCCCACCCCATGACCGGCGGGCAGATTGTCGGGGCGGCTGCTCACCTGCAGCGACAGCAGACCGGACACGGCTTGGGACAGCACGGGGATGACGCCGTGGGCGTGGTCGAGGTCGCGCACCGGCCCGTCGGGCTGTGCGCGCTCGGCGAAGCTCGGGTAGCCGGCGGCGTGACAGCGCTGCAGCAGGTCACCGCCGGCGCCCGTGCGGTCAACCGCAGCTACCTCCAGTGCAGTGACGTGTGGGCCGTCGGGAACGGTCACGAGGGCCAGGTCGGGTGCCCGGTCGGGGCCGGGAGCATCGGGGTTGCCGACGAAGCCGGGGTCGAGGATGGCGCGGTGCTCGACCTTGTCCACGCCGCGCACCCACACGGTATGGGCGTCGGCGACGACATGGGCCGCGGTGAGCACGGTGCGCCCGCGCACCCGGCACCCGGAGCCGTAACGGCGAACGGTGCGCTCCGGTGGGCCGGACTCGGCGGTGACCTCGACGATCCGCTCCCGCAGCGTTGTCTCCCCGACCTCGGGGCGCACTCGGGTCTCAGCCCTTGCGCTGCGTGCCCGCGGGGCCGGTCGAGGCAACCTTCACCGGGTTGCCGTTACGGTCGACAGGCTCGCTGAACTGCACGATGACCTTCTGGGTGGCCTCGTTCTTCCAGGTCGCCCCGCCGCCGAGGTCCGCTTCGAACAGCGGCACCTTGAACTTCACCCCGGCCTTGCCGTCAGCGCCTTTCATGGCCACGACCGTCAGCTCGATCGTCAGTGACGCCACCGGCAATTGAATGTCCGCGTCCGCTCCGTCCAGGCGGGCGGCGAGCAGGTCTGCACGCACGCTGGCGATCGCCTCGTTCAGCCCTACGCCGTCGATCTCGTCGCCTGGACCGCGTGCATCGCTCACTGGATCGCCTTTCCTGTTGCTCGTCCCACAGTCGTGACGGAGACGCTCGACGTTACTGATCATCCACCACGCGAGCCTCGGCCTCCAGAGAGAGCTGATCCGGATCGGGCCCAGTGCCGTGCACGGGCAGCGCAGCGAAGCTGGCTCCACCTCCTCCGGAGAACCGGATCAGCTAGCTCGATCACGGCCAGGTCGGCCAGCGGGTGCTCGGCACCTGGACTGCGGCAGCGACACGGAGTGAGCACCACCGCTCCTACTCATAGGCATCATCTTGCTGTGTGGCGACGGTAGAACGACAGCGGCGGCGCCACCGAAATGACAGTGGCGCCGCCGCGCGCCCTCGGGCTGCCGAGCGGGTCTCTGGTGCGCGGCCGTGGGCGCGGCGCGCAGCTGCGCCGGCTCTACGACATGGAAGCCGTCGGGTTGGCGGCGACGGCCCTGCTGCTGGGCTGCCCGCACCGCGAGGTGTTGGGGGCAGCACGGCCGCAGGTCACCCGAGGTACGCGGGCGGTGACGACCGCGCAGGGCGCGCAGCGGACGGTGCCGGAACACGCCCGAGGCCTGCTGCGCGCGTGGGCGGGGCAGGCGTTGTGGCCTTGGCAGTGGCCCGATGACGCTGCGGTTGGAGGACGCGCTGCGGCACAGCGGGGTGCGGCTGCTCGATCCGGCGCTTCCGTTGTTGGCGCCGGTGGCGTGGCACGAGCGCAGCGACCCGGGCTCCGCGGTGCTGGCCTGGGTGACCCGGTCGGCGTCCAGGCGCATCGACAGCTCGTCGGAGAGCGCCACCGCGGCCGCCAGCGCCGGCTAGACCACTCTCATTCTGGTGGCGCGACCACTCTCACTTCGTGGCGCGCCGCACTCTCAATTTCGTGGCGCTCCACAGGGACCCCCTCCTCAGCGGAGCAAGATATTCACCTGAATGCATTAAGAACGGTAGAGACGAGGGCCGGCTGACACGATGGGATCATCGTTAGTTGCCAAAGGTGAGGGTGAGATGGCGCGCGTTGGAAACCGATCCCCCGCTGATGGGGGCCGCCCGCATTCGGTCGTGGTCACCTTCTCCGACATGGAGATGGCGCAGGTCGCCGCAGCGGCAGCTCGAGAAGGGCTGACGCGTACCTCGTGGCTTGGGGACGCGGGGGTGGCGGCTGCGACGTCCGGGCGGGGGCCCGCGAGCTCGTGGGGCGAGGTGATGCAACAGCTGATGGGGCTCCGCGCGGAGCTGATGGATGCGCGGCGGTTGGCGCGCAACATCGGCGGCAACCTCAACGACGTGGCCCGCGCGGTCAACGCGAGTGGTGATGTTCCGGTCGCTGCTCGTCGGGTCCTGGAATTGGTGGAGCGGGTCGTCAAGAGGCTCGACAGCGCGGTGGCGGGGGTGGACGAGGCAACGGCGTCCGCGCGTCGGGAGCGGCTGCGGGGCTCGTCGTGATCGCCAAGATCAGCAGGGGTTGGCGGGTCCGTGGGTTGATCGCCTATCTGATGGGGCCGGGCCGGTTCAACGAGCACACCGATCCGAGGGTGGTCGCCAGCTGGGACGGCGCAGCGGAGCGCCATCAGCCTGTGCGGTGCAGTGTCGGCCCCGGGTTCGAGGTCGACGACCTGGCGGATGCCCTGGCGGATCCGGCGGTGGCCGCTGGCGTGCCGCAGCAGGAGCCGGCGTTGGAGCCGGGTGTGCGTGTGCCGCGCGGGCCGGTTTGGCACTGCTCTCTGCGCAACCATGCCGGCGACCGGGTGCTCAGTGACGCGGAGTGGGAGGCGATAGTCGTCGACCTGATGCATCGGGCCGGGATCGCGCCGAGAGGGGATTTGGGGGCGTGTCGGTGGGTGGCGATCCGTCATGCTGACGACCATGTGCACGTGGCGGCAGTGCTGGTTCGGCAGGACACCGGCCGGCGGGTGCACCCCCGCGACGACTATCGGCGGGCTCGTGAGGCGTGCCAGGCGGCGGAGCAGGCGTACGGGTTGACCCCGACCGGGGCGGTGGACCGGACGGCTGTTGAGGCGACGACGCGGGCGGAGTTGGAGAAGTCGGCCAAGCGTGGCCGTAGCGAGCCGAGCAGGGAGTGGCTGCGCCGTGCGTCGCGGGTGGCTGCGGTGCAGGCCCGCGATCCGGAGGAGTATTTCCGACGGTTGGGCGATCTGGGGGTGCTCGTCCGGCCGAAGCAGACCGGGGACGGTCAGCTAATCGGGTACTCGGTGGCCGACGGCTCTGCCGGCGGATTGACCGTGGACGGCTTGCCGGGCGGGGCGCCGGTGTACTTCTCCGGTCGTAAGCTTGCCCGTGATCTGGCGTTGCCGCAGCTGGTCGCGCGGTGGGCCTCGGCTCCGGCGCCGCCTGTGCAAATCCCGCCGCAGTCGGGTGAGCGGTCGCAGATCGGCGAGGCGGAACGGGTCGCCGCGGTGACCGAAGCTGTGGCCGCGATCGAGCTGGCGACTGCCGAGCTCGCTCGGCGACCTGGAGGTCCGCACGCCCGCTGGGCGGGCGGCGGGGGAGGCCCCGCAGATGCTGACGAGGTGGCGGCGGCCATCGCCCACAGCGCCGGGGACATGGCAGTGGCGCTGGGTGCGGTACTGGCCCGTAGCGGCTCCGGTGAGGCGGCATCGCGGGCCGAGCGTCTCTACGATCGGGCCACCCGGCAGACACGGATCGGGCAGCCGCGCCGGTGGGCAGCGGTGGCGTCGCAACTGCGTTCGTCGGCGTGGCGGTTGGCCGCGGTGCGGAGCGTGGGGTACCGGCGCGGCAACGACGCCGGGGTGGCGGAGCTCATCGTGGCCCTCGCCGCCCTGATCGCGGAGATCGCGGCCTACCATGAGCAGCGGCAATGTCTTGCGCAGGCCGCTGCGGCGCGGAGTGCGGCGGCGGTGTTGCGGGATCACCGCGGCGGGGCCGGGTCGGCTCCGGGTGGTGGGGGTCGACCGGCGGAGCTCGGTACCGGACCCGGCACCCGGCTGGCGGCGGACCGCGAGGTACGCCGCCGCGGTCGGGTCGCCGCGGACCCGCTGCGGCCAGTAGCGCCCGGTACGCCGGGGCAGCCGGAGACCCGAGGACGGGGGCGGGACCGATGACCGATCCGCAAGGCGAGCTGTTGACGTTGGGCCCGGGCCGCGAAGTGGTGTCCACGGTCCAGCAGTCGGTGTTGGCGTTGCTCGGCGCGATGACGCAGTACCGCTACATGCTGGGGCGGGAGGCGTGGTCGGATGTCGCGGAGTCCGATCAGCAGGTCGAGCGCCAACTGCGGCTGGCTGAACCCGCGGTGCGCCTGCTCTCGAATGACGAGGAGAGCCTCTTCGCGACCGCCCAGACACAGCACGCCGGGGTGGTCACCGGTCGTGCAGCTCACCCCGACGGCGAGGTCGCTGTGGTGGTCGCACCCCTTGAGGGACAGGACGGTTGGGCCCTGCGCGCGCAGACGGCCGGTCCGGATGGGTCGGCGGCACCTGTGCTGGTGCGTTGCGCGGATGAGGTGGTCGCCAAGCAGATCGCTGACGAGGTGCTGCGCGCCGGTCCGGTGTCGGTCCTGCGGCTGGGCACGTTCGCCGCCCGATCCACCGAGCGCGCCGCGGCGGCGGCGGAGGGGCTATCGGAGCCGGAGCCGGCGCGGCTGGACCGCGCCGCGGCAGCAGTGAAGACCACGTGGTCGGACCGGCCCGACCTGGTCACACGGCTCATCATGGGCCGGTGGGTATCGGGGCAGCCTCAGGCGGGGAACCCCGCGTTCGCCGCGTTGGCGTGGCACCTGGCCGGCCTGGAGGAGCGCGGGTATGCGATGCCCGACGTGCTGGCACGGCTGAGCGTGGACCACCTGACCAGAGGTGATGTGCGCAATCCCGCTGCGCTGGCGGCGTACCTGGTCCGCACTCTGGCCGCGCAGCTGCCGGTGGTGAACGTGGCTGCGGGGCCGGATTCCGCCGGCGGGCGCCCAGGACTGGGCGGCCACCAGCAGGCTGCGGCCGAGCCTGTGCCGGACCGGGTCGTGGATGACCGGTTGCGGCGCGAGCTCCCCCCCGACGTGTGGGAGCGGGTGTGGCACAGCCGCGGCTATCCGGCGTTGCGTGCGGATCTGCGCCGACGGACGAACACGGGCGAGGATGTCGGCGGGCTGCTCGCGGATCTCCCGGCCGACCACATCGTCCGAGCGCACGACCCAGCCGGGTACCTGCGGTCGGTGCTGCAGCGGCGGGCCGTCGGGGTCGCGACCCCGCGGAGCCGGGTCGACCGGGCCGCGCTGGCGGACCTGGTCCGGAGGCATGTGACCTCCCCGGAGACCGCTGACCGGATTCTGGCTTGCCGCACATGGCCGGGGCTGGCCTCGAGGCTGGCGGAGTGGCAGGCCGGCGGGTTGCCGGTCGCGGAACTGCTCGGTGACCTTCCGCTGGACAGGCTGGCGAGCGCGCGCTACCCCGCGGGGTATGCGAGGAAGCTGCTCGCCGATCGTGTTGCGGCGCTCGAATCCACAACCTCATCCGACCTTGGGCGCACCCCGGGCGCGGCCAATCGTCGGACGCCGGCGCCCCGCTCCGCTGCGAGCTCTGCCGCCGGCGGGGGCGACGGATCCGAGCGGGCGGCGGCAACCCCTGCCGATGCGGCGTCGACTGCAGCTCGGCAGGACGTGACGTCTCCGCTGCCTCCAGACGAGGTTGCGCACCTCGACGAGACCAGTCCGATCGACCGGATCGGGCTGGCCGCTGAGATCGAGGCCGGCCCGCCCGAGAACGACGCGGAACTGGAGGAACGGCTCCGACGCGGCAGCGCGGCGGCCCGCCCCGACCTCGTCGAGGTATCGGGCGGTGAGCAGGTCGCCCCCGGCCGCGGGGGGGCCCACGCACGCAGCCGCGCGGTTACCGCTGCGGCGTCGGATCGGGCGGAATCTCCGCGGCGGGCGGATCCAGACGGCGTCGCGGACGGACGAGTCGACGAGCACTCAGCCGCGGTCGACCGCGCCGCCGCCGAGGCCCGAGGCGGATTCGGCGCGGCCGTCGCCCGTGCCGCAGCCGTACTCACCGCGCCCGGGCCGCCTGAGGCCGCGCTCCGGGTCGACCCGGGCCCGGTCCGACCAGGACCGCCCCGGCATGCTCGCGCTGTACCTACGCCGCGGCGGCGGGGCCGGTGATCCGGCGGTGGTGTGCATCACCCCCGGATCGTCACATGTGCGCTCGCGCCGATCCCCTGCCGGGTGGCCCCGCGCGGTGACGACCGCCCGGGGGTGGGACGTTGGCCCCGGGTCCGGGACGGCGCGAACCCGCGCCAGAAGTGAGGCGAGGAGGTGTTGCGGAGGGCCCAAATACGCGTTGGACCGCCGCAGCGGCACGGGCGTCCGCCCGTTCAGCCAGGACCTCGGCCCCCCATGCGCGGAGTGGTGCGATCAGCGATTCCGGTCCGGTCCATTGCCGAAGCGCGCTCGCGCCTGCCGACAAGGTGGTGATGACTAGGCCAATCGCGGTGACGAGCTGGGACCTGGTCGCGCCGATCAAGCTGGCGGTTGTCAGCCCCACCCCGGTGAGCATGCCGGCGCCGTAGAGCGCGGTGCTCGCTGCGGGGAAGCGCTGCGCCCGCAGCTGCTCTGCGCGTCGTCGAGCACGCTGAGCTACTTCTTGGCGGTGCTCGGCGTAGACCGCGGCGCGGCCGGCCGAGAGCGCGCGCTGAATGTCGGAGGCCGGCCTACCGCGGCCGTCGTCGCCCGCCAGGCCGGCCAGCAGCCCCAGGCCGACCTGCGTGGTGAGTTGATCGCTGAGGACTTGTTGCACGCCGGCGGTCAAGGCGTACATGGTCACCGTGTCCATCGGGGTCGTCCGCGCCGGTGGCCCTGGGAGGATCCCGATCGTGAAACCGCCTGGTTTCAAGAGTTGGCGGGCGGCGTCGACCCGCAGGATCATGGCCGCTACGAGATGTGGATCGCCGGGTCGGAAGGATGGTCCGAACTTCTGACGGGTCGTCTGTAGGTATTCGTGCAGCGACCAACGGAGGCCGAGCCCGTCGGCAAGGTCCATGGCGGATTCCACGGACTCAACCCTCAGCGGTTGTCCGGCGGCTGGCGCGGTACCACCGCCCGCGGTGAGGGCGTGCAGGCCCTCGAGGATCTCCCATTCCGGTACGGGGCGTCCTCGGGTTCGCCCGATCTCGCGTAGCCGTGCCCACGCGGGCTTCCCGGCCGCGGCCTGCCGCGCGGCGGCGCTTCCTGCGCCCCCCTGGTATCCGGCCTGCTCGATCGATCCGACGAACGCCGCCAGCGCCGTTTGGGCAGGGCTCGACAGCTCAGTGGGATCGACCGTGAGACCGCGTGTCACGGCACGGAAGTCTTCGAGCATCGCTCGCCCAGAACGGCGCCCAGAGGCCCACTCCTCGAGGAGCCCCAGCACCAGCTCAGCGCGGAGCTTGCGGGCCAGGACGCTGAGTCCGACCTCCACAGCCTCGGCGGGTGGAAGCCGCTGCGGGCCGGTCAAGGGAGGTGGTCCGTGGCACTGGGGGCGACGGTGGTCGAGGTAGTCGACGATCCCCGAAATTGGCCGGCGATCGCGGTCGCCACGTCGTCGAGACGGGCGGGATCCATGCCGCTCTCGGACCAGACCTGGAGGGTGAGCGACCATGCGGTCAGCTCCACCGTCTCTTCGGCGTCAGCTGCGCGGTAGTCACCCGACGTGGGTTCAGGGACCCACCACATCTCGCCGTAGAGCGTCGGGCCGAGGTCGAGCTCAGCCATCAACGGCAAAGCCTCGCGGGCCTCAACCAGCAGCTGCATGTCGCGTCTCGCGATCGCGACCCCGGCCGGTCCCTGACTGCTGGCCATTGCTCAGTCTCCTTTCGGAATCGCCCAGAGGCGAGTAGCCACGGCTGCGCCGGTGAAGGCCCTGGCGCCGTCCGTGCTGCCTGAGATGGTCACATAGCAACTTTGACATCACGTCAGGTAGCGCATCTGGCGGCCGGGTGGACGCTCCGGATGGCGCCTCGCCGGTGTGACCGGGATGGCCGGCGTCACCACCGCCTGACATCACCATCGCCTGCCGTCGCCGGGGGGTTGACGGGAATCGTGACCGTTGGCGGCAGGGACCGTGGCCGCGCTCCACCCGGGTGCGGGCTCGGGGGGCTCGCAAACGGGCCTCTGGATCCAGATGGTTGGTGGTTCCTCCTCGACGCGCGGTCCGGCGCCGCTCTCGAGGTCGCGGAAGTAGGACTCGTCGGGGTCGATCTGGCCGAGGACGCGGGCGGTTGTGAACGGCTGGTGTTGGCCGCCGGTGCACCCAGAGAAGGGCCCGTTCTCCCCGCACAGCACAGCCAGCTGCTGGTCGAGGTGCTCGAAGTAGACGACGAGTCCGGCGCCCGTCGGTTGCCCGACCGCGTCCAGCCACACCCGCCGCACGGCCTCGAAGCGGGCGATCGCCTCTGGGTGCAGCCACCACTTCTGGCACCAGTGCGGCCATCCCCCGCTCTGGGGCATGCGGCGCTCCAGCAGCAGCGCGATGTTGTCCCGCACCCAGCCGACGAGGACCCGCATGTCCAGGCCGGTGACGTCCCCGTCCCCGTCCCCGTCCCGATCCCCGTCGTCACCGTCGCCAGCGGCGGCCGCGTCGTTCTCGCCCGCGGCAGGGACGGGCGTCCCGGGTGACGCCGAAGCAGGGGCGGTAAGCAGGTACCGATGCAGGGTCGCCTCGAAGGCGTCGAACCCGCCCGCGAGGTCCTCGACGCGATCCTCCAGAACTGTGAGGCGGGCCATCGCCTGATCCGGGACCGGCCCACCGCTCGCGACGTCCGCGCGGACGTCGTCGGCGGCGGCATCGCGCGGGTCAGGATCGGGGGCGGTCGGGCTCATCGCGGCGGGGCGGACAGGAGTCGGGCGAGCGGGTTGGACCGGCCCAACGCGGCGATCGCGGCGGCTTGCACCTGCGCGGTGGCCTCGGCGGCATGATCCGTGATGACCTGCGCGTCGCGCTCGGCGTACCAGGGGAGGAGCCGGATCAACCCGGCTCGGCGCCCGGCCGAGAGCAGGATCGCCTCGGCCTTGGTCAGCCGCGCGACGTCGGCCGCGGAGAAGATCCGTTCCCGTCGGGTGGAGATGCTCGTGCTGCCGCCGCGGCCGCTCTGGTACGACCAGGTCTGTTCGTCGTGCTCGCCGACCAGGCGGCTGATGTCCTCGCAGAACGAGGAGTCGTGCACGCCTGCCCCGATGAGCTTGACCGTTGCCGCCGACCACAGCTTGTGCATTCCTGCTTGGCCCCAGATGTGCACGCCCTGTTGGTAGGACTGCAGGAACGACATCACCTGGATGCTCATCGACCCGAAGTAGGAGTACAGGTCGGGCAGGTTGCGGATGGGGCAGATGTTGGCCGCCTCGTCCAGCACTGCGCGCACCGGCGGGTCCACCCGTCCTCCTCGTGCGGTCGCGGCCTCGGCGGTGATCCGCAGCAGGTGATCGACCAGGGCCGCCACGACCGGGGCCGCGGTGCCCGCCCCTTCCCGGGTGAGCAGGTAGATGCTGTCGTGGGGGGATGGCCGCCCCGTGTCGTCGGTCTCGTAGCCCACCAGGAACTGCCAGGGGCTGAACTCGTCGACGCGACCCACCCGCGGTGGGTCCGGCCACGTCGAGGGGGGTGTGACGTAGCGGGCGACCCGCTCGGACTCCAGGCAAGACAGCATGGTCAGCGCGGTCTCGTACAGCCCGCCGCGCTGGTCGGGGGGCGCTTCGATGGTGCCCTGCAGCGCGGTGGCAGCACTATGACGTCCGACCTTGCGCAGCAGCTCGACGGGCGTCTCGGAACGGGTTGCGAGCCAGTCCCGCACGTCGCGCAGGTTGCCCCCGCTCAGGGCTGCGGCCAGGAACAGCTGGCTCACGAGCCGTTCGGAGCCGCGGGTGAAGTAGGGATCCGCGCGTTCGCTGCCGCCGCCCACGGTCTGGGAGAAGTGCGCGACGAGTTGCTCGGCGTCGGCGACGTCGCGGACGTGGGCGAGCATGTTCCACCACCAGGTCTGCTCGACCCCGGCGATGCGTTGCGGGTCGAAGATGAAAACCCTCCCGACCTGCGCCCGCAGCGCGGTGGTCAGGATGTGCAGGTCGACCTTGTTGCTGGTGGCGATCAGTGGGCCGGGCGCGCTGAGCACGGCCGGGACGACCAGCGCGGAGGTCTTGTTCGACCGGGGTCCCGCGACGTGCAGGAGCACGTCCTCTTCCGCCGCGTACAGGACGCGGCGGCCGTGCCGGCCCAGCGGCAGCCCCAGATCGGCCTCGGCCACCGACCGTCCGGCCAGCGATGGTCGCAGCGAGACCGCCCGCTTGGCTGCGCCCTTGCCGTGCATGTCCGCGTAGTCGTGGGTCCGGGCGAGCGCCCGACCCCGACCGCCGGTGCGGCCCGCCATCCACCAGGTGATCGCGGCCCCTACCGCCACCAGCGCCACGCTTAGCCCCGCGGTCACAGTCCAGAACACCGGCCGCGATCCGCTGGCTCCGATCAGTGGATCCAGGCTTCCCTCGCCGCCGGCAGTGGTGACGGCTCGCAGCATCGGCCACAGCGGGCTCGGCACCGCGGTGACGTCGGCTGCGGCGGCCAGCGCACCGATCCAGACGAACACTGCGACCGTTGAGGCCGCAGCCAGGCCGGCGATGATGGCCAGCGGTGCGGCGGCGTCGCCGAGCCACAGCGGGGGCCGTCCGGGGCCGTCACCCATGCCAGGCCCCGTCGGTGTCGTAGAGGCCCCGCTCGGTGGGGGTGAGGGTGAGCTCCACCGGCAGCCCGGTCCGTTCTCCGGACTTGATCAGAAGCCGGCCCCGGCCGGGGTGGGTGCTGCCCGGGATCCAGGTCGGTGGGGCCGCCCACGAACGGACCAGGTCGCGCTCGGGCCGCGACAGCGGGACGATCCGGCTGATCGCGCCGAGTTCGCGGTCGTCCATGCCGCCTAGGACCATGACCCCGCAGCGGGCCGCCATTCCCCGGGCCTTCGCCCGGTCGGCCTCGGTGGGGAGAGCTTCGAGGTCGGCGAGGGAGTGGGTGACCTGGATCGAGACCTCGCCGCGGTGGCGGCCGAGCCGGGTGACCCGGTCGGAGCGTTCGACCAGGCCCGGGGCGACCCGTAAGGCGCGCCACAGCTCGTCCTGCACGCGCACCACGTTGCGGCGCAGCCCTACCGCGGCCGAGCCGTCGATGACCGACGCAGCCCATGTCCATGAGGAGAGCATCGCGGCGGCGACCACCTGGTCGTCGTCCTCGTCGAGGGCGGAGATGTCCAGCGACAGCGCGGGGGTGTCGAGGTCGGCGGTCACGGTGGAGGGCCGGTCGAACAGGCCGCGGATCGCGCCGCCGCACAGCAGGCCGAGGGTGTTGAGCAGGTCGCGGCCGTCGCGGCGGAACTCCGCGACGGTGTCGCAGGCGGCGACGGCGAGCAGCGGCCCGGTCGGGTTGGTCAACACCCGGACCACGTCCGGGATGACCGGGTCACGGGACAGGTCGGCGGCCACGGCCAGATCCAGGGCGACGTCGAGCAGTCGGCGCTCGGTGACGGTGACCTCGCCGCGCCGCACGATCACCACCAGCGCTTCGAGCAACGACAGCCGGCGGGCCCGGATCGTCTCGCTGAGCCGGTCGCGCTCCTCGCCGCTGCTGCGGGCCAGCGCGGTGCGCAGCGGCCCGGCGTCGAGCGGGTTGAGCGAGTGCAGGCCTCGGCCGATGCGCCAGACCCGGCCACCGAGATGCTCCACCAGCGCCGAGTACTCGCCCTTGACGTCGCCGGGCACGACCGCGGCGAACCCGAACGCGACTAGCCCGGTCACCAGCCGTTTGACGATGGTGGACTTCCCGATGCCGGGCTGGCCCTGCACCCACATCCCGGTGTTGGTCACCAGACCTGCGCGCAACCAGGCGGACGGGTCGAGCCCGATGGCCTCGGCCGTGAGCATGTGCCGGCCGATGGGCACCCCGGGCGGCGCGGCGCCTGAGGAGACCGGGAACGGGTACAGCCCGCAGACCTGTGTGGTGGTGCCCTGGTAGACCGTCCCGCCGTCCACGTTGGCGGCGCGCCCACCATGGGCCGTCGGCCAGCCCCACGGGCCTGGTATCGGCCGGTGCCGGGCCGCGCCGGCCGGGTCGGTTGCGGGGATCCTGGCCGGGTCGGTTGCGGGGACCGCGGGAAAGCCGCCCGGTTCGGTGGGGGTGTCGTCGGGGTCGGCAGGGGCGGGTGTGGCAGCGCCCCAGCCCGTGGCTGCGCGCGTCACGGGCGTGCCCGTCGCGCCAGCTCGGTCGGGTCGATTCCGAGCCCGAGTGCGGCGGCGAACCCGCCCGCCTGGGCGCCGTAGAGCCGCCGCAGCCGCAGCTTGGCCATGCCGGCTCGCTGCTCCACATCAGCGGTCGCGGCCGGCAGCAGCGCAGTGTCTCCCACGGCGAGAGTGGTGCTGACGTACAGACAGAACCGGCCGACGCCCGCGCCTTCGGCCTCCTCCCGAGCGCTCTGCACGGCGCGGGCGGCTGTGTCACGGTCGCGTTGGGTCTCGTCGCGGCGGGTGCGGGCCGCCCACGACCGCCGTACCTGCGTCCCGATGATCTCCCGCTCGACCTGGTCGGCGGCCACGGCCGCGGAGTAGGGCTCGTAGAACAGCGTCACCCGGCGGGGGAACGGGCCCGGGGCCAGCAAGGGGGTGAGCACGCGGGCGACAACGGCCTGTCGTGGCGCCTCGGACAGCGCCCACGACACGGAGATCCCGGAGTCGTGCCGCCACTCTTCCCAGGTCTCCTCGGCGCGGATCGGTCCGGCTTCCGACCACAACAGCACCTCCCTGTGATCGACCCCGGTGGCGAGCCGGGTCACCTCGGGTCGGCTGGCCGGGTCGTAGGCCAGCCGCAGCCGGCCGATGATCCAGTCCACGTCGCCGCGGCCGCGGACGGCCACTCCCGTGGAGGACAGGCCCGCTTCGATTCCCGGCAGCCAGCGGGTGACCTCCGCGACCGCGGCGAGCAGATCCGGTGGGCGTGGGGTCGCCCGGCTGGGGTCGAAGGTGATCGCGATCCGGCTGTCGACGTCAGCGCTGATCGCGGGGGTGGTGGCGGCCAGTTCCTCGAGCACGCGCCGCGCCGGCGCCGGCGCGGCCGGGTCCAGCCTGGCCAGCACGTCATCGCGGAGCGTGGCTCCTCCCGACGGGGCGGTGTCCACGGTGACGGCGATATGCCGAACCAGGGTCAGGAAGCCGAGGTCGGCGAGGAAAGCACCCCAGGCCGCCACCCAGTTGTCGGCCTGAGTGCGGTCGGCGAGGTCCAGGCCGACGGGGCTGATCCGCAGGACCACGGTGAGCCAGCCGCTGTTGCGGTCCCACAGCAGGCCTTGCTTGCCGCCGCGGCCGTCGTCGGTCGAGAGCGGCACCATCGTCGCCATCGGCCCGGGCAGGTCGGCGGCCCGCGGGTGATCGGCGAGCATCCCCCCCGACAGCTCCGTCCACCCCGCCCGCCGCGCCCGGACGAACCGGCCGCGACGCAGCGCCACATCCAGCAGGCTCTGCCCGCCGACCCGCAGCACGGTCGCGGCGATCACCACGGCAGAGACGCCGGCCGTGACCACCGCGACCCGCACGGAGAGATAGGCGGCGAGGAACGGTGACAGGACGGCTCCGAACAACACGATGGTCTGGGTCCCGCTGAGCTGGCCGATCCCGAACCCGCGGGCCCGATACCAGTTGCCGTAGGTGCGAGGCGCGGCCCCGGAAAGCTCGTTCGGGTCGAGGGTCATGGCGGGCCGCCGGTGAAGGCATCGGTGGCGGCCCGGCCAGCCGCATGGGCCGCGCCGGCCCCCGCTGCGGCGGCCGCCATCGCGGCCCCCGCCGGCCCCGCCGCGGCCGCGGCCC
>JBBQEF010000043.1:0-24833 GCA_038320445.1 Mycobacteriales bacterium
GGATCTCCAGGTCGGACACCTGGCCGTAGAAGCCCTCGGTGGCCGGCTGGTGGATCAGGATGCGCGCGTTCTGCACCGCGAGCCGACGGCCCGGAGTACCGGCCGCGAGCAGCACGGCCGCGGCCGAGGCGGCCTGCCCGAGGCAGACCGTCTGGATGTCCGGGCGGATGAACTGCATCGTGTCGTAGATGGCCATCAACGCCGTGAACGAGCCACCCGGCGAGTTGATGTACATGCTGATCTCACGGTCCGGGTCGGCCGACTCCAGGCACAGCAGCTGCGCCATGACGTCGTTGGCCGAGGCGTCGTCGATCTGCACGCCGAGGAAGATGATGCGCTCCTCGAACAGCTTGTTGTAGGGGTTCGACTCCTTGACCCCGTAGCTCGTGCGCTCGACGAAGGACGGCAGCACGTACCGCGACTGCGGCATCTGAGGCGTCATTTCGTGCTTCCGTTCCCGTTCTGGCTGATGGCGTCGGGGAGCTCCCCCGACCGGGAGATCACGTGGTCGACGAAGCCGTACTCGAGCGCCTCGGCCGCGGAGAACCAGCGGTCGCGGTCGAAGTCGGCGACGATCTTCTCGACCGGCTGGCCGGTGTGGCCGGAGATCAGCTCCGCCATCTCGCGCTTGTGGCGCCGGAACAGCTCGGCCTGGATGGAGATGTCGGACTCGGTGCCGCCCACGCCCGCGGACGGCTGGTGCATGAGGATCTGGCAGTGCGGCAGGGCGTAGCGCTTGCCGCGGGCCCCCGCCGAGAGCAGGAACTGGCCCATCGACGCCGCCAGGCCCATCGCGTACGTGGACACGTCGCAGGGGATGAACTCCATCGTGTCGAAGATGGCCATCCCCGCGGTGACCGAGCCACCGGGCGAGTTGATGTAGAGGGCGATGTCGGCGTTCGGGTCCTCCGCGGCGAGGAGGAGCATCTGCGCGGCGATGCGGTTGGCGATGTCGTCGTCGACCTGCTGGCCGAGCACGATGATCCGCTGCTGAAGCAGCCGCTCGTACACCGAGTCGGACAGCGTCATCGAGGACGGACCGCCCCGCATGGCTGCTCCCGTGAATCGGTCCGCGGTACGCGAACCGGTCTCCTGTGGGGTCACTTCACCCTGCCTTCTGCTGGTCAGCTCGCGTAGGTCTGTTCTCAACCGGACCCTACGCGGACGGCGGTCGCGCCGTCCGCGTCAGGCTCCGATGTTCGCTGTGGGCGTCTCCGCCTCAGCTGGTGGAAGCGGCCTTCTCCTCGGCGGCGTCCTCGTCGGACTCCACGGCCTCGCCGGGCTCCACGGCCTCGTCGGACGGGGCCGGCACCTCCAGCACCTCGATGCCGTCGGCCGCGACGTCGTCGGTGTCGCTGTCGTCGCCGAGCAGCTCCGAGAGGTCGAGCGCGTTGCCCGACGCGTCGGTGACCGTGGCGGCGCGGACGGCGGTGATCAGTGCCTTGCTGCGCCGGACATCGGCATAGATGGCACCGAGCTGGCCGGCCTCCTGGATGCGCCGCACGAACTCCTCGGGCGGCATCTGGTACTGCTGCGCCTGGTAGACGATGCGCTCGGTGAGCTCCTGGTCGTTGACCGAGACCTGTTCGGCATCGGCCAGCGCGTCGAGGACCAGCCGGGTGCGCACCGACTTCTCGGACTCCTCGCGGGCCTCCGCGTCGAACTCCTCGCGGGTCTGGCCCTGCGTGGCGAGGTACTCGGCGAACGCGTCCTCGTTGTGCTCGAAGCCGTGGATGGCGTCGTGCAGGCGGGAGTCGACCTCGGCCGCGACGACGCCCTCCGGCAGCGGCACGTCGGTGGCGTCGACGATCGCGTCGAGGACCTTGTCGCGGGCCGCCGTGACCTGCTCCATCTTCTTGATGGTGGCCATGCGGTCGCGGAGGCTCTCGGTGAGCTCGTCGAGGGTGTCGAACTCGCTCGCGAGCTGGGCGAACTCGTCGTCGGCTTCCGGGAGCTCCCGCTCCTTGACGGCCGTGACCTTCACCGTGATCTCGGCGTCCTTGTCGGCGTGCTCGCCGGCCACCAGCGTGGAGGTGAACACCGTCGACTCGTCGGCCGAGAGGCCCTGGACGGCCTCGTCGAGCCCGTCGATCAGGCCGCCCTGGCCGACCTGGTAGGAGAAGCCGCTGGTCTGGGCCTCCTCGACGGCCTTGCCGTCGACGGTGGCCGAGAGGTCGATGAGGACGAAGTCGTCCTTGCCGGCCGGGCGGTCGACGCCGGTGAGGGTGCCGAAGCGGGCGCGCAGGTTCTCGAGCTGCTCGTCGACGTCGGCCTCGGTCACCGTGACGTCGTCGACGGTGACCGACAGCGAGTCGAGGTCGGGCAGCACGATCTCCGGCCGGACGTCGACCTCGGCCGTGAACGAGATCTTGTCGTTGTCCGCGATCTCGGTGACCTCGATGTCGGGGCGGCCGAGCGGCGTGACGTCCTCGGCCGCGTTGACGGCCTCCGAGTACTTCGCCGGCACGGCGCCGTTCACGACCTCCTCCAGCACCACGCCGCGACCCAGGCGGGCCTCGATGATGCGCGCGGGCACCTTCCCCGGCCGGAAGCCGGGCACCTTGACCTGCTGGGCGATCTTCTTGTAGGCGCGGTCGAAGTCCGGCTTGAGCTCGTCGAACGGCACCTCGACTGCGATCCGGACCCGCGTCGGGCTCAGGCGCTCCACAGTGCTCTTCACGATGGGCTCTTCACGGTGGGGTTACTCCTCGATCGATGAAATACTCCGAGGCCCCCCGGACGATTCGGGCCACGGCGGGCCGGGGCTCGCGTGAGCGGCCATCGGCACGTAGTCCTCGCGAGTCTAGGCGAGGCGCTGCGGGCCGCTGCGGACGGCCGTCACCGGAGGGCGGCCGGGGCCACGTCGGAGATCGTGACGTCGATCGCGACCGGACCGAGCACGCCCCGGACGATCTCCCCGAGCTCGTCGGCCAGGCGCGGGAGCGGGATGCCCAGCCGCGCCACGACGGCGATCTCGACCGGTTCGTCACCGAGCCCGACGCGAACGCCCTCGATGCGCAGGCGGCCCGGCAGCAGGGAGGCCACGGTGCCGAACGGGCCGCCGTCGAGCCGGGCGACACCGGGGTGCGCGAGTACGGCCGCAGCGATCTCGGCCGCCGACGCGGAAGGATCGGGATCGGCCACGGCGGACAGCCTACCGCCGCGGACGGGGGAACCTCCCCCACGACGACGGTCGGCCGCGCCCGACCCGTCGTCCGCTCCTCCCCGCGGGGACCGACGGGCGCGGACGGGTTCGCCTGCGGCTACCGTGGCCTCGTCAGGTCGGACGCGCCCTGCACGGCGTTCCTCATGGTCAGCCGCGTCACAGTCCAGGATCGGGAGCACGGTGGCCGCAGCCCACGGAGTGGCCGAGCCGCTGGATGCCCCGGTCCCGTCCGGTGGCGGTGAGCTCGACGATCTCACGCTGGTCGTCCGCGCCCAGGAGGGTGACGTCCGCGCGTTCGAGGCGCTGGCCCGGCGCCACCAGGCGGTGCTCTACCGGCTCGCGGTGCGGGTCATGGGCGACCACGCCGAGGCCGAGGACGCGCTGCAGGAGGCACTGCTCGACGCCTGGCGCCGCGTCGACCGCTTCCGGGGCGACTCGGCGTTCTCGACGTGGATGTACCGGGTGGTCACCAACCGCTGCGTCGCGATGCTGCGCAAGCGACGGCCCGTTCCGGTCGCCGCGGTGGACGAGCGCATCCCCGCCCCCGACTCGCCGGAGCGCACCGCGGAGGCGGACGCCAGCATGGTCGCGCTGGGCGGTGCGCTGCGGGGGCTGCCGGACGACCTCCGGATCTGCTGGGTCCTGCGTGAGACGGAGGGTCTCGGGTACACCGAGATCGCCCACATCACCGGAGCGAGCGAGGATGCTGTGCGCGGGCGCATCCATCGCGCGCGGACCCGGCTGGCGGAGGTGATGCGACCGTGGCGCTGAACGACTCACGGGACTTCCTCGACGCGGCCGGGCCCGGCGGCCCCGACCTGCTGGCGTGCGGCCGCGCCGCTGCGCTGGTCTGGGACCGGGCCGAGGCCGGCACGCCGCCCGACGAGCACGAGCGCGACTGCCCGCACTGCCGGGCGGCCCACGCCGACGCCGGCCGGCTCGGCGCGCTGGTGCACCGCATGGCGGCCGAGGAGATCGAGCCGCCCCCGTCGGTGGTGGACGCCGTGATGACGGCGGTGATGAGCGAGCTGAGCCCGCACGAGGTGCTGCTGCTGGAGTCGCCGCACGGCCCCAACCGGCTCGGCAGGCCCGCCGCCGCGGCGGTGCTGCGCGGCGTCGTCGACCGGATGGACGGGCTGCGCGCCCGCAGCTGCCGCATCGAGCAGGTGCCGGAGCGGTTCGAGGCCGATGTCGCCATCTCCGTGACGGCGCGGTTCGGGGTGGACCTGGCCTCGGTCACCGCCCGGGTGCGCCAGATGGTGCTGGCCGCCGGCGAGCAGGCGCTCGGGGTGCCGGTGCGGCGGGTCGACATCGACGTCGTCGACGTCTGGGGGGAAGCGTGAGCGAGCCATCGGGGCCGAGGGGCACGCGGCTGCACGTGGGTGACAGCGCCGTGGCCCGTATCGCCGCGCAGCGGGCCGCACTCGTGCCGGGCGTCGTCGGGCTGCGCGCCGACCTGGCCCAGGTCCTGCTGGGCGTCGCGGGCTCGGTGCTCGGCCGGAACCGCTCCCGCCTGCCCGTCGACGGGGTGACCGCCGTGGTGCACGGCGGGTCTGCCGCGGTCTCGGTCACGGTGGTGACGAGGCTGGGCCACAACTGCCGCGAGGTGGCGCAGGAGGTTCAGGAGCAGGTGGCCGCGGAGGTGGCGGCGCAGACCGGCCTCACGGTGGCGGTGACCGTCACGATCGCGGACGTCCTGCTCGACTGAGCAGGACGCAGTCGCCGCACAGGCCGCCGCCCTCGGCGCGGTAGTAGAGGCAGCAGCTGCGGCGGCGGAACGTCCATGCGTGATCGGGCGGCTCGGGCGGTCGCCGATCCCCGGTGCCGGCCAGGCGCCCGCCGTCCAGCACCTCCTCCGCGACCGTCACCGCACGTGCCGCGGCCGCCGGTCGCTCGACGCCGATCAGCCGCTTCCCGCTCGCGACGGACGACGCGACGCTCCCCCACAGCAGCCGCTCCGAGATCGGCACCCGCTCGCGCACCGCGGCGACCAGCGGCGTGAGGTTCTCCTCGATCTGGAGCGCGAGATCGCCGGGATCCCGCGCTCCGGGCTCGGCACACCACAGCGGCCACGGCCCGCTCGCCGACGGCCGCCAGTGCAGCGCGTCCGGGGTCAGGTCGGGGAGGACCCCGTGCAGCACGACCGAGGCCAGCGGCGCGGAGATCACGAGCGCCGCCAGGCCCTGGAACGCGATGGACGCCGCGCCGCGGTCGTCGCTGCCCAGGACGCGTCGGACGTGGGCGATCCGGTCGCGCAACGGCTGCGGGTCGGTCCAGAGGTCGTGCAGCGGGCGCCAACTCGGGTCGGCGCCGTCGGGCGTGCCGGTGCCGACGGTGAAGAACGGCCCGAGCCCGGACACGTCGGCCAACACCCCACGCACGTCGGCGTCCGCTGCACTCACGCCATCAGTGTCCCCGAACCCGGTCGGGACGTGAGCCGGCGCGTGAGCGGCCGCCGCCGTCCGCCCCTTTCGGGCCTACCCCAACGGGTGAACCACTCTAGTCCGTTCCGGGCGCAGGCGGCGTCTCCGTCGCAGGTCACGGTGGTCACGTCCACGGTCACTGGCGAATCGCGGCTACTGCGTGCGACATTGTGCAGCGCTGCCCCGCGCCCAGTGCCGCGTGCGGGCACATGGTCATGTCCAGAGCACCGGGCCATGCACCCGTTCGGACTAGAGTAGGCGTCCGGACGGGTGTGTCGGATACCTTTTTCCCGACCACCACGTCGTCCCGATTACCCCAGCACCTGGGGTCACAGCGTCGGGGGGCACCGAGACGACAGGAGGCACTGTTGACTGCGAACTCTGCCCCGGAGGGGCTCTACGCCCCGGACTTCGAGCACGACGCCTGTGGCGTCGCGATGGTGGCCGATCTCAAAGGTCGCCGCGACCACGCGATCGTCCGCAAGGCTCTCACCGCCCTGCTCCGCCTGGAACACCGGGGAGCGCGGGGCGCCGAGGCCAACACCGGTGACGGTGCCGGGATCCTGATCCAGATCCCGGACGAGTTCTTCCGGGCCGTGGTCGGGTTCGAGCTCCCCGAGGCAGGCGCCTACGCCGCCGGCACCGCCTTCCTGCCCGCGGACACCGCCGACGCCGACGCGGCCGTCGCGGAGATCGACCGGCTGGCCGTCGACGAGGGCCTCGTCGTCCTCGGCTGGCGGGCGCTGCCCACCGACCCCGACGAGGCGGACATCGGCCCGTCGGCGCGCGCCGTGATGCCGAGCTTCCGCCAGCTGTTCCTGGCCGGCGCGAACGGCGAGACCGGCATCGCCCTGGAGCGCCGCACGTTCTGCCTGCGCAAGCGCACCGAGCACAGCCCGCTGACGGGCAGCACCTACTTCCCCAGCCTGTCGCCGCGCACGATCGTCTACAAGGGAATGCTCGCCGAGCCGCAGGTCGAGAAGTTCTACCCGGACCTGTCCGACGAGCGGGTCACCAGCGCGCTGGCGGTCGTCCACTCGCGCTTCTCCACCAACACGTTCCCGGCCTGGCCACTGGCGCACCCGTACCGCTACGTCGCCCACAACGGCGAGATCAACACGCTGCGCGGCAACCGCAACTGGATGGCCGCCCGCGAGGCGCTGCTGGAGTCCGACGTCATCCCCGGCGACCTGACGCGCCTGTCCCCCATCGTCACCCCGGACGCGAGCGACTCCGCCACGTTCGACGAGGTGCTGGAGCTGCTGCACCTGGGCGGGCGCAGCCTGCCGCACGCGGTGCTGATGATGATCCCGGAGGCGTGGGAGAACCACGAGGAGATGGACCCGGCCCGCCGGGCCTTCTACGAGTTCCACTCCACGCTCATGGAGCCGTGGGACGGGCCCGCGCTCGTCGCCTTCACCGACGGTTCGCTGATCGGTGCCGTCCTCGACCGCAACGGCCTGCGCCCGGCCCGCTACTGGATCACCTCGGACGGCACGGTCGTGCTCGCCTCCGAGGTCGGCGTGCTCGACGTCGAGCCGTCCGAGGTGATCCGGAAGGGCCGCCTGGAGCCGGGACGCATGTTCCTCGTCGACACCGTCGGCGGACGGCTCGTCGACGACGCCGAGGTCAAGGGCGCGCTCGCCGCGAACCACCCCTACGCCGACTGGCTGCACGCCGGCCTGATCAAGCTCGACATGCTCCCCGCCCGTGAACGCGAGCTGCACAGCCACGCCGCGCTCACGCTGCGCCAGCAGTCGTTCGGCTACACCGAGGAGGAGCTCAACATCCTGCTCAAGCCGATGGCGGCATCGGGCGCCGAGCCGATCGGCTCGATGGGCAACGACGCGCCACTGGCCGCGATATCGGCGCGGTCGCGGCACCTGTTCGACTACTTCTCCCAGCTGTTCGCGCAGGTCACCAACCCGCCGCTGGACGCCATTCGCGAGGAGCTCGTCACCTCGCTGCAGAGCCAGCTCGGCCCGGAGCAGAACCTGCTCGACGCGACCCCCGCCAACTGCCGCACGATCATCCTGCCCTACCCGGTGCTCAGCAACGACGAGCTCGCCAAGATCGTGCACATCAACGACGACGGCGAGTACCCCGGCTTCACCTCCGTCACGGTCAAGGGCACGTTCCGCGTGTCCGAGGGCGGCGCGGGAATGGCCGCGCGGCTCGACGAGATCCGCACGCAGGTCTCCGAGGCCATCGAGGACGGCGCGCGCCTGATCGTCCTGTCCAACCGGGGCATCTCCGCCGGGCACGCGCCGATCCCGTCGTTGCTGCTCACCGGCGCGGTGCACCACCACCTCGTGCGGGAGCGCACGCGCACGCGGGTCGGGCTGATCGTCGAGTCCGGCGACGCGCGCGAGGTGCACCACGTCGCGCTGCTCATCGGCTACGGCGCGGCCGCGGTCAACCCGTACCTGGCCATGGCCACCGTCGAGGACCTCGCCGAACGCGGCGACATCCCCGGTGTCGACCCGGCCACGGCGGCGAAGAACCTGGTCAAGGCGCTCGGCAAGGGCGTCCGCAAGACGATGTCGAAGATCGGCGTCTCCACGGTGGCGTCCTACACCGGCGCGCAGATCTTCGAGGCCGTCGGGCTGGGCCGGCACGTGATCGACACCTGCTTCACCGGCACCACGTCCCGCCTGGGTGGAGTCGGGTTCGACGTGCTGGCCGAGGAGGTGCTCATGCACCACCGCCGCGCCTTCCCCGTCGACGACGTGCGCGCTTCGCACCGGGCGCTGGAGGTGGGCGGCGAATACCAGTGGCGCCGCGAGGGCGAGCTGCACCTGTTCAACCCGCAGACCGTCTTCAAGCTCCAGCACTCCACGCGGCAGGGCCGCTACGACATCTTCAAGGACTACACGAAGCTCGTCGACGAGCAGGCGCACCGGCTGATGACGCTGCGCGGGCTGTTCCGGTTCAAGTCCGGGGCCGAGGATGGGGGCAGGCCGCCCGTCCCGATCGACGAGGTCGAGTCGGTCGAGGAGATCGTCAAGCGGTTCGGCACCGGGGCCATCTCCTACGGCTCGATCAGCCAGGAGATGCACGAGACGCTCGCCATCGCGATGAACCGCATCGGTGGCCGCTCCAACACCGGCGAGGGCGGCGAGGACTCCGACCGCTGGACGCCCGACGCGAACGGCGACTCCCGCCGCAGCCGCGTCAAGCAGGTGGCGTCGGGCCGCTTCGGCGTCACCAGCGAGTACCTGGTGAACGCCGACGACATCCAGATCAAGATCGCCCAGGGCGCCAAGCCCGGCGAGGGCGGCCAGCTGCCCGGCGGCAAGGTCTACCCGTGGATCGCGAAGACCCGCTACGCCACCCCCGGCGTCGGCCTGATCTCGCCGCCGCCGCACCACGACATCTACTCGATCGAGGACATCAAGCAGCTCATCCACGACCTGAAGAACGCCAACCCGACCGCCCGCATCCACGTGAAGCTGGTCAGCCAGGTCGGCGTCGGCACGGTCGCGGCGGGCGTCGCGAAGGCCTACTCCGACGTCGTGCTGATCTCCGGGCACGACGGCGGCACGGGCGCGTCGCCGCTGTCCTCGATCAAGCACGCGGGCGGCCCGTGGGAGCTGGGGCTGGCCGAGACCCAGCAGACGCTGCTCCGCAACAACCTGCGCGACCGCATCGTCGTGCAGGCCGACGGGCAGCTGAAGACCGGCCGCGACGTCATGATCGCGGCGTTGCTCGGGGCCGAGGAGTTCGGCTTCGCGACGGCACCGCTGGTGGTGAGCGGCTGCATCATGATGCGCGTCTGCCATCTCGACACCTGCCCGGTGGGCGTGGCCACCCAGAACCCGGTGCTGCGCGAGCGCTTCGACGGGCGGCCCGAGTTCGTCGTCACCTTCATGCAGTTCATCGCCCAGGAGGTGCGGGAGTACCTGGCGCAGCTGGGATTCCGCACCCTCGAGGAGGCGGTGGGGCACGCGGAGCTGCTCGACACCGACGACGCCGTGCGGCACTGGAAGACCCAGGGGCTCGACCTCTCCCCGATCTTCCTCGCTCCCCCCGAGGGCGCCACGCTCCACCACACGCGCGAGCAGGAGCACGGCCTGGAGAAGGCGCTGGACAACACGCTGATCCAGCTGTGCGAGGGTGCGCTGCGCTCGGGCGACAAGGTGACGCTGGACCTGCCGGTGCGCAACGTCAACCGGACCGTCGGCACGATGCTCGGCTCCGAGCTCACCAAGCGCTTCGAGGGTGAGGGCCTGCCCGACGACACGATCGACGTCACCCTCACCGGCTCGGCCGGCCAGAGCTTCGGCGCGTTCGTGCCGCGGGGGATCACGCTGCGGCTGGTGGGCGACTCGAACGACTTCTTCGGCAAGGGCCTGTCGGGCGGTCGGCTGACGCTGCGGCCCGACCCGTCGGCGCCGTTCCGGGCCGAGGACAACATCATCGCCGGCAACGTGATCCTCTACGGGGCCACGTCGGGCGAGATCTTCGTGCGCGGCATCGTCGGCGAGCGGTTCTGCGTGCGCAACTCCGGCGCGCTGGCCGTCGTCGAGGGCGTGGGCGACCACGCGCTGGAGTACATGACCGGCGGCCGGGTGGTCATCCTGGGCCGGGTCGGGCGCAACGTCGCGGCGGGCATGTCCGGCGGCGTCGCCTACGTGCTCGATCTCCCGCACCACCGCGTCAACCCGGAGATGGTCGACATCGACCCGCTCGACGACGACGACCGCAGCTTCCTGCACGACATCGTGGAGCGGCACTTCGCCGAGACCGAGTCGGCCGTGGCCAAGACGCTGCTCGGCGACTGGGACGAGGCCGTCGAGCGGTTCGGCAAGATCATGCCGAAGGACTTCAAACGCGTGCTGCAGGCCCGCGAGGCCGCCGTGCGCGACGGCCGGGACGTGGACTCGGCGATCATGGAGGCCGCACATGGGTGAGCCGGCCGCGAGTCCGACCAGCCGACTTCGCCCCCCGACGAGAATCGAGGCCGCACATGGGTGACCCGAAGGGATTCATGACCACCCCCCGGGTGGCCCCGACCAGGCGGCCGGTGGACCTGCGCCTGACCGACTGGCGCGAGGTCTACGAGGACTTCCCACGCGCGACCCTGGAGCAGCAGGCCGGGCGCTGCATGAACTGCGGCATCCCGTTCTGCCACCAGGGCTGCCCGCTCGGGAACCTCATCCCGGAGTGGAACGACCTCGTCCACCGCCACGACTGGCGCGAGGCCACCGAGCGGCTGCACGCCACCAACAACTTCCCGGAGTTCACCGGGACGCTGTGCCCCGCACCGTGCGAGGCGGCGTGCGTGCTGGCGATCAACTCCGACGCCGTCACGATCAAGCAGGTCGAGATCGAGATCGTCGACCGGGCCTGGGACGAGGGCTGGGTGACCCCGCAGCCGCCGGCCTCGACGACCGGCAGGAAGGTGGCCGTCGTCGGCTCCGGCCCGGCCGGGCTGGCCGCCGCGCAGCAGCTCACCCGCGTCGGGCACGAGGTGGTGGTGTTCGAGCGCGCCGACCGCATCGGCGGCCTGCTGCGCTACGGCATCCCCGAGTTCAAGATGGAGAAGGCCCGGCTCGACCGCAGGCTGGAGCAGATGAAGGCCGAGGGCACGCTGTTCCGCGCCTCGGTGGACGTCGGCACCGACCTCACCGTCGAGCAGCTGCGCACCGACTACGACGCCGTCGTGCTCGCGGGAGGGGCCACCGCGTGGCGCGACATCCCGGCCGAGGGCCGCGATGTCGAGGGCGTGTATCAGGCGATGGAGTTCCTGCCGTGGGCCAACCACGTGCAGCAGGGCGACATCGACGCGCCGCCGATCACCGCGCACGGGAAGCACGTGATCATCATCGGCGGCGGTGACACCGGCGCCGACTGCCTCGGCACCTCCCACCGCCAGGGCGCCGCGTCGGTCACGCAGCTGGAGATCATGCCGACGCCCCCGGAACACCGCACCGACGGCATGCCGTGGCCGACCTACCCGATGGTCTACCGGGTGTCGTCCGCGCACGAGGAGGGCGGCGACCGGCTGTTCTCGGTCAACACGACGGAGTTCGTCGGGGACGACGAGGGCAGGCTGCAGGCCATCAAGATCGTCGAGGTGACCCGCGGCGAGAAGGGCTTCGAGCCGGTGCCCGGCACGGAGCACCAGCTGCCCGCACAGCTGGTGCTGCTCGCCATGGGAGTCGTCGGGCCGGAGAAGGGCAAGCTGCTCTCCGACCTGGGCGTCGAGCTCGACGAGCGCGGCAACGTGGCGCGCGACGAGAGCTTCATGACCAGTGTGGACGGCGTGTTCTCGGCCGGCGACATGGGCCGCGGCCAGAGCCTGATCGTGTGGGCGATCGCCGAGGGCCGCGCCGCCGCGGCCGGGGTCGACGCGTACCTGACCGGCCGCGACGTCCTCCCCCGACCGATCAACCCCACGGACCGTCCCCTGGTCTGACATCGCCCCCCATGATCATGATCAACGGCACGTGGGAGCCCCTGCGGCGCCGCTGATGTGCGCACGACACCGATCATGGACTCGGGTGCCGAGCTCCCACCGGACCCGGGCCGCCACTGCCCCGGGCCGGTGCAGCACCTCGGCCTTGCGGAACCGGAGGATCTTCCACCCGACCCCGGTCAGGTACGCCTGCCGTTCCAGGTCGCGCATGGCCCGCTCCTGCGTCAGGTGATCGCGGCCGTCGTACTCGACGCCCAGCATGATCTCCGGGTAGGCCATGTCCAGGGTGTACGGCCCCACCGGGTGTTGCAGGACCGGGAGCGGCAGCCCGGCGAACCGGATGGCCAACCGGATCCGGGTCTCCATCGGCGAATCCGCCAGCGGATCGGCGAGCCGGGCCACCTCGGGCAACCGCGCGCTGCCGCGGCCGCCGAACCGGTCGTAGCCCAACCGCACGACATCGCGCGGCGGGAACCCGAACTTGTGCGTGAGGGCGTCGACGGCGACAACCGCCTCGACCACGTCGCCGCGACAAGCCAGGTGATAGGCGGTCAACAGCGGCGATGTGACGACGACGCCCCTCGTCCGACAGATCAGCTCGGGTGACAGCTGCTCCCGCCGAACCAGCAGATCCGCCCGCGCCCGGCGGTGGATCGGGGTCACCACTTCGGCCGGGGCGTCCGCCGGCCCGCAGGACGCTGCGAGCAGCTCGGCCGCGGAGTACCCACCGAGCGCGCCACGCCCTTCGACGAGCAGGTATGCCGCGACAGACCGGAGCGCGAGGTCGACCTCGACCTCGGAGGCGACGTAGACGTCGGGAAACAGCCGGCGGAACCGCGGCCCGCGCAGCATCGTCGGGGTCACCTGCCCGTCGGCGACGGCGACCGATCCACGGAAGGGCTGTGTGAAGTCCATCGTGCTTGGACGGATCCACGCCCGCCGGGGTTCCGCCGCGTCCGAGATCGGTAGCGATCGCACATCCCGGCCCGCCGCCGACCATTCGCCCGTGATCGGCGTCCGGGGCACACCCCGGCCCCGGCCAGGGCGCTGACGTGCCATTCATGACGATCAGAGGCCCGCCACACGGGCCGTCGACGGACGTGATCGAGGCGGCGGTGACGCTGCCGCCCGGCACGATCGCCATGTGACCGACGCGATCGGCCCGGACATCCGATCATGATCACCGCCGCTGACGCACCGCGGCCCAAGTCGGGGCGCTGAGGTGCGGTTCGCGGTGATCAAGGGAGCCCGAACCCCAGAATTCGGTTCAACGCGGGCGCCACGTCGCGGTGGGTCGCCACCCGCATCAACCGGCCGTGGCCGACGCGGGCCATGTCGGCGGCGAGCGGGGCGTCGTGCTCGCCGTCGGTCTGCAGCAGCACGTGCAGCTCGCCGAACCGCCGGGCGATCTCGCGCGGGTCGGGGCCTGCGTTGTGCACGCAGTCGGTGTGGTGCGCGAGGTTCCCGAAGGCGACGAGCCCGGCGGTCGAGCTGGTCAGGATGATGGACCCGAAGCTGCCGCCAGCCGCAGCGCGTGCGCGCGGCCCTGCCCGCGTGCCGCTCCGGTGATCAGCGCGACCTTGCCGTCCACCCGTCCCATGTCGTCCTCCTCCGGCCGGGCCCCGATGCCCGGCACCACCCCACCGTCGTCCGGTGGCGACCACCGGGTCAAGGGATCGTCTACTTTCCGTTCAACACCTCCCCGACGGGAGCCAGCTGCTCGAAGAAGGCCGCATTGACGCTGATGTAGGACGTCCCGAACGCGTCGCGGCGGCGCTGCAGCTCGTCGACCATCTGCGCGACGCTGCCGCGCAGCATGGTCAGGGAATCGGCCGCGATCAGCTCCTCGGCGGTGGCGCCGAGGAACCCCCGCGTCCACTCGGGCACCTCGTCGCCCAGCACGAACAGGTTCATGGCGAGCTCGATGTCCCGCTCCCCCGCGGCCGCCCGCAGCTCGGCGGACATGGCGGCCACGTGCTCGCGGGTGGCGCGGGCGTCGGCGGCGAGCGTGACGATGTCGGCGAGCTGCGCGGCCATGGCGATCGCCTTCGGGCCGGCCGCGGCGATCAGCACCGGCGTGTGCGCCGCGCCGTCGAGCGTCCGCAGGTGGCCGATGGTGTCGGCCACCTGCTGCCGCCGCTCCGCCGCGGAGCCGTAGGGCAGCCCGATCTGGGCCGCCGCGTGGGGCACTCCGCCGTGCCCGGTGCCGATGCCGAGGTCGAAGCGGCCGCCGGTGAGCACCGAGAGGCTGTGCGCGTCCCACGCGGCGGCACGGGGCGTGCGCAACGGCCCGGCCAGCACGAACGTGCCGACGCGCAGCGTCGTGGTGGCCGTCGCCGCCACCGCGAGCGACGGGAACGGCGAGAGCAGCTGCAGCCCGTCGGGCATGAGGAGGGTGGAGTACCCCAGCTCCTCGACGCGGCGGGCGGTGGCGATCCAGCGGTCGGGGCCGCCGTCGGGGGCGGCGACGACACCGAAGCGGAAGGGAAGGGTCATGCGCCAAGCCTAGACGTCTATCCCTTAGATATCGAACTTTCTTTGCCGTACCGCTCCAGGACCCGGGCCCGCATCCCGGGATCGGTGCGGGGCACCGGTTCGAGGAAGATCTCGTCGAGTTCCGGCCACTCGTCCCGCAGTGCGGCGTCGATCTCCACGCAGGCCCGCTCGACGTCGGCGGCACTGAGCGCGTCGTCGAAGTCGAGACGGGAGCACAGCAGGATCCGGTCGGTGCCCAGCATCATCGTGAGGAGGTCCACCACGTGGACGACCTCGGGTCGCTCCGCGAGCCGGTCGCGAACGGCGGACACGAGGCGCTGGTCGGCCTGGCGCCCGATCAGCAGGCCCTTGTTGGTGCGGCCCAGGATGTAGGCGACCCCGCTCAGCAGCACGCCGATCAGCAGCGACGCGAGCCCGTCCCAGAAGCCCGAGCCGGTGAGCTGGTGCAGCCCGACCCCGGCCAGCGCGAGCACCAGGCCGATCAGCGCCGCACTGTCCTCGAAGAACACCGTCTTCACCGTCGGGTCGTCGGTGGTGCGCAGGAACGCGGCGAACGACTGGTGATGCGCCGCGGCCTCCCGGCGCGCCTGCTTGAGCGCCTGCAGCCACGAGGCCCCCTCCAGGACGAACGACCCGCCCAGCACGGCGTAGGCGACCCAGATCAGGGTCTGCTCCTCGCCCGCCCCGACCATCGTCGAGATGCCCTCGTAGATCGCGAAGACGGCCCCGGAGACGAAGATGCTCACCGCGGCGATGAGCGCCCAGAAGAACCGCTCCTTGCCGTAGCCGAAGGGATGGCGACGGTCGGCGGGCTTCTCCGAGCGGCGCAGTGCTGTGAGCAGCAGCCCTTCCGTGGCGGTGTCGGCCACCGAGTGCGCCGCCTCGGCGAGCATCGCGGCCGATCCGGTGAGCAGTCCCGCCACGAGCTTCATCACGCCGATCGCGGCGTTCGCCACGAGCGCGACGACGACCGTGGTCGTGCTCTCCCCGCCGCTGCCCTGCGTCTCCTGCGCCATGCCGGAAGGGTAATGCCGGCGGCAGGTCGGTGCCGGTCGTCGATCGGTGGCCGCAGACCGACCGGCCACCGATCGTGACGGCCCGTTCGTCGGAGAGCGGAAATCGCCCGAAACCCACTGAACGTGCAGCCGTTGAGGAAATGACCGGGGTCGGCGGGACAGGGGAGCCCCCGCCGGCTCCGGTTCGTTCCTACTGCAGCCGGAAGACCGGGAAGCCCGGCGCGATCGCAGCCAGCTGGTCGTCGGATGCCGAGGCGTCGACACCTTCGAAGAACCGGCCGACCTCGAACGCCCAGCGTCGCAGGTACTCCCGCAACACAGCGGGCTTCTCACCGTCGGCGAGCTCGGTGACGGTGATCTCCTCCACCCGACGACCCACGCGGAGCTCGCCCGCACCGGCCACCCGGATGTTGCGCACCCACTGCGTGACCCCGCGGGGCGCCACCAGGTAGCGCTCCCCGTCGACGGTGAGCAGGTTGACCGGCGTGGTGCGCCACTCGCCGCTCGCCCGGCCCCGGACGGCCAGCACGCGGCTGCCCCACACGCTCACGCCGAGCCGGGTCAGCCCGGCCACGGCGGAGTTGAAGATCGAGTCGGAGCGGGTGGGGCGCACGTAGCGGGCGGCGGTCATGTCGTCTCCTCGGTCGTTGTGAGAGCAGTGCTCTCGTCTGGGACCAGTAGACGCGCGAGCGCCGCTCTTGTCAAGAGCAGTGCTCTCGTTTCTCAGGACTCGTGGAGCTCGAGCTCGAACGCGTCCTCGCCGATCCAGATCCGCAGGCCGTCGCCGTCCTCGGTGATGTACCCGTCCTCCTCCTCGCCCATCTCGCGGGACGCCCCGAGCGCGCGGGGGTTGAGCTCGATCTGCCCGCCCCCGAGGTCGACGGGCCGGTACTCGCGGGCCAGCCGGGCCGTGCGGCTCTCCGTCGCGAGCCAGATCGCGTTGTCCTCGCCGACGTCGGCGACCCAGCGGTGTTCAGCCATGCCGGGACGCTATCCGGCCCACGCGGGTTCCGGAACCGCGATACACCTCCTGAGACGCCTGCCGACCACGCTGTCACGCCACCCGAACCCGATCGGATGTCCCACCCGACCCGCTCGGGTGAGATCCGCCGACGAGCCCACCGGACCGACCTACGGTCGGGGCTCACTCTCCGGGAGGTCATCCGTGGGTCGCAGGTCACGCCCAGCCACGATCATGGCGGTCATCGTCCTCGGGTTCACCACCACCGGGGTGCTCGCCGCACCGGCCGACGCCGCGCCGGTCACGGGGCGCTTCGCCGCCGCGGCCACCGCGAGCATCACTCCCGGTGTGGCGATGCTCGCCCGCATCGACGCCCGGACGGTGTCGGCGTGCACGGCCGACTTCGTCTTCGCCTCCCGCCGCGCGCTCTATCTGGGCTTCTCGGCCCACTGCACCACCACCGACGACTCCGACACCGGATGCGCCTCCCCGACGCTGCCGTTGGGGACCATGATCGGGATCCGCGGCCGGCAGGGGGAACGGGCCCAGGGCAGGCTCGCGTACAACTCGTGGCGCACGATGCAGCAGCGTGGCGAGCAGGACCCCGCCCTCTGCCGCTACAACGACTTCGCCCTCGTCGCGATCAGCCCGGCCGACGTCGGCACGGTGAACCCGAGCGTCCCGCGGCTCGGTGGCCCGGCCGGGCTCGACGTCGACGGGCTGCTGCGGAACGAGGCCGTCTACAGCTACCAGCCCAACAACGGCGGCGACGGGGTGAAGCGCGGCCGCAGCCTGGGCGACGACGGGAGCGGCCGCACCCACCGCGTCGCGATCACGCCGCCCGGGATACCGGGCGACTCCGGCAGCGGCTTCCTCGACGCCCGCGGTCGGGCGTTCGGCCTGCTCAGCACCGAGTTCTTCGACCGGCCGAGAAGCAACGGGGTCACCGACCTGGCTTCCGCGCTGGCCTACGCGACGCGGTACGGCGGCCTCGGCGCCGTGGCGCTGGTGGCCGGCACCGAGCCGTTCCACGCCACATAGTCCACCCGGATTCTATGGTCTGCGAACACACTCCCCGGCGGGCCGCTCGACCGTACCGTCGTCGTTCATGAACCCTGTGCTCACCGGCCGCACCGCCCTCGTCACCGGCGCGGCGTCCGGGATCGGCTCCGCGATCGTCCACCGCCTGGTGGCCGACGGGGCCACGGTGTTCGCGGTCGACCGCGACGAGGCAGGGGTGAAGGCGCTCGCCGGGAAGCTGTCCGGCGTCGAGGCGCTGGCCTGCGACCTGTCCGATCTGGACGCGGTCGACGCCCTGCCCGCCGAGGTCGACCTGCTCGTCAACAACGCCGGCCTGCAACACGTGGCCCCGGTGGCGGACTTCGATCCCGAGCGGTTCTCGCTCATCCTGCGCGTGATGCTGGAGGCACCGTTCCGGCTCGTCCGGCGCGTCCTGCCGCACATGTACGCGCAGGGCTGGGGACGGGTCGTCAACGTCTCCAGCGCCCACGGGCACCGGGCCAGCCCGTTCAAGGTCGCCTACGTCAGCGCCAAGCACGGCCTCGAGGGCCTGTCCAAGGTGGTCGCGCTGGAGGGCGCCGCGCACGGCGTCACCAGCAACTGCCTCTCCCCCGGCTACGTCCGCACACCGCTGGTGGAGAAGCAGATCGCCGACCAGGCCCGCGCGCACGGCATCTCCGAGAGCGAGGTGCTGGAACGGGTGCTGCTCGCGCCCGAGGCGATCAAGCGGCTCGTCGAGCCCGCCGAGGTGGCCGAGCTGGCCGCCGTGCTCTACGGGCCGGCGTCGGCGTCGATCACGGGAGCGTCGCTCTCGGTCGACGGCGGCTGGACCGCCCGCTAACGACCCCCACTTCCTGGAGAATCCCATGGCAAGCGCACCGTCGCGCAGCAACATCATCCGGGTGGTGGCCGCCAGCATGGCCGGCACCACCGTCGAGTGGTACGACTTCTTCCTCTACGGCGTCGCCGCGGCGCTCGTGTTCCCCAAGGTCTTCTTCCCGACCGGTGACCCCACCACGGCCACGCTGGCCTCGCTGGGCACGTTCGCGGTCGGCTTCCTCGCGCGTCCGATCGGCGGGCTCGTGTTCGGTCACTTCGGTGACCGCATCGGCCGCAAGAAGCTGCTGGTGCTGAGCCTGCTGATGATGGGGCTCTCGACGTTCGCGATCGGGCTCATCCCGTCCTACGCGACGATCGGGCTCGCCGCGCCCCTGATCCTGGTGCTGCTGCGGCTGCTGCAGGGCTTCGCGCTCGGTGGCGAGTGGGGCGGGGCGGTGCTCATCGTCTCCGAGCACGGCGACCCGGCCCGGCGCGGCTTCTGGGCCAGCTGGCCGCAGGCCGGCGCGCCCGCCGGGCAACTGATCGCCAACGGCCTGCTCGCGCTGCTCGCCGTGGTCCAGAGCCCGGAGACGTTCCTCGCCTGGGGGTGGCGCCTCCCGTTCCTGCTCTCGGCCGTGCTGGTGCTGATCGGGCTGTGGATCCGGCTGTCGGTGGAGGAGTCGCCGGTGTTCCAGGAGGCCAAGGCCAAGGCCGCCACCGAGCCTGCCGACGCCCTGCCGATCCTGCAGGTATTGCGCCGCTACCCCCGCGAGGTGCTGACGGCGATGGGCGCGCGGTTCGCCGAGAACGTCGCGTACTACATCTTCACGATCGTGATCACGACCTACGTGACGACACAGCTGAAGCTCTCCACGTCCTTCGCGCTCGGCGCGGTGCTGATCGGCGCCGCGGTGCACATCGTGGCGATCCCCGCGTGGGGCGCGCTGTCGGACCGGATCGGGCGCCGCCCGGTGTACTTGTTCGGCGCGGTCGGCGTCGGGGTGTGGGCGTTCGCCTTCTTCTTCCTGCTCGACACGCGCAACTTCGCGCTCACCGCGGTCGCGGTGGTCGTCGGGCTGGTGCTGCACGGCGCGATGTACGGCCCGCAGGCCGCGTTCCTGACGGAGCTGTTCGGCACCACCGTGCGCTACTCGGGCGTCTCGATCGGCTACCAGCTGGCGTCGATCCTGGCGGGAGGGCTCGCGCCGATCATCGCGGTGGCGCTGCTCGCCGCGTACGGCAGCGGGTACGCGATCGCCGTCTACGTCGCCCTCAGCGCGGTCGTGACGGTCGTCGCGGTGGCCACCTACTCCGAGACCCGGCACCGCGACCTGGCCGCCGACCCGTCGCTGACGCGGGGTGAGGTCCCCGTCTCACGGTGACAGGATGGCCGCCGTGTCGGCCATCGAGGTGCTCCGCCTGCTCGCGCAGGACGCGTCGGCGGAGCGCCTCGGAGCCGCGACCGACGACCCGCAGGCCCGCGAGCTGGGCTTGCGGGTGCGCGCCGTCATCGACGACCACCAGCGTCGGGAGACCGAGCTGGCGGCGCTCGTCGACATCGCGCGCGACCTCGCCTCGCTGGCCGATCCGGGCGTCGTCCTCGACGCGATCGTGCGGCGCGCCCGGGTGCTGCTGGGCACCGAGGTCGCGTACCTGACGCTGAACGACCCCGAGCGCGGCGACACCTACATGCGGGCCACGGCGGGCTCGGTGTCGGCGCGCTTCCAGGCCCTGCGGCTGCCCGCCGGCGCCGGGCTCGGGGGCCTCGTCGCGCAGACCCGGCGTCCGTACTGGACGGCCGACTATCCCGACGACGAGCGCTACCGGCACACCTCCGAGATCGACGCCGCGGTCGGCGAGGAGGGCCTCGTCGCGATCTGCGGCACTCCCCTGCTGGTGGACGGCCAGTTCGTCGGGGTGCTGTTCGCGGCCAACCGCAGCCCGCGCCCGTTCCGCCGCGACGAGGTGGCGCTGCTGGGCTCGCTCGCCGCGCTCGCCGCGGTCTCCCTGGTGCAGACCCGCCGCGCGGCCGAGACCAGCGCCACGCTCGCTGCCCTCTCCGCCGCCCACGAGGGCATCCAGCAGGCCGCGACGGCCCACGACCGGTTCGCCCGGGTGGTGCTCGGTGGCGGCGGGGTGGATGACATCGCGTCGGCGCTCGGGGAGCTGCTGGGCTGCTGGGTGGCCGTCCTCGACGCCGACGACGTGCGCATCGCCGCGTACGGCGCCGCCCCGCCCGACGACCTGGCGGCCGCCGCAGCCGTTCGGCACTCCGCCGCCACGCTGCGGCTGGCCGGGGCCGACGGGATCTGGGCCGTCGCGGTGTCGGCGGCCGGTCAGCGGCTGGGCGCACTCGTGCTCGGCGGCGTTCCCGCGCTCGACGAGGGGCAGGGCCGCACCGTCGAGCGCGCGGCCACGGTCACCGCGCTCGTGCTGCTGTTCCGGCTGCGTGCCGCCGAGGCCGACCACCGCGTCCGCGCCGACCTGCTCGCCGAGCTACTGGCCCGGCCCGAGGGCGAGGAGCTCGACGCGGCGCTCGTCGAGCGCGGCCGGTTGCTGGGCCTGCGGCTGCAGAACCAGCACGTCGTCGCCGTGTGCCACTGCGGCACGGCCCGGCCACGCGGCCTCCTGCTGTCCGGTGGGCTGGTCGGCGAGCATCGGGGCAGCGTCGTCGCGCTCGTGCCGGGGCGGGACCCGTCCGCCGTGGCTGCGGCGCTGATCGCGCGCGTCGACGGTGACCCCGTGACGATCGGCACCGCCGGGCCGGTCGTGCCCGGCCGCGGCGTCCGCGCCACCCACGCCGAGGCCCGGCGTGCCGCCGACGCGCTCGTCGCGCTGGGGATGGCCGGCCGCGGCGGCGCGATCGGCGACCTGGGCTTCGCCGGCCTCGTGGCCGGCGACGCCCCCGACGTCGACGGTTACCTCGACCAGGTGCTGGGCCCGGTCACCGCCTACGACGAGGCCCGCGGCAGCGACCTGCTGGGCACCCTGGACGCCTGGTTCGCGACCGGGGGCAGCCCCCGCCGCGCGGCCGGACGGCTGCACATCCACGTCAACACGGTCGCCCAACGGCTGGACCGGGTCGCGGCGTTGCTCGGTGAGGACTGGACGACGCCGGAGCGTTCGCTGGAGATCCAGCTGGCGCTGCGGCTGCGGAGACTGCGCAGCTGACGACGACACCCGGGCGCCCCCTGATCGCCACGGACCGCACGTCACGGTCCCCGCCGGGGCGACCACGTGCGGCCGGCGGCGATCACACCGGACGGCCGACCTGCGTGTCGCGCCCGGCCCGGCGGCGGAGCACACTTGCGGGGTGGTTCCGGACCAGGTGGAGACGCTCGACGGGCGTCGGATCGACGTCCACTCGGCCGGGGACGGCCCCGGCGTCGTCGTCGTGCACGGCAGCGCGGTGTCCGCCGGGCACTACTCCCGCCTGGCCGCCGCGCTCGCGGGGCGCTTCACCGTGCACCGCTACGACCGGCGCGGCCGCGGCAGCCGGGGCCCCGTGGACTCCTCGCACGGCATCGGGTCCGACGTGGACGACCTGCGGGCCGTGCTGGCGCACACCGGCGCGCGCACGGTGCTGGCGCACAGCTACGGGGGCCTGGTGGCGCTGCGCGGCGCGTTGACGCTCCCGATCGAGCGGCTCGCCGTGTACGACGCCGCGGTGTCGGTCGACGGCGGGTTCCCGTCGGCCTACGTCGAGCCCTTCGCGGCGGCGGCCGACGACTTCCCGCTGGCCATGGCCATCCTGAGCAAGGGCCTGGGCACCGCCGGGGCGTTCTCGCGCCTCCCGATCCCGGTGCAGCGGCTGGCCGCCCGCGGCTTCGCCGCCACCGCGGCCGGCCGGGAGTGGCGCACGATGGTGCCCAGCGCCGTCATGGAGGCCCGCGAGGTGCTGGCCCACGACGCCCCGGCCACGGTCTACGCCGGTATCCCGGCCGAGGTGCTGTTCGCCACCGGCGCCCGCAGCCCCGTCTACTTCACACCCACGTCCGCAGCGCTGGCGCGCGCCGTCCCCGGCTCCCGCCATGTCGTGATCCCGAAGGCGAACCACAACGCGATCACGGACGCCAGCGCGCCGCTCGTGGAGCGGATGGCCGCGTTCCTCGCCGGCCCCACCCGGCGGTGACGGCGGACTACTGCGTGCGGGGCAGCCAGGTTCGCGCCGCCGCGGCGAGCGCGGTCCGTTGCGCAGGACCCCGACGACGCCCGTGCCGCCCACGCTCTCGGTCACCCCGACACCCATCGCCCGGAGCCGCCCGGGGACGACCGCCGCGGTGCGCTTCTCCGGGAACGCGAGTGGGGGTGCCGGTGGCGGTCCCGGTAGAGCCGGCGAGATCTGCGGCATTCGCGGCGACGACCCTGCCCCCGAGACCGGCGACCCTCCGGGAGCACAGTGTGCAGCCCGGACGCACATGCCCGACAGTGCGCAGTGCGGCCGGTATCAGGGCCACCGGCTCCGCACTCGGTCTCCTGACCCGGACCGTCCACCGCGAGGAGGAGCCCGCCGTGCCCACGTCCGACGATCAGGTGCTCGGCCACTGGGGTCACTCCTTCGAGGAGGACGACGCGGGGGTGCAGGTGTACCGGCCGGCCGGCTACGCCTTCCCCCTGGCGCGCGGCCGGGCCGGGCTGGAGTTCCGGGCCGGCGGCGAGCTCGTGGAGTGGGCGATCGGGCCCGGGGACGGCAGCGAGCCGCGCCCCGGTCGCTGGTGGTGCGACGACACCGGGCGGGTGCGCCTGCAGACGCCCGACGGCCGAACCGGCGTGGCGGACGTGGACGAATCCGCCGAGGGCGGCCGGGTGCTCCGGATGCCAGGTCGGTCGTGAGCGCGCAGCCCGAGCCTCGTCCGTCGTTCGGCGACGCTCCCGGGTCCTGCTCAGGTCCCCAGGCGCCGGTGCGGGTACTCGGGTGCGCGGCCCTGGAAGGACAGGATCGCCGGGTTCTGGATGGTCCCGTCGCGGATCTCGATGGCCCGACGAACGGTGGGGTCCGCATCCCAGGCGGCACCTCCGCCCACGACGGTGCGGAGGAAGGGCAGCAGCGCCTCGCTGATCTCCCAGGTCGCGGAGTTCCACAGGTAGGAAGGGCTGTGGTCGACGGCGTAATAGAGCACGTTGTCGCCGACCACGAAGGTGGGGTCGCTGAAGGGTGTGGGCCGCGCCCAGCTGAAGCCCATGCCCTCGTCGCAGGAGACATCGACGATCAGGGTGCCCGGCGCCACGTCCGCCAGGTCGTCGTCGGTCAGGAACGTGAGCGGGGCATCGGTGTCCTGGAGCACGCAGTTGACCACGATGTCGTGCTCGGCGAGGAAGACCGGGAGCGGCACCGCGCCGTCCTCCGTGACCGCGTGGCTCACGCCCGCCGACGCGTCGTCGCTGTCGAAGTGGATGATCCGGGCGGAGTGGATCGGCGAGGCCACGGCCGCGGTCTGGCGGTGGGTGAGGACGTCGACGTCGCGCACGCCGAGCGCGTTGAGCGCGGTCACCGCACCGCGGGCGGTCGCACCGAAGCCGATGACCACGGCACGCAGCCGACGGCCGTAGTCACCCGTGGACCCCGCGATCTGCATCGCGTGCATCACCGAGCAGTAGCCGGCGATCTCGTTGTTCTTGTGGAAGACGTGCAGGTTGAAGGAGCCGTCACTGCCCCAGTGGTTCATCGCCTCGAATGCGATCAGCGTGAGCTTGCGGTCGATGGCCGCCTGGGTGATCGCCTCGTCCTGCACGCAGTGCGGCCACCCCCACAGGACCTGGCCCACACGCAGCCCGGCGATGTCGGCGAGCAGCGGCTTGGGCGCGACGATGATGTCGCACTCCTCGACGAGCTGCTCGCGGGTCCTGAAGCCGGCGACCTGGCCCTTGAGCTGGTCGTCGGACATGCCGTAGCGGTCCCCGTAGCCGCGTTCAAGATAGATGGTCTCGCGGAGGTCGTCGGGAATCCGGCCGAGGTGGTGAGGATGCAGGGGAAGCCTGCGCTCGTTCTCCTTGGACGACCGGGCCACGACACCGAGGCTCAACTGCTCCACTCGGCCACCTCCGAAAGTAGGTCCATCCCAGCTCCATCCGGTCGGGACAACGCCACCGGGGGTCCGGGGACAGCACTGCCGGACTGAGCGTACGCGCGCGTCCCACCGAGGCCGGGGGTCGTCGGGAGCGCCGCCGAACGTCGGCTACGGCGTCGATATCCACGGGGACGACGCGACCGGGTGAACCGGCGTGGCGATCATGCGTGATCGCCCGCCGATCGGGTAGTCCGAGCACACAACCCGAGAACGACTCCAGGAGGTCACTCATGGCACTCACCGACGACGACATGACCACCACCACCGACAGCGGCTCCGAGGGCCCGGCGGACTCCGGCTCCGGCCAGGGCACCCCCGGCCAGAGCGACGGCGGAGCCGACGGCGGCGCCGACTCCGGCGCCGAAGGCCCGGCCGACTCCGGCTCCGGCCAGGGCACCCCCGGCCAGAGCGACGGCGGAGCCGACGGCGGCGCCGACTCCGGC
>JBBQEF010000044.1:0-24308 GCA_038320445.1 Mycobacteriales bacterium
CCTTGAGCGCGATGACGAGCAGGTCCAGCAGCCACGAGCGGACGACGGTGCCGCGCGACCACGCCTGCAGCACAGCGGGCACGTCGGTCACGAGCTCGACGGCGGACAGCAGCTCGTAGCCCTCGGCGTAGGCCTGCATCAGGCCGTACTCGATGCCGTTGTGGACCATCTTCGAGAAGTGCCCCGCGCCCACCGGCCCGGCGTGCGCGAAGCCCTCTTCGCGGGGGCCCTCCGGGCGCAGCGCGTCGAAGATCGGCATGGCGAGCTCGATGTGCTCGGGGGCACCGCCGGCCATCAGGCCGTAGCCGTTGTCCTTGCCCCAGATCCCGCCGGACACGCCGCAGTCGGCGTAACCGATGCCCTTCTCGTCGAGCAACGCCGCGTTGGGCGCGTCGTCGGTGTAGCGCGAGTTGCCGCCGTCGATGACGAGGTCGCCGGGCTCCAGGACCTTCGCCAGCTCCTGCACGACGCCGCGCGTCGGATCGCCCGAGGGGACCATCACCCACACGACGCGGGGCGCGGTGAGCGCTCCGGCGAGAGCCGCGAGGGAATCGACGTCGGTGACATCCGGCCGGGGGTCGTACCCGATCACCTCGTGCCCGGCCGCCCGCAGGCGGTCGCGCATGTTGCCACCCATCTTGCCCAGACCGATGAGACCGAGTTGCACGGGGCGCTCCTGATGTCGTGACGGATCAGCAGTATGGATCAGCCGGGCAGCCGGACGGGCATCAGCAGGTGCAGGTATCCGGGCACCGGGGCAGAGGCGTCCGCGGGCGCTGCGTCGTCCTCCGCGGGCGGGGCCGGCACCGGGCGCACCAGCGCGGGCCGGTTGGGGGTGGTGAAGGTGAGCTGGGCGCGTTCGGTGTGCAGCGCGCCGAGCGAGTCGAGCAGGTAGCCGGGGTTGAACGCGATCGTCAGCGCGCCGCCCTCGAGCTCGCACGGGAGCTCCTCCTCGGCGCTGCCCACGTCGTCGCCACCCGCGGCCAGCCGCAGCCCGTCCTCGCCGAACTCCATCCGGACCTGCGCCACCCGGTCGGTGACGAGCGCGACACGCTTGATCGCCTCCACGAGCGGCGCGACCTCGATGATCGCGGAGCTGGTGTGCTCGGCCGGGATCAGCTGGCGGAACCGGGGGAACTCGGCGTCGAGCAGCCGGGTGGTGGCGCGGCGGCCGGCGCCGGTGATGCCCAGCATCCCGTCGCCCGCGGACAGCGCCAGCTCGACGGTGCCGGCGCCGGCGAGCGTCTTGGCCACCTCGGCCAGCGTGCGGGCCGGGATCAGGACGGCACTGGACAGCTCGGTGTCCTCCGGGGTCCATTCGATCTCCCGGACGGCGAGCCGGAACCGGTCGGTGGCGGCCAGCGTGAGCCGCGAACCCTCGATCTCCAGCCGGACACCGGTGAGCATCGGGAGCGTGTCGTCGCGCCCGGCCGCCACGGCCACCTGGGAGACGGCCTGGGCGAGCTCGGTGGCCGACACCGTGCCGGCGAGCTGCGGCATGGACGGCAGCTGCGGGTAGTCCTCGACGGGCATCGTCGGGAGGCTGAACCGGCTGTTGCCGCAGTTGATCGTGGCGCGCGACCCGTCGACCACGAGGTCGACGGGCTTGGACGGCAGCGCGCGGGTGATGTCGGCGAGCAGCCGGCCCGACACCAGCACGCGGCCCGGATCGCCGATCGTGGCGTCCAGCTCGACGCGGGCCGACGTCTCGTAGTCGAATCCCGAGACCGTGAGTCGATCGCCGCCCTCGCCGGTGGTGGCCTCGATCAGGACGCCGCCGAGGACCGGTACCGGCGGGCGGGCCGGGAGGCTGCGGGCGACCCACGCTGCCGCGTCGGCGAGGACGTCGCGTTCGACCCGGAACTTCATGGCGGGACCTCTCGCACGGGGTGGGCTGGGTGGCGGCAGCGGGAGACCGAGCCGGGATCCCACCGTAGAGCCTCGGGGTCGTGGGTGTCATCCCGGCTCGTCGAGGCGGATCGACCGTCCCGATCCACACCGTTGTTCTTCTTGTAGTTCATCTGGAAGAGAGAAGAAGTAGTAGTACTAACACCTGTGCACAGGGTGGATGGAGGTCGTCGTCGCAGGTCGCAGGGTGTGGCGTCATGTGGAGGCGGACATGGGACCGACGGTGCAGCGATCGCGGCGGCGGTGGATGGAGCCCGCTCGCACCGATCTGTCCCCGGGATGGACACCGGTTGTCCACGGATCGCGGGCGATCCGTCCACGGGTCGAGTGACGTCTATCCACAGAGTTGTCCCCAGATGTGGGTGAAGACCGGTCATGCAGGAACGCTGCGCGACCGATTCGTCCCGGCCGCGTGACCCGCGTAGGTGGCGCGGAGTACCTCGCGTCACGTGGGGAGCACGGACCGTGACCGGGACCGGTGACGGCTCCACGGCCGTGCGGCCACGTGGAGCGACGAATGTACATGAGGAGACGGTGAACGGTCGGCGCAACCGTTCAGTCTGCCGGCTCGGCGGCCCTGGACGACGCCGACACGCCGTACGGACGCCGGATCAGTGCCGGGCGCGCTGCTTGATGCGCGCCGTCAGCTCCTGGACCTGCTCGAAGGTCTTGCGACGCTGGGCGATCTCGTTTCGGATCTTCTTGTCCGCGTGCATGACCGTGGTGTGGTCGCGGCCGCCGAACATCTGGCCGATCTTCGGCAGCGAGAGGTCGGTGAGCTCGCGGCACAGGTACATGGCGATCTGACGCGACTGCGCGAGTGCCTTGGTCTTACCCGGACCGCACATCTCCTCGATGGTGATGCCGAAGAAATCGGCGGTGACCGCCATGATCGTCGGTGCGGTGATCTCCGACGCGCCCGAATCGGGAATGAGGTCGCGCAGGACGATCTCGGCGAGCTGGGTGTCGACGGGCTGCCGGTTCAACGACGCGAACGCGGTGACGCGGATCAGCGCCCCCTCGAGCTCGCGGATGTTGCGTTCGATGCGCTCGGCGATGAACTCCAGGACGTCCCCCGGGACGGCGAGGCGGTCCTGCGCGGCCTTCTTGCGCAGGATCGCGATGCGCGTCTCCAGCTCGGGCGGCTGGATGTCGGTGATGAGGCCCCACTCGAACCGCGTGCGCATCCGGTCCTCGAGCGTCTCCAGCCGCTTGGGCGGCCGGTCGGACGAGACGACGATCTGCTTGTTCGCGTTGTGCAGGGTGTTGAAGGTGTGGAAGAACTCCTCCTGGGTGCCTTCCTTGCCCTCCAGGAACTGGATGTCGTCCACCAGCAGCACGTCGACGTCGCGGTAGCGGCGCTGGAACGCCACCTTGCGGTCGTCGCGCAGGGAGTTGATGAAGTCGTTCGTGAACTCCTCGGTGCTGACGTACCGCACGCGCATCCCGGGGAACAGCCGCTGCGCGTAGTGCCCGACCGCGTGCAGGAGATGGGTCTTGCCCAGCCCGGAGTCGCCCCAGATGAACAGCGGGTTGTACGCGCGCGCCGGCGCTTCGGCCACCGCGACCGCGGCGGCGTGGCTGAACCGGTTGGAGGCGCCGATGACGAACGTGTCGAACGTGTACTTCTCGTTGAGGCGGGTCTGGGAGCGCGGCTGCACCTGTTCGCCTGCGGGCGGCCCGGCGTAGGTCGGCCAGACCTCGCCGTTGCGGGGGCCGATGTGGCCGCTGCCCAGCACGTCGTCGGTGATGTCCACCGGATCGGCGATCGCCACGGGCCCGGTGGTCGGCAGCGGTTCGGGTGCGAACCCGCCGGACTCACCCGGCCGCTCGGCGGGCGGTTCGGGCGCTCGGCGCTCGCCGGAGCGGTCGTGGTGGTGCATCGCCCCGTTGCCGTTGGAGTGGGGGCCCACGGGGTTGGGGACCTCGGTGCCACCCGATGCCGCGGACGCGTCGACGACGACGGCCAGGTTCACCGCGACGCCGAGGTGCCGGCCGAGCGCCTCGCTGATGGGACGGCGCAGGATCTGCTCGATCGCACCCTTGGCGAACTCGCTCGGCGCGGCGAGCAACGCGGTGCCGTCGATGAGGCCCAACGGGCGGGTCAGCCGGAGGAACGCCCGCTGCTGCGGGGAGAGTGTCTGGGCGCCGGATCCCGCCGATGCCCCGGAGAGGTCGGCGATGACGCGGTTCCAGACCTGCCCGAGGTCTCCTGGCTGGTCGGCCACCGGTCGACTCCCCTCCGGTTGTCGCCCACGGGTCACCTCGTACCCCGATCGGGCCGGTCATCCCCAGACTTGTCCACACCTGTGCGCAAGACCGTACGCGGACACGCCGAGTGAACTCGTGCGGGCCCGTTGTCGCCGAGCGGTGATCCCCCCGGATCATGTGGTGGGGAAGGACGCTAACAACACCGGCCGCCGGCCACAACCCGCTCGGGGCGATCCGTGCGGGATCCGGGGTGGTTTGACCCTCTGTCAGCGGGCTGCGTACCCTTGTGACAAGCGTGTCCGGCGCTCCGTGAGCGTGGGACATTCGCACCACCGTCCGTACCGACAGCGCAAGACGATCATCGATGGCCGGTCCGTCCGCCGTCGAGCAGGAGAGCCGACCGTGAGCAAGGGCAAGCGCACCTTCCAGCCGAACAACCGCCGCCGCGCGCGTACGCACGGGTTCCGGCTGCGTATGCGTACCCGCGCCGGGCGTGCCATCGTCGCCGCCCGCCGCAGCAAGGGCCGCGAGAAGCTCACGGCCTGATCCGGCCGTCCCGATGTTGCCGGCCGGATCCCGGCTCACGCACCGGGACGATTTCAGTACCGCCGTCAAGCGTGGTCGGCGCAGCGGCCGGTCGAGTCTGGTCGTGCACCTGCACCCGGCCGGTGGGACCGGCCCCCCCCAGGCCGGTTTCGTGGTGAGCAAGGCGGTGGGAGGTTCCGTGGTGCGTCATCGTGTCGCGCGGCGGCTCCGACACCTCGTCGGTGCTCGCCTCGCCGGCCTCCCGGCGGGCGCGCTGCTGGTCGTGCGCGCGCTCCCGCCCGCGGCCGGCGCCTCGTCCGCCGAGCTCGCGGTCGATCTCGACGCCGGGCTGCGTTCCGTGATGCGGAAGCTGGTGTCCGTCACCGCGCCGGCCGTCACGGCCCGGGTTCCCGCCGCGAGTCCGGTCGAGGAGCACCCGGTATGACCCGTTTCCTCGTCGCGCTGATCCGTGGCTACCAGATCCACGTCTCCCCCGCGCTGCCGCCCACCTGCCGGTTCTACCCGTCGTGCAGCGCCTACGCCGTCGAGGCCCTGGAGGTCCACGGCGTGATCCGCGGTACCGCTCTCACGCTCTGGCGCCTGCTGAAGTGCGCGCCATGGCACCCTGGAGGCATCGACCCGGTGCCGCCGGCCCGCGACGTCCGCAACCGTCCGGTCCCGGACCACCACGAGGAGCAAGCGCCGTGCTGAACTTCATCTACTATCCGGTCTCCTTCATCCTCTGGTTCTGGCACAAGGCGTTCAGCTTCGTGCTCCCCGGGGACGGGTGGGCCGGTGGTATCGCGTGGGCGCTGAGCGTCACCTTCCTCGTCTTCACCCTCCGGGCGATCCTGTACAAGCCGTTCGTCGCCCAGGTGCGCTCGATGCGCAAGATGCAGGACTTCCAGCCCGAGCTGCAGAAGGTTCGCAAGAAGTATGCGAACGACAAGCAGAAGCAGGCCGCGGAGATGCAGCGGCTGCAGAAGCAGCACGGGGTCAACCCGCTCGCCGGCTGCCTGCCCGTCTTCGTCCAGGTGCCGGTGTTCATCGGCCTGTTCCACGTGCTGCGCTCGTTCGGGCCGATCAACGACGCGGGCGTGCCGATCAACCTCGACAACTCGGTCCGCACCGAGAACTACTTCTTCGACCAGGAAGGCGTGCTGTCGTTCAACAACGCCAGCCTCTTCGGCGCGAAGCTCGGTTCGTGGATCACGCAGGGCTCGGACCTGCTGCAGAAGGCCGGCACGTCGTTCACGGCCATGCTCATCGTGATGATCCCGCTGATGATCGCGGCCGGCATCTTCACCCACATCACCGCGCGCCACTCGGTGGCCCGCCAGACCGCGGTGCAGGGCGACAACCCGCAGACCGCGATCATGAACAAGCTCATGCTCTACGTCTTCCCCATCGGCGTCGTCGTCGGTGCCCCGTTCCTGCCGCTCGCCGTCCTTCTCTACTGGGTGTCGAACAACCTGTGGACGCTCGGCCAGCAGTACGTCGTCTACAAGCGGATCGATCGCGAGCAGACCGAGAAGCGCGAGACGGCCGTGGTCAACCGGCAGTCGCTCGCCCCCAAGCCCGGTCAGAAGCCGGTCCGGCCGGAGGCTGTCGTCGTCGAGCCGCCCGCGAAGACGCCCGGAGCCAAGCCGGTCACCCGCAAGCCGGCCGGTAACGGGTCCCGCAACGGTGCGTCCGCCAACGGTTCCAGCAACGGCTCCAGCAACGGTTCCAGCAACGGCACGGCAGGCGCCGGGGTCCGCAGCGGCGGCGGCGGTTCCCGCCCGCCCGCCCGCAAGCCCCGCAAGCGCCGCTGACCCCACGATCCACCAGCGGCCGCCCGCGTCGGCGGCCGTCGCGGGGCGCCTCCGCGCAGGCGCGCTCCGCACCACCGCAGGGAGAGGAGACGCAACGTGCCGAACACCGCGCAAGTTGAATCGACACCGGACGGCGCCACCGAGGCCGCAACCGGGACACCACCGGCCACCACGGCCGAGGAGCAGCTGGTCCGTGAGGGCGACATCGCCGGGGACTACCTCGAACGGCTGCTCGACGTGCTGGACTACGACGGCGACATCGACCTCGACGTCGAGGCCGGCCGGGCCATCGTGAGCATCGACGGCGGCGAGGACCTGGAGAAGCTCGTCGGCGACCGCGGTGCGGTGCTGGAATCGCTCCAGGAGCTCACGCGGCTCGCGGTGCAGCAGGCCTCGGGCAACCGCAGCCGGCTGATGCTCGACATCGCCGGATGGCGGCAGGGCCGCCGCGACGAGCTCACGGAGATGGGCCTGCGCACCGCCAAGGACGTGCTGGCGTCCGGGGAACCGGCCCGCCTGCGCCCGATGACGCCGTTCGAGCGCAAGGTCGTGCACGACGCCGTCGCGCGGGTCAAGGGCGTCTCCAGCGAGAGCGAGGGCGAGGAGCCACGCCGCCAGGTCGTCGTCTTCCGTGGAGTCTGACGCAGCGCCTGATCCGGCGGGAAAGCTGTTCGGCGAGCGCCTGGTCCTGGCCCGTCGGTTCTCGGAGCACCTCGCGACGTCCGGCGTCGAGCGGGGTCTGATCGGCCCGCGCGAGGCCCCGCGGGTATGGGACCGGCACGTCCTCAACTGCGCCGTCGTCGCCGAGCTCCTGCCGGACGGCGCGCGGGTGGTGGACGTGGGTTCGGGAGCGGGTCTGCCCGGGATACCGTTGGTGCTGGCCCGGCCCGATCTCGGGATGGTCCTCGTCGAGCCGCTCGCCCGCCGGGTGGAATGGCTCCTGGAGGTCATCGCCGATCTCGGCCTCGAGATCGACGTCGAGCGGGGGCGGGCCGAGGAGAACGTGGTTCGCCGACGATGGGAGGGGGCTGACGTGGTGACCTCCCGTGCCGTCGCTCCCCTGCATCGGCTGGCGGGCTGGTGTCTGCCCCTGGCGCGCCCGGGTGGAACGATGCTCGCGGTGAAGGGGGCGACGGCGCCCGAGGAGGTCTCGCGCGACACCGCTGCCGTGCAGCGACTCGGCGGTGGCACCCCGCGGATCCTGATGTGCGGGTCGGGGATCGTCGATCCCCCGAGCACGGTGGTCGCCGTCGAGCGGGTCGATCGCCCACGGCGGAGGAGAGGACAGGCGTGACGGTGCCCGATGTTTCACGTGAAACACCCGGCTGGACACCCATCGCCGAGGAGGCGGAGCGGGCGGCCCGGGTGTTGCACCCGGACCGGCACGGGATGCCCCGGCCGTCCCACCGGCGCGTACTGACCGTCGCCAACCAGAAGGGCGGCGTCGGCAAGACCACCAGCACGGTGAACCTCGCGGCCGCGCTCGCGATGCACGGCGTCCGGGTGCTGGTGATCGACCTCGATCCGCAGGGCAACACCAGCACGGCGCTGGGCGTCGAGCACCGGGTGGGCACTCCGTCGGTGTACGAGTGCCTTCTCGGGGAACTCTCCCTGGCCGAGGCCGCGGTGCCGAGCACCGCGTCGCCGGATCTGCTGTGCGTCCCGGCCACCATCGACCTGGCGGGCGCCGAGATCGAGCTGGTCAGCATGGTCGCCCGCGAGAACCGGCTGAAGCAGGCGCTCTCCCCCGCGGTGCTCGAACAGCTCGACGTCGACTACGTGTTCGTCGACTGCCCGCCGTCGCTGGGGCTGCTCACGGTCAACGCGCTCGTGGCCGGGCAGGAGGTGCTGATCCCGATCCAGTGCGAGTACTACGCGCTGGAGGGGCTCGGCCAGCTGCTCAGCAACATCGACCTCGTGCGCTCGCACCTCAACACGGCGTTGCACGTCTCCACCATCCTGCTGACCATGTACGACGGGCGCACCAAGCTGGCCGATCAGGTCACCAACGAGGTGCGCAGCCACTTCGGGGCCACGGTGCTGCGCACGGTGATCCCTCGCAGCGTCAAGGTGTCCGAGGCGCCGGGCTACAGCCAGACCGTTCTCGCGTACGACCCCGGGTCGCGCGGTGCGATGAGCTACGTCGACGCGGCTCGCGAGATCGCCGAGCGCGGCGTCACCATGGCCGTCCCGAGCGGACGGTGAGCCCGGTGGCCGAGCGCAAGGGGGGCCTCGGACGGGGGCTGGCCGCGCTCATCCCGACCGGCCCTCCCGTTGCCCCGCATGCCACGCCGCCCATCGGCGCACCGGATCTGCCACCGCTCGAGCCGGCCGGGGCGGTCTATCGGGAGATCCCGCTCGCGTCGGTCGTCCCGAACCCTCAGCAGCCCCGGTCCGCGTTCGACGAGGAAGCGCTCGCCGAGCTGGAGCACTCGATCCGTGAGTTCGGACTGCTCCAGCCGATCGTCGTGCGCGAGACCTCCCCCGGCTCCTACCAGCTCGTCATGGGCGAGCGACGCTGGCGCGCCGCGCATCGTGCCGGTTTGGAGACGCTGCCCGCGATCGTCCGGCAGACCGGCGACGACGCCATGCTCCGGGACGCGTTGCTGGAGAACATCCACCGCGTGCAGCTCAACCCGCTCGACGAGGCGGCGGCCTACGAGCAGCTGCTCGCCGAGTTCGGCGTCACGCACTCGGAGCTCGCCGATCGTCTCGGCCGCAGCAGGCCCGTCGTCACCAACACGATCCGGCTGCTCAAGCTGCCCGTCTCCGTGCAGCGTCGCGTCGCGGCCGGAGTGCTGTCGGCCGGGCACGCCCGCGCCCTGCTCGGGCTGGAGGACGCCGCACGGCAGGAGGATCTGGCCGCGCGCATCATCGCCGAGGGCATGTCCGTCCGGGCCACCGAGGAGGCCGTCGTTCTGATGCGGCGGATGGCGCCGCCGCAGGACAAGCCGGCCCGCCGCCGCCCCCTGCAGGCTCCGGGGCTGCAGGAGCTGGCGGAGACGCTGTCGGACGCGTTCGACACCCGGGTCAAGGTCGAGCTGGGACAGCGCAAGGGCCGGATCGTCGTCGAGTTCGGCTCGATCGACGACCTGGAGCGGATCGCCGGCCTGATGCACCGGCCGCCTGGACACTAGTGCCCCGGCAGTGCACCTCCGGAGCCTCCGGTCTCAGGACTGCCGGGCCAGGATGCAGAACTCGTTGCCCGAGGGATCGGCGAACACGAGCCACGGGTGGTCGGCCGGGGCGCTGAGCGGGGTGGCTCCCCACTGCAGCACGCGCTCGACGATGTCGGCGGCGTCGGCGTCGGGGCGTACGTCGAGGTGCAGTCGGTTCTTCCCGCGCTTGGGCTCGGGCTCCGGGCAGAACTCGAGGAGTGGGCCGACGCCCGAGGGGTGGCGCAGCGTCGTTGCCCCGGGCATCCCCTCCCACGGCACCCAGCCGGTGATCAGCGTCCAGAAGGCGGCGTCCCGGTCGGGATCGGCGCAGTCGAGAGGGAGGGCGGCGATCGGTCCGGTGTCGCGGTAGACCTCGCGGTCCTCCATCACGCAGAAGGGGTTGCCGTCGGGGTCGGTGAGGACCTCCCAGGGCACCGCGCCCTGCCCGATGTCGGCGTGCGCGGCGCCGAGGTCCAGCAGGCGCTGCACGACATCCTGCTGCCGCGCACCGCCGGAGAGGTCGGGATGCAGGCGGGGCGGTGAGGCAGACGGTGAGGCCACGCGCTGGAAGCACAGATCGAGGAAGACGTCGTCGGTGAAGCGCAGGCGGGCCTCGACGGCGTCCGGCTCGTCCGTGATCAGCTCCGCGCCGAGGGCCTCAGCCCAGAACCGACCGAGCCGCTGGGGGTCACGGGCGTCCCAGGAGACGTTCTCGAGTCGCACGGCATCACTGTTCAGCGGACGGGGGCTCCGGTGCAACCGTGGCGGTCCGGAGACCGGTGTTTCACGTGAAACACGCGTCGCACGGTCTGCACATGTTTCACGTGAAACGCCGACGTGTCAGCCGCGGGCCACCGCACGCTCGACGAGCGCCGCGTAGAGGACACCGAGGTCCACGCCCGACGTCCGGGCCGCGGTGGGGAGGAGCGAGGTCTCGGTGAGGCCCGGTGAGACGTTCACCTCCAGCACCTGCACACGACCGTCGGCATCCACCACGGCGTCCATCCGGGAGACGTCGCGGAGCCCGAGCAGGCGGTGAGCGGCCAGTGCGACGGCTTCCAGGTCCGCGAGCACGGCACCGTCCAGGCGGGCCGGGCAGTGGAACGCCGTCGCTCCGGGGGTGTAGCGGGCCGTGTAGTCGTAGAACCCGCCCGCGGGGACGACCTCCACGACGGGGAGCGTGCGCGGCTCGTCGCCGTCCTCGACGACCGTGACGGCCACCTCCGTGCCGATCACGAACCGCTCGGCCAGCACGGTGTCGGCATAGGCGAGGCAGCTCACCATGGCGGCCGGGAGATCCGCCGCGTCCCGGACGACCTGGGCACCCAGAGCGGAGCCACCCTGATCGGGCTTGAGCATCAGCGGGAGGCCGAGGCGGTCGACCATCGCATCGAGCACCGCCTGTGCCCCCAGGGCTCGGAACGTGGTGTGCGGCAGCGCCACCCAGTCCGGCGTGTCGAGACCGGCGCGGGCCAGTTCGGCCTTCGCCGTGGGCTTGTCCCAGGCTCTCCGGCAGGCCCGCGCGGAGGTGCCGACGAAGGGCACACCCAGGAGCTCCAACACCGCCTGCACGGACCCGTTCTCCCCCTCGCCGCCGTGCAGGGCGATCGCCACCGCATCGGGCCGGTCCGCGCGCAGGCGTTCGACGAGCGCCGCGTCCATGTCCCATTCGTGGACGTCGATCCCGGCCCCGCGCAGGGCGGACGCGAGCCGCCGCCCCGACCGCAGCGACACCTCGCGTTCGTGGGACAGGCCCCCGGCCAGCACAGCCACCGTTCGTTCGCTCACGGCGGCATTCTCCGCCATCACGCTCACGCGCCTGCGCCTCACCCGTCATCGACAGCTCGCGCACGGATTCGTACCGGCTCGCGCACGGATTCGTACCGGCTCGCGGGCGGGAACGTGCCGGCTCGCGCACGGATTGGTACCGACTCGCGGGCGGGGGTCAGGGGTCGCGGGGTCAGGGGTACTGGGTCAGGGGGTACTGGGTGAAGGGGCCTGCGGGCCGTTGCGGCTCGGGGTCGGGCCGAGGGGTGCGCGCGTGCCCGTGCCGAACGTGCGCATCACGTCGAGCTCGGCCTCCAGCACCCCGGCCAGCCGTCGGACGCCCTCGGTGATCCGCTCCGGCGTCGGGTAGCAGTAGGACAGGCGGAGCTGGCGGCTGCCGAGGCCGTCGGCGTAGAAGCCGGTGCCCGACGCGTACGCGACGCGGGCGGTGACCGCCCGGGGCAACATCGCCTTGGTGTCCACGCCGTCGGGCACCGTCAGCCACACGTAGAAGCCGCCGTCGGGCACGTTCCACGTGCACCCTTCGGGGAGGTAGGTCTCCAGGGCGCGCAGCAGCGCGTCGCGGCGGTCGCGGTAGGCCTCGGTGAACGTCTTGATCTGGCTGCGCCAGTCGTGCGCGGCGAGATAGCGCGACACGAGCATCTGGTTGAAGCTCGGCGGGCACAGGGTGGCCGACTCCGCGGCGAGCACCAGCCGGTCGCGCACCGCAGGCGGCACGAGGGCCCAGCCCACCCGCAGCCCGGATGCGAACGTCTTGGAGAACGAGCCGAGGTAGACGACGTCGCGGTCCAGCGAGCGCAACGCCGGGTAGATGCGGCCGGTGAAGCCGAGCAGGCCGTACGGGTTGTCCTCGACGACGCCGACGCCGTAGCGCGCGCAGATCTCCAGCACCTCGGCACGGCGCTCGACGGCGAGGGTGACGCCGGCCGGGTTGTGGAAGTTCGGGATCGTGTAGAGGAACTTCGGCGTGATCCCTTGGCGCGCCAACGCGTGCAGCGCCTGGCGCAGCAGCTCGGGCACCAGGCCACGGGAGTCCATCGCCACGTGCACCACCCGCGCCTGGTACGCCGCGAAGCTCCCCAGCGCGCCGACGTAGGAGGGTCCCTCGGCGAGCACGACGTCGCCGGGGTCGCAGTAGATGCGGGTGACGAGATCGAGCGCCATCTGGGAGCCGACGGTCACCACGACGTCGTCCGGGTCGGCTCTGATCCCTTCGAGCGCCATCACCTCGCAGATCTGCTGGCGCAGCGCCGGAACCCCCTGTGCGGAGCCGTACTGCAGCGCGACCTGCCCCTCGCGGGCGATCAGATCGGCCACCTCGACCGCGAGCGAGTCCAGCGGCAGGGCGGCCAGGTTGGGCATCCCGCCGGCCAGTGAGACGACCTCGGGACGGCTCGCCACGGCGAACAGCGCCCGGATCTCGGATGCCGTCATCCCGGCGGTCCGGGCCGCGAACCGCTCGGTCGGAGCCACCGGCCCGGCCGCCGCTGCCGCCGGGACGGCGGTCGGGCGGGGCGGGAACGGGGGCGAGACCTCGGGCACGTCGATCTCCTGCGTCGTCGATGGGCGCCGATCGGGTGCTCCGACCGGCGCAGCGATCCGATCGAGTGTAACCAGGATGGGCGAATCACCTGCCCTTTGGCGTGAGTGAGGCGCCGGTCGCAGCAGCCGGGGTAGGCATACGACCTGGATCGATCTATGGTCGGGTGTCGGCGCACTGACGCCGATGACGTTCGTACTGCCCAGTCCCCGTGGTCGGTCGCCGGAGGTTGATCTTGTCCTGGCATGTGGCGCCGCTCACGCTGGACAATTTGGACGATCTGCCCAAGAGATGCCGACGGTGCGTCTTCTGGGAGCTCGCCGAGCATCTCGGCAAGCAGGCCCTCGATTTCGGCTCCACCGAGCTGGAGAAGGAGGCCTGGGTCTCCGAGGTGCTCCTCGAGTGGGGCTCCTGCGGCCGCGTCGCGCACATGGACGGCGTCCCGGCCGGCTACGTGATCTACGCGCCGCCCTCGGTGGTGCCGCGCGCCTCCGAGATGCCCACCGGGCCGGTCAGCGCCGACGCCGTGTTGCTCACCACCATGCAGGTGATGCCGGAGTACTCCGGTGAGGGTCTGGGCCGGATGCTGGCGCAGGCGGTCGTGAAGGACCTCACCCGGCGTGGGGTCAAGGCGATCGAGGTGTTCGGTGACCAGCGCCCGACCGAGCCCGGCTGTCTCATCCCCGCCGACTTCCTGCGCGGCGTCGGCTTCAAGACCATCCGCCCGCACCCGCGCTGGCCGCGGCTGCGCATGGAGCTGCGGTCCGGACTGACGTGGAAGGAGGACGTGGAGGCCGCGCTCGAGCAGTTGCTCGGCACGATCACGATTCCGCTCCAGGCCACGGCCCCGCCTATGGGGATACCGAGCCGGGTCGGAGCAACGTCCTGCGGCGCAACCAGGGCGCTCTGAGTCGCACGCTGACCGACGCGCAGCACCTGCGCGTCACATTGCCTGCGCGCTGCCCCGTTCGAGTTCACGGGCCAGTACATCGCCGAAAGTGAACGTTCCGGTCGGTTGATCGTCCTGTCCGAGCAGATACAGGCGCTTGACGGCCACCAGGATGCCCTCGGCCACGACGTCACGGAAATCGGTGCTGAGCAGGCGGGCCCGGTCGCCGGGGTGGCTGAGGTACCCGACCTCGACGCGCACGGCGGGCATCCGCGTCAGGCGCAGCAGCTCCCAGGTGCGGCCCTGGCTCCAGCAGTCCACCATCGCGGTGCGGGTGAGCAGCTCGCGCTGGATCAGCCCGGCGAGCGCCTCCCCCACCGTCGACGTCGAGCCCGAGCCCGTGCCGAAGTGGAACGTGGCGAGGCCCTGCGCGTGCACGTGGGGGTGCGCGTCGGTGTGCAGCGACAGCACCAGATCGGCGTTGGCGTTGTTGGCGAACGCAGCGCGCTCCGTCTCGGACGGGCAGGTGTTCTCCTGGCGGGAGAGCATCGCGTCCATCCCGGTGGCCGTCATGCGGCCGACGAGCCGCCGGGCGAGGTCCCACATGAGGTCCGCCTCGGCCACGCCCGCCGCCACGACCCCGCGGTCGACTCCGCCGTGCCCGGGGTCCACGACGATGCGCTTGCCGCGCAGCCGCGGGCCGGCCTGGCGCAGCAGCTCCTGCTCGCGCATGAGCTGCGGGCGGCCGCCGGTGACCTTGCGCCCCAGCTGGCGCAGCGAGCGCAGCGTGGCCGGGCCGCACAGGCCGTCGGGGACGAGCCCGTACTCGCGCTGGAAGCGGCGTAGCGCCTTCTCGGTCTGCTCGTCGAACACGCCACCGGGACGCCCGGGGTTGTAGCCGAGCTCGGAGAGCCGCTCCTGGAGCATCTCGACGTCGTCGCCGGTCATCGGGGCGGAGATCAGGAGCGCGAGCATGCGGTCGCCGAGGGCCCAGCCCGCGTCGCGCAGTGCACGGTAGGTGGACGGGCCCACGACGCCGTCGGTGATGAGCCCGCGCTGTTGCTGGAAGGACCGGACAGCGTGTTCGGCGTGGACGTCGTAGAGGTCCTCGGACGCGCCCGCGTCGGCCATCAGGCCGTACTTCGCGAGCATCGCCCGAACCTCGACGACCGCCGGACCGCGGTCACCTCGGCGCAGCAGCTGCATGCACCCCTCGCTCGTCAAGTCTCGCGTCATCGCGCCGCAGCGTGCGGCAGGCCGGACGACATTGTGCCCTGCCGTGCCCCGACCGGGGGACAGCGGGCCGTGTCCCGGCGTGTCCGAGTCGTGATAAACAGCCCCGCGAACGGCGCGGCCCGCCCCCGTGACCGGAGGCGGGCCGTTGCGTCGGGCCGGGGGTGTCAGGCGAGGTAATCGGCCAGATCCGACAGCAGCGCGGCCTTGGGCTTCGCGCCGACGATCTGCTTGACCATCTTGCCGTCCTGGAAAACCATCATGGTGGGGATCGACAGGACCTGGAACGTCCGGGCCGTCTCCGGGTTGGCGTCGATGTCCAGCTTGGCGACGGTCAGCTTGTCCTTGTGCTCGCCGGCGATCTCGTCGAGGACCGGGGCGACCATCCGGCACGGCCCGCACCAGGTGGCCCAGAAGTCGACCACGACGGTCTTGCCGCTCTTGAGGACGTCGGCGTCGAAGGTGGCGTCGGTGACGTCCACGGTGTTGTTGCCCATTGATGATCTCCCTTTCGTGGAGGTGCGGATGAGGTTCAGGCGGTGACGGTCGCGACCTGCTCGGCGGCGTGGCCGTAGCCGCCACCCGCCATCTCGGCCGGGACCGGTCCCTCGGCGAGCCAGCGCTCGGCGTCGATGGCCGCGGAGCAGCCCGACCCGGCCGCGGTGACGGCCTGGCGGTAGGTGTGGTCGACGAGGTCGCCACAGGCGAACACACCCGGGACGCCGGTGGTGGTGCTCGGCGACCGGACCTGGACGTATCCGGCGTCGTCCGTGCTCAGCTGGCCCTTGACGAGCTCGCTGCGCGGGTCGTGCCCGATGGCCACGAACATGGCCGTGACGTCGAGCGTGCGCTCCTCGCCGGATTTCGTGTCACGCAGCCGCAAACCCGTGACCGTGGTATCGCCCAGCACTTCCAGGACGTCCGCGTTCGTGGCCCACTTGATCTTCGGGTCGTTCCGGGCGCGCTCCAGCATGATCCGTGAAGCGCGGAACTCGTCGCGCCGGTGGACGATCGTGACCGAATCGGCGAAGCGGGTGAGGAACGTGGCCTCCTCCATCGCCGAGTCGCCGCCTCCGATCACCGCGATGTGGTGCTGGCGGAAGAAGAAGCCGTCACAGGTCGCGCACGAGCTGACGCCGCGGCCGAGCAGCTTCTGCTCGCCGGGGACGTTCAGGTAGCGCGCGGCGGCCCCCATGGCGAGGACGACCGCACGGGCCCGGTAGGTGACGCCGTTGACGAGCACGGTCTTGACCTCGCCGTCGAGCGAGACCTCCTCGACGTCCTCCGCGCGCAGCTCGGCCCCGAACCGGGTGGCCTGGCCACGCATCTGCTCCATGAGCTCCGGGCCCATGATGCCGTCGGTGAAGCCGGGGTAGTTCTCGACCTCGGTGGTGGTCATCAGCGCACCGCCGAACTGGCTGCCCTCGAACACCAGCGGGTTCAGCTGGGCACGGGCGGCGTACACGGCGGCGGTGTAGCCGGCCGGTCCGGATCCGATGATGATCAGCTCGCGCACCTCGTCGGTGGTCACCGATACCGTCCTCTCGATCGTGTTCATGCTGCACAACACGATCCCAGCACCCGGCATTCCACGTGCGATGAGGCCCCGCTCACCTGCCGACCAGGGTGTCCGCGAGCAGCGTGCCCCCGCCCGGGCCGCACGCCGGATCCACCACGACGACGCGGAACGTGCCGAGCCGCCCCGAGGCCAGCACCAGCAGGACGCCGGGCCGGCCCTCGTACTCGACGCCGCGGCCACCGACCAGGAGCGCGTCCGGGCCCAGGCCGCGGGGGGCGACGGAGCGCAGGCACCCGGCCCGACGGACCGGGTCGGCGAACTCCCCCGCGTCGTGCGAGCCCACCGCGGCGCGGGCGACGCCGCCCAGCTCGGCGGCGGTGACGCTCGGCAGCGCTGCCTGCGCCCGGACCACGCCGGCCACGACCAGCAGCGCGACGAGGGCGAGCCCCACGGCGAGTGCGGGCCGGGCGCGCTGCCGGCGTCGCCGCCGCCGAGCTGGGCGGGCAGGCCCGGAGCCACTCCCCGTGCGCGGAAAAGGCTGCCAGGACACCCTTGTCCGCGCACGACCCCCGGGATGGCGGGGCTGGGCGCTCGCGTCGTGCCGTCCGTTCGGCGGCGCGTCCCGCGCCGGATCCGCCCCGCCGCCCGCGTGCTCGACGGGCCGGTTCGGCGTGCCCGTCCCTTCGGCTCGCGCTGTGGTGAGAGCTGCGGTCCAGCGGGCGGCGAGCTCGGCAGGCAGCGGTACCGGAGGGAGGCGGGCCAGTTCCGCTCGGGTGGCCGCGAGGGCGTCCAGCACGGCCCGTGAGGCAGGGTCGGACGGTGCGGGAGGGTCGACAGGGTGCCCGGCCGCGATGTCCGCGTCCAGGTCCGCGAGCCGGTCCACGTCAGGCGACTCGGAGGTCATGGTCCCTCGTCCCTCAGGTACCCCAGCAGACCCGCCAGCCGGGCCCGGCCGCGGGCGCAGCGGCTCTTGACCGTGCCCAGCGGCACGCCCAGCACCTCTGCCACCTCGACCAGGGGCCAACCCTGCACGTCCACGAGCACCACCGCCACCCGTTGTTCCGGCGGCAGCAGGGCCAGCCCGTCGGCGACGGCCATCCGCGTGGCCAGCTCGGTGACCTGGTCCGGCCCTCTGGCCGGCACCTCGCGGTTCGGCCACGGGACCGTCGGCCTGATGCGGTCGCGGCGGAGCCGGTCGATGCACGTGTTGACCAGGATCCGGTGCAGCCACGTGCGCACCGACGCCTCCCCGCGGTAGGTGCCCGCCCGCCGGTAGGCCGCGACGAGCGCGTCCTGCACGGCGTCGGCCGCGTCCTCCGGATCGCCCAGCGTGCGCACCGCCACCCCCCACATCTGGTGGGTGTAGCGACCCGCCAGCCGCCCGAACGCCTCCCGGTCGCCCGCGCGGTGGGCCGCGATCAGCTCGGCGTCGCTCGGCTGCCCCACGTCGCCACGCTAGGTCGGGCACTCGCCTCCCCGTGGCCGTTCGGCGGAACCGCGCTCAGCCGCTCGCGCGGCGGAACTGCACCTCGTCGATCTGGGAGAGGTAGCCGCCATCGGATCCGGTGAGCTTGGTGATCCACAGCAGTACGTGCGTGACCGGCTGGCTGCCCGCCAGCGACACCTGCGTGGTGCCGTCCTGCAGTGTGGCCTCGGTGATCGTGGTGGTGTCCTCGAACGCCGCGTCGGGCGTGGGCGCCGAGCGGACCTGCACGATGGTGCCCGCGCTCGGCGAGGCGATCGCCAGCGACGACAGCTGCACCGCCGAGGCGAACGACACCATCACGCCGACACCGGGCTTCAGCGCCGGGAACTGCTGTTTGTACTGGTAGGTGCGCCAGTTGGAGCTCGCGTTGCCGTCGATGACCCGTGCCACGCGCCCGGAGTTGTCGCTGTCGCCGGTCTTGTCGTAGACGGCCACGTCCGCGACGGCGGCGATGCCACCGACATCCCCCGACCCCTGGGCAGGCGGGTTGGCGGACGATCCCGCGTCCTTGCCGACGACGATGACGGGTCCGCCGCCGTCGGTGAACATCGAGCCGATCTGCACCCCGACGTACCCGAGGACGAGCAGCACGGCCGCGGCGAGCGCGCACAGCGCGATCCGCAGCCTGCGCTTCTGCCGGGGGTCGGTGCGGTGCACGACGCCGTGGCCGTCCTGCCAGACGTCACCGGGATCCGACGGCACGCCGTCGTGTGCAGGTGGGAACAGTGCGACGCGGTCGTCCTCGGCCACGGCCTCGGTGAGCAGCCGGTGCACCGCCGCGGCGGTGTGGACCCGGTTGGCCGATCCGACCGGGCTGAGCGCGCCCGTGGCGATCGCGTCGAGCTCGACCGGGACCCCCGGGCGCTGCACTGCGGGCGTCGCCGGGGTACCCGCCGCGGTGCGCTCCGCGGCCGCGAGCCCCGCACGGGCGGCGTCGGCACCCGAGAGCGGCCAGCGCGACGTGAGCAGCGTGTAGAGCACGGCACCGAGGCCGCGGACGTCGTCGGTGGGGGTGATGTCCGGACGCGGCAGGGCGAAGCACAGCTGCGCGCGCCCGTCCGGGGTGATGCGGACGCGCTGCGGGTGATCGCAGCCCAGCACGAGTCCGTGGCGATGTGCCGCCTCCGCGGCCGCAGCCAGCGGGGCGACGGCCCGGGCCGCTGCGAGCGGCCGGAGCAGGCCCTCGGACACGGTCTCGGCGAGGCTCCGGCCGGGCACCCACTCCGTGACGGCCGCACCGAGCACGTCGTCGGGCATGCCGGGCGAGCCGGGGGCCAGCACGTCGAGCAGCCGGGCGCACCCGCGGTGCTCGAAGCTGCCCGACCGCAGGGCACGCACGACCATCTCGCCCGCCCGCGCGGTGCCGGTGGGATCGTCGTCGCCACCGAGTGCACCGGTTTCCGGCGCGAGCCTGCGGAGCACGGTGAGCCCGACGTCGCGCTGCAGGACCGTGTCCTCCGCGCGCCAGAACTCGGCGGCCGCGGCGGTGTCGGAGCCGACGCGGGTGCGCAGCCGGTAGCGGCCGGCGAGGGTGGATCCGGCGCTGGTGGAGGGGGTGGGCGCCTTGGGTGCCGGCGTGCTCACGCGGACGGTGCCGGCTTCCTCGGGACGCGCGGGCTCGGATTCGGCCGAGACCTCGGCCGCGCCGTTGTCCCGACGTGGCGCTGCTGCCGCCCCCGACGGCGGGCTCGCCAGCTCGCTCACCGCTCTGCCTCCCCCGAACCCGACGTACAACCAGCCCGCTGGCGAGCCTACGTCAGCGAGGGGTGCCGCGCCTGGGATCGACCCGATCGACGAGCCGTTCGAGTAGTCGGTTCAGCGGATCGAGCTCGCGGACCCGGAGCAGGCGCAGCCCCACTATCAATAGCGGCAGAGCGACCGCCAGCGTTACCGCCAGAGTCACCCAGGATCGGCTGAGCGGCGACAGACCGCCCAGTACGGTGAGCAGCGTCACGACGCCGTAGGCCGCCAGTACGGCCACGAGCGAGGCGAGCAGCGTCCGGCCGGTCGTGGAGAGCACCGCTCCGGTCGGGATCCGGCCGAGCCTGCGCCGCAGCAGGACCTGCCCGAGCACGGCGCCGGCGACGAACGACAGGCCGTTGGCGGCCGCGAGCCCGAGCACCACCCGGTCCGGGGGCAGCAGCAGCGGGCAGGCGAGCAGGAGCGGGATCTTCACCGCGACCGTGAACAGCTGGATCAGCGTGGGCGTGCGGCTGTCGGTCAGCGCGTAGAACACCCGCAGCTGCAGCAGCGTCACCGCGTAGGGCAGCAGGCCGAACGCGGACGCGGCGAGCGTGGCGCCGAGCAGCGTCGCCCCGTCGAGGTTGGCCGAGCGCAGGCCGAACAGCGCGACGCCGACGGGAGTGCCGAACACCGTCAGCAGCACCGAGATCGGCACCAGGAACACGGCGGAGAGCCGGCTGCCGAGCGACAGGTCCGACACGACGTCGGCCGTGCGGCCCTCGGCGGCGGCCCGGCTCATCCGCGGCGTCAGGGCCGTGAGCAGGGAGACCCCGAGCACGCCGTACGGCACCTGGAGGAGCAGCCACGCGTTCGAGTAGATCGCGAACGACCCCGCGTCCGACGCCGAGGCGACGCGCGTGGTGACGATGTAGCCTGCCTGGCCGATCAGGACGTAGCCGACGACCCACAGGACCAGGCCGCCCGCGGAGGTGAGCCGGGGGTCCCAGCCCCACAGGGGCCGGTAGCGGAAGCCGCTGCCGCGCAGCGCCGGCACCAGCACCAGCGCCTGAACGGCGATGCCGAGCGTGGTGCCCAGGCCCAGGACCAGCAGCTTCGTGTCGCCCATGCGGACCGGGTCGAGGCTCACCTCCCCCGGCACGACGACGTAGGCGCCGAGCACGAGCAGCATCACGAGGTTGTTGAGAACCGGCGCCCACGCGAACGCGCCGAACCGGCCCTTGCTGTTCAGTACCGCTCCGAGCAGGGCGCCGACCCCGTAGAAGAAGATCTGCGGCAGCAGCAGGTAGGCCAGCGCGGTGGCCAGCTGCGGGTTGGCCGTCGTGGTGGTCTGGCCGCCCAGGTAGAGGCGGGTCAGCAGCGGCGCCGCGAGCATGGCCAGCGCCGTTGCCGCGAGCAGCGCGACGCCGGTCAGGGTCAGCAGCCGGCGCGTGTAGGCCTCGCCGCCGTCGGCGTCCTCGGCCTGGGCGCGCACGAGCAGCGGGATCATGACGCTGGTCAGGACACCGCCGAGCAGGAGCTCGTAGACGATGTTGGGCAGGGTGTTCGACACCGTGTAGGAGTCGTTGAGCACGGTCGCGCCGAGCACGGAGAACAGCACGACCTGGCGGAGGAAGCCGGTCAGCCTGCTGGCCAGGTTCGCGACGGCCATCAGGCCGCTGGACCGGCCGAGGGACGCCTCCCGCTTCACCACGGGGATCCGCTGCGTGGCCGCGTCGTCCGTCACGGGGTCGGGGGTTGCGGCCGGGCCGGGTCGGGGGGACGTGTCGCGCCCGGAACCACCGGTGGGATCGGTGCCGTCCGGTCGGGCGGGGCGGCCGCCCGGGGCGAGCGGGCCGGGCCGGCTCCCGTCGGGACCGGAGCCGGTGCCGGGGGGCGGGGTGGCGCCGGTCGTGGGACCGCCGTGGTCGCCCCGACCGGGGTCGGGAGTGGCGAGCCGCCGTTCGTCGGGGGCGGGCTCGGTGGATGGATGCCGACCGGGCGCGTCGGGGGGTCCGTCGGACCGGTGTCGGTCCCCGGCGGGACGGTCGGGGGCGACGTGGGGTCCGTGCGGGCCGTGGGGCCCGCGTGCCGGCCCGGTTCGCCACGGATGCGGCGCACCACCCGGCGGACGGCCAGCACCACGAGCAGGACGCCCGCTCCCACCGTCAGCCACACGGTGATGGTGCCGTAGACCGTCGACCGCACCCGCAGGCGGCTGGCCGGGCCGAGCACGCCGCCGCCGGGGGTCAGCACGCTGGCGTCCACCGTGAACTGTCCGGACCGGGTGACCTGCGCGTTCACCGACACCTGCCGGCGGCCCAGCGGCGGGATCTGCACCGGCGCGATCGGGGCCACCTGCAACCCGGGCGTGCTCGCGACCTGGACGCGCACCTGCACGGTCATCGGGAGCCCGTTGGCGACGGTCAGCGGCAGGGGCGCGTCGGAGGTGCCGAGCGAGTAGGGGCTCGGCGGTTCGAGCACGCGGACGGTGCCGCGCACGTCGTCGATGCGGCGTCGGCCGGCATCGGCCGCGGCGGTGGCGGCTGCGACGTCGCCGCGCACCGTGGCCGATGCCGGACGCACCAGACCGCGGGTCAGCGGGGCGAAGACCTCGTCGACCCCGATACCGACGCCGGTTCCGGGCACGGCCGCCGAACGCAGGTCGGCGACCTGCTGCGCGGTGGCGCGGATCGTGGCGACGACGGAGGCCGGGATCTCCTCCGCGCCGGACGCCAGGGGGTACACGGCGGTGCGGGAGGCGGCACCCGCGGGCGGGCCCGCCGTCAGGACCGCCCCGGGCGCGGCCGGGGTGAGCGCGCCCGCGCCGATCAGCTGGTCGGCCGCGGCGAGGAGGGCACGGGCACCGCTGCCGTCGGTGGCCCAGCGATGGGGCGGGGCCAGCACGAGCGGCCCCGCGCCTGCCGCGCCCGCCTGGGCCCGGTACACGAGGGCGCCGATCGCGTCCTGTGTCGAGAGCGGGGTGTCGGTGCCGGCCGGGCTGCTGGTCGGGGCCGCTCCTCCCGGCCCGGCACTGACGACGGCGTAGCCGGACAGCCCCCCCGCCGCGAGCGCCAGCAGCGGATCGGTCAGCACCGCGTACTGGGACGTGCCCGTGATCGGCACGACGCCCGTGTTCGAGCGGCTCCGGCTCTGGCCGATCCCGTCGGCGGAGAGCAGGAGCGACCGGCCGCCCGCCTGGGCGGTGGTGGCGAGGGTCCGCTCGTCGACGACGCCCCCCGCCGGCCAGCTGACGCCGGGCACCACGGCCGTGCCGAGCAGCGAGGACAGCACCTGACGGCCGTCCGTGACCGCAGCGGCGGCGATGCCGCCCAGGCCGCCGCGGGTCAGGGCGACGAGATCGGCGTCGGCGAACGGCAGGGCGATCAGGCAGCCGCCGCGGGTCGCGGCGGCGAGCTGGGTGAGCCACTGCCCGGCGACGGCCGAGCCCGTCCCCGGCACGATCGCCCCGCCGGGGCCCAGCACGTCGTACCCTGCTGCCATCGCGGACGCGGTCTCCACCAGGTCGGGATCGACGGCGACACAGGTGGCGCTGCGCACCGGCGATCCGACCGGCGCCTGCTGCGCCAGCGCCGACACGAGGCCGCCGAGGCGGCCGTCCGGCGCGAACGACGCCGGGAGGTTGTCGTCGGTGAGCAGGGCCCGGCCGCCGGGGACCGTCGAGAGGCGGTGCGGCGGGTCCGCGACGGGGTAGAGCAGCGAGACCGGGGCAGCGGCCGTCACGTCGTCGGCAGGCACCGCGTCGGCGCTGCCCACGGCCGGCAGCGACCGGACGGGCAGCAGCAGCCGTACGGCGGCCAGCCTGGCCCGGTCCCCGCCCTCCGGCGCGCCGTTGACGTTCACCAGCAGCTCGTGCACGCCGGTGGTCGTCAGAGCCAGCGTGGTGGTGGCCGGGCCGCGGAGCGGGATCGTCAGCCGCACCGGAACCCGCTGTCCCGGGGCGAGCACATCGGCCAGCGCGACGAACTGCGGCGTGACGGCATCGGTGCCGGCGCTGCCGTCGAGTGCGTCGCGCAGCTCGCCGTCGGTGGTGAGGCGGTCGCCGCGCTGGACGCGGACCTCGGGCTGCTCGACCGGCGCCGAACCGGTGTTCGTCAGCGTTCCGGTGATCGTGAGCGTGTCCGGCCCGCTCGACGTGACGACGCGCGGCGCCATGTCCGTGAGGTCGAGCCGGAGCGCCGCACTCCCGCGCTGGGCGCCCGCCGCGCCGGCGGCCGGGGCGAACAGGGCTCCGGTGAGCAGCAGCACGGTGATCGCGACGAGCGCCGCGACCCACTTCACGCCGTGTCCTCCAGCAGCTCGGTGGCCCGGCGGATCAACCGCCGCTCGTCGGCGTAGGCGAGCCGGGACTCGAGCTCGGCCAGCGGCACCCACGCCACCTCCGAGACCTCGACGTCCTCGTCGGAGAGTTCGCCCCCGAGCGCCTGCAGCAGGAAGTGGTGCACGGTCTTGTGCACCCGGCGGTCCTCGGCGACGAACCAGAAGTCGATCGTGCCCAGCGGTGCGACCACGCGGCCGATGATGCCGGTCTCCTCC
>JBBQEF010000045.1:0-23905 GCA_038320445.1 Mycobacteriales bacterium
GCTCAGACCCCACCTGTAGACGAACGACACGAGTGTAACCACAACATGTAGGGGCAAGGGAAGTCGGAGCACCCCACGAACGCGGCGTGTCCTCCGAACGGGCCGCGCGATCGGTGAACGGTGGCGCAGCGTCTGCGGAGCGTCATCCCACGGGCACCCGAAGCACCTGCCCGGGCCGGAGGCGTGCCGGAGTGAGGGCATTGGCGGTGACGATGCGCCCGACGACGGCCGACACGTCCTCGCCGGGTGCGGCGCGGCGGGCGACATCACCCAGCGACTCCCCCGCACCGACCGTCACGGTGATCGCGGACCGGGCCGCCGGTGTGCGGGCCGCGGACGCGGCATCGGCGAGCAGGCCGAGGCCCACCACGACGGCGACCGTGACGACCGTGGCCAACATCCCGGCGACCACGCGCCGGACCCGGAACCGGAGGGCTTCCACGGGAGCCTGCGCGACCGGGCGCCGTGCCAGCACCCGCGGCTCCCGCGCGCGGGACGGGATGCGGACGGCGTGGCGCTCCACGGGTGCGGGCCGGGCCCAGACCGGTGCGACGGCCGGGCGCACCGGACGCGGCCCCGCCGCCGGCCGCCGCGCCTGCTGCCCGAGCCGGGCACGCCCTCCCCGATCGGCCAGCACGAGCCCGACACCCGCGCTGCCCACACCTGCACCGAACCCGCCGTACTCGAACTCCCCCGGCTCGAACCCGCCGTATCCGAAGTCCCCTCGCTCGAACTCCCCCGGCTCGAACTCCCCCGGCTCGAACTCCACTGCCTCGCGCATCCCGCCGTCTCCGTTCCCGCTGAACCTGGCCCATAACCCAAACAGCCGTTCGAACGAACGCCTGTGCGATGTCTACCACCGGGCACCGACAGAATCGAGAAAAGAGGGCGTGTCGTTCGAACATGTGTTTGGCGGGCGGGGGATGTCGGACTACCGTCGCGGCAGACGGCGGTGGTACCGGCCCGTCCGCACCGATCTGAACGACGTCCTGTTCGTCGGTGTGGAACGGCCGGCACGCACCGCGACACGCAGCACCGGCGAGGAGGAGCGAACGAGATGGCACGGGACGAGCCCGGCACCGGGGCCGGTGGCACGGAAGGCGCCGCCCCCACCACGGCCCAGGTCAGCACGTTCCCCGATCCACCGACCGAGTCCAAGGGCCTGACCCCGCGCCAGCGCAGGGTGTTGGAGGTCATCCGCGACTGGGTGGAGCGGTTCGGCTACCCGCCGAGCGTGCGGGAGATCGGCGACGCCGTCGGCCTGACCTCCACGTCGTCGGTGCACCACCAGCTCCGCACGCTGGAGCGCAAGGGGTACCTGCGGCGCGACCCGAACCGCACGCGCGCTGTCGACGTGCGTCCCCCCGAGGACGCCACGGCCGCCGTCGACGACGCGGCCACCGGTTCGGGTGACCTGCGCCCGGCCCCGGCCTACGTGCCGCTGCTGGGCAACATCGCCGCGGGTGGCCCGATCCTGGCCGAGCAGGCGGTGGAAAGCGTCTTCCCGCTGCCCCGCGAGATCGTCGGGGAGGGCGAGCTGTTCCTGCTCAACGTCCGCGGCGACTCGATGATCGAGGCCGCCATCACCGACGGCGACTGGGTGGTGGTGCGCCAGCAACCCGTGGCGGAGAACGGCGAGATCGTCGCGGCCATGATCGACGGCGAGGCGACGGTCAAGACGTTCAAGCGCAAGGACGGCCACAACTGGCTGATGCCGGCCAACCCGGCCTACGACCCCATCCCGGGTGACGACGCCACGGTGCTGGGGCGGGTCGTCGCGGTGCTGCGCCGCCTGTGACCCCTCAGCCGGGAACGATCACCACCGGGTAGCGGGCGGTGCGCACCAGCACCCCCGTCACCCCGCCGAGCAGCAGCCGGCGCATGAGCCGGTAGCCGCGCGAGCCGATCACCAGCACGTCGGTGCGCTCGGGCAGGTCGGCCAGCACCCGAGCCACCGGTCCCGTCACCACGTCGACGAACGCATCGATGTCCACGGGCGCCGACGCGATGCCCTTGTGTGCCAGCGCGGTGGCGGCGGCGACGTCGTCGGGTGTCTCCGCCACCGTGACGAACCGGAGCGCGGCCCCGGTGCGGCTGGCCAGGTGCACGGCCACGGCCGCGGCACGGTCGGCCTCCGCGCTGCCGTCATAGGCCACCGACACCACCGTCATGCCGCGCGTGCCGATGTGCCGATAGCCGCGCGGGGCGATCGCCACCGGGCACGCGGCGGTGGGGAGGAGTCGCTGCACCGTGCGGCCGGGCGCGATGCGGCCGAGCAGCCCGTGACCGGTCGAGCCCACCACGAGCACGGCGGCCCCCACCTCCTCGGCGTACTCGTTGAGGACGATCGACGCCAGGCCGGGCCCGAGCGCGGCGAACTCGGGCTCGACCGGACCCCAACCCTCGCCGATGAACTCCCGCGCCCTGGCGAACCGCTCGCGGGCCACCTTCTGCACCTTCTGGCGCCACCGCGGGTCACGCGCCACTGCCGAGAAGCCCCGGCCGTCCTCCGGGTAGACCGTCGCGACAACAGCCTCGAGCCCGGTCAGCCGCGCGAGCTGCGCGCCCAGAACGAGGGCGTCGTGCCCGCCCGGCGTGTCCTCGTAGCCCGTGACGATCGGCAACCGGCCTCCTCACTACCTGGTTCACGCTAGCCGCAGCGACGCCTGCCGGGCGCCGTCGGCCGACGGGTTTACCCAGCCGTCACGGACGAGGTCCTCGCAGGGATCGCGCGCTCGTCACAAGATCTCCTACCGCTGCGAACACCGGAGAAGGTCTGCGAGGATCCGGCCGGCCCGTCAGTGCCGGCCGGCGCCGCGGACGGCCATCACGACCATTCCCAGCACGAGCAGGCCGATCAGAGCTGCCGCGCCGATCAGCGCCGCGTTACCGGCACTGGGCACGGCCACCTCCGTGGGCGTTGGCGCGGGCGCGGGCGCGGCCCGGCGAGCTGCAGACGCGACGCCCGGCACCGCCCGGATCTGCCCCGCCACCCCACCGCGGGTCTCCGAACCGGACACGAGCGTGCCGTCGGACTCGAACGCGACGGCCTCACCCTGCGGTTCACCGCCCAGGGGCACCCGGACGGGTGTCCCCGCCAGCGCCTCGACGACGTCGCCACCGTCGGGAACGGCGTAGAGCCAGGCGTCGGTGTAGCTGCGCAGCGCCACCACCCGGCCGTCGGCGCTGACTGCGGCGCCGGTCACGAGGACGCCGCCGAACGACCCGACCGGCCCGCCCACGGTGTCGGACGCGGGTAGCTGCACCTCGCCGACCTTCTGCAGCGGGGTCGGGCCCGTCCCGTCCAATGGTGCGGCGGTGCGGTAGATGCCGGCACGACCGGTCGGGTCCTTGGTCACGATCACCGGGCGGCCGCGCGCGTCCGCGAGCAGTGCCTCGGCGTCGTGCGGGCCGTCGGGGTAGGTCAGGCGGTGCAGCCGCGACCCGCCGCCCGCCGGCAGGACGATCACCGCGACGTCGTCGCGGGCGAGGCCGTTGTCCCCGATGTCGGCCACCCAGAGAGCCCCGGCGGGCCCGCGCGCCAGGTCCTCGGGGTCATAGGGATCGATCGGCGCGGTCCGCCGCTCGACGACCGCGCAGGTGGACGGGTCCAGCCGGTCCACCTCCACCCGCCGGCCGCCGTCGGCCATCGCCCACATCGCCGAGCCGTCGACCACGAGCCCGGACAGCTCGGCCAGCCGCGGATCGTCGACGGTGCACCGGACCTGCGGCGCCGGGACGGCAGGCCCGAGCGCGAGCACCCCGGCGAGGAGCAGACCGATCAGCGCGCGGAGCCGTTCACCGCGTACGGCAGCACGGCCGTGGCCAGATCGGCACCGACGCGCGCGTGCAACCGGGTCCCGTCGGGCGTGTGCTCCTCCGCGAGCACCTCGCCCTCGGCGTGCACCCGAGCCACCAGCGAGCCCTCGACGTAGGGCAGCAGCAGCTCCACGTCGACCTCGGGGCGCGGGAGCAGCTCGGCGATGCGCGCACGGAGCCGGGAGATCCCGTCGCCGCGACGGGCGGAGACGAAGATCGCGTCGGGCAGCAGGTGGCGGAGCCGGGCGAGCTGCAGGTCGCCGGCCGCGTCGGTCTTGTTGACCACCAGCAGCTCCTGCGGCATCGTGCCGTGCCGCTCCTCGCCGATCTCCACCAGCACCTGGCGGACGGCCTTGATCTGGTCCTCCGGGAGCGCATCGGAGCTGTCGACGACGTGCACGAGCAGATCGGCCTGGGCCGTCTCCTCCAGCGTCGACCGGAACGCCTCGACGAGCTGGTGGGGCAGGTGGCGCACGAAACCGACGGTGTCGGTGAGCGTGTACGTGCGCCCGTCGGTGGTCGACGTGCGGCGCGTCGTCGGGTCGAGGGTGGCGAACAGGGCGTCCTCGACGAGCACGCCCGCGCCGGTGAGCGCGTTGAGCAGGCTGGACTTGCCGGCGTTGGTGTAGCCGACGATCGCGACCGACGGGATCTCGTTGCGGCGCCGTGAGCCGCGCTGGGTGTTGCGCACGGTGCTCATCGCGGAGATCTCGCGACGCAGCTTGGACATGCGCGTGCGGATGCGGCGGCGGTCCAGCTCGATCTTCGTCTCACCGGGACCGCGGCCACCGATGCCGACGCCGCCCGCGGCACGGCCACCGACCTGCCGCGACAGCGACTCACCCCAGCCGCGCAGCCGAGGGAGCAGGTAGGACAGCTGGGCGAGCTCCACCTGCGCCTTGCCGTCGCGGCTGCGGGCGTGCTGGGCGAAGATGTCGAGGATCAACGCGGTGCGGTCGATGACCTTGACCTTGAGCTTCTCCTCCAGCTGCCGCAGCTGGCCGGGCGAGAGCTCACCGTCGCAGATCACGGTGTCGGCGCCCGACGACTGCACGGCCTCGCGCAGCTCCTCGACCTTGCCCGAGCCGATGAACGTGGCGGGATCGGGCCGCGGGCGGCGCTGCATCAGTGCGTCGAGCACGGTGGATCCGGCGGTCTCGGCGAGGCGGGAGAGCTCGGTCATCGACGCGCGGGCCTGCTCGGCCGTGCCCTCGGTCCAGACCCCGACGAGCACGACGCGCTCCAGGCGCAGCTGCCGGTACTCGACCTCGGTGACGTCGGTGAGTTCGGTGGAGAGCCCGACGATGCGGCGGAGCGAGGAGCGCTCCTCCAGATCGAGATCACCAGTTGTCGGGGTGGACAGGGCGGGTTCAGTCATCGTGTCAGCCATGCTCCCATGCCAACGCCGTGCCCGTCCGGTTTGTTTCAGACGAGCGCGTCCCACCAGTCCGCGTCGATCTCGCCGTGGGCGACGAGGACGGCGGGCCCGTGCAACGTGGTCGTGTCGTCGTCGACGGTGACACTCAGCCGCCCACCGAGGGTCTGCACGGCCACCGTTCCCGTCTTCATCCCGGCGTGGCGCAGCGCGGCGACCACCGCCGCGACCGTCCCGGTGCCGCACGAACGGGTCTCGCCGACGCCGCGCTCGTGCACGCGCATGGAGACGGCGTCGTCGGCGATCGGCGTCACGAACTCGACGTTCACGCCGTGCGGGAAGAGCACCGGATCGTGGCCGGGCGGCCGCTTCAGGTCGAGCGAGCCGATGGCCGCGTCCGTGACGCACGCGAGGTGCGGGTTGCCGACGTCGACGGCGACCCCGGGGAACGCGTGCCCGTCGAGGATGGCCGTGGAGCTCTCCCCCACCACCGCCGCGCCCATGTCGACGGAGACCTCGTCCCCCGCGACCTCGACGCCCCGCACCCCGCCGCGGGTACCCAGCTCCAGGCGTCCGGGAGGCAGCCAGCCGCGGTGTTCGAGGTAGCGGGCGTAGACGCGCACGCCGTTGCCGCACATCTCCGCCACGCTGCCGTCGGCGTTGCGGTAGTCCATGAACCACTCGACGCCGTCGACGGGCACGGGGCCGTCCTCGAGCGCCTCCCAGCGGACGACGCGGAGCACGCCGTCGGCCCCCAGGCCGCGGTGTGTGTCGCACAGCGCGGCGACGCGGCGCGGGGTGAGGTCGAGGGCGCCGTCGGGATCGGGGAGCACCACGAAGTCGTTCTCGGTGCCGTGGCCCTTGCTGAACTGCACGCCGTCAGCTTACCGCGAGGTGATCACCGTGAGCCCCCGGTCGATCACATCGTGGCGTGTCGCGTCGAGCCAGTGGATGCGGCGGTCCCGACGGAACCAGGAGCGCTGGCGGCGCACGAACCTGCGGGTGGCCACCACCGTCCCGGCGGCGGCCACCATGAGGTCTCCGGAGCCGTCGAGGGCGGCGACGACCTGCTGGTAGCCCAGGGCCCGCGACGCCGTGCGGCCCTCGCGCAGGCCCCGCCGCAGGAGTACGCGCGTCTCGTCGACGAGACCGGCCGCGAACATGCGCGCCACCCGCCGGGCGATCCGCACGTCCAGCTCCGCGGTGGGACGGTCGACGCCGAGCAGCACGGCGTCGTAGCGGGGGGTCGCGGCCTCGGGCAGCCGCGCGGGGAACGGGCGCCCGGTCAGTGCGATCACCTCCAGGGCACGGACGATCCGCCTGCCGTTGGTCGGCAGCACGACCCCGGCGGCGGCCGGGTCGACCACCGCGAGCCGCGCGTGCAGCGCCACCGGGCCACGCTCCGCGAGCTCGACCTCCAGCTCCGCACGCAGGGCCGGATCGGTGCCGGGGAACTCCAGTTCGTCGACGACCGCCTGCACGTAGAGCCCGGAACCGCCCACGAGCACCGGCGTGCGGCCGGCCGCACGCAGCCGCTCGATCTCCGCCCGTGCCGCCCGCTGGTAGGCCGCGACCGATGCCGTCTCGGTGACGTCGAGGACGTCGAGCAGGTGGTGGGGTACGCCACGGCGCTCGGCGACGGTGAGCTTGGCGGTGCCCACGTCCATGCCGCGGTAGAGCGCCGCGGCGTCGGCGTTGATCACCTCGCCGCCGCAGCACTCGGCCAGTGCGAGGCCGAGATCGGACTTGCCGGTCGCGGTCGGCCCGACGACGACGATCAGCCGCGGGGGCACCACACCGCCACGTGGTACCCGACCCCGAACGGCGTCGACGAGTGGAGCAGGTCCCCGCGCCAGTCCCGGCCCGCGGCGGCGCCGGCCAGCACCTGCCAGGGTGCGCGACCGGAGGCGAACAGGGCGGTCGCGAGATCCGGGTCGAGGGCCGCGAGCGCGGCGGGATCGGCGTCCCGCAGGGCCGCGGCGACGACCGCGTCGAAGGGGCCTGCACGCTCGTCGAGGTAGCCGGGGGCCTTCTCGCCGTGGGTGGCCGCCCCGTCCCCGACGACGAGCAGGCCGACGTCCTCGGCCGCTATGGCCTCCCCCAGCTCGATGCACGCCGCGGGGCTCGCATCGGGGGCGACGAGCTCGCCGCGGACGCTCAGCGCCGAGCCGGTCGCCGCGGCCAGCCAGCCCGCGACGAGCAGCGGCAACGGGAAGGAACGGTCCACCGGCCCGTCCGGCCGCGCGGTGTCCAGCCCGACCACGACGTCAGCGCCGAAGCCGACGAAGCTGCCGCGGGCGTCCGGCGCGACGGTGCGGCGCCCGCCCTCGTCGGCTCCGACACAGACCCAGCGCGATGCCGCCCCGGCGAGCCGGGTGGCCGCCGCGACGCACGCGGCGCGCAGATCGGCCGTCTCGGCCGCGGCGGCGCCCGCGAGCTCGGGGAGCAACAGCGGCGGCTCCGGCACCACGGCGACCATCGACAACACGGGTGGAGGGTACGGGGAGCGCGACTCGCCGATCAGGACAGCCCGTTGGCTGTGCTGCGCCCATCAGGGGCGTTCCGCTCCGGTGCGGGAGCTGTTTGAATCGCCGCACGGCCCCGATCACGACCGATCGGCCACGGCCGCATGTGCATGGCTCCGCCCCCGGGCGGGGCGGCCCACCGCTCGCGGGGGGCCGGACGGCGAGGAGGCAACGGTGTCGGACCCACAAGCGGTGGAGAACACCACAGAGCAGCGGCCGGGTATCGACCAGCCCCGGGTCGACCAGGAGTCCCACGCGCTCGACCCGGGAGCCCCGGTCACGCCCGGGTCGCCGGAGCCGGCCACACCCGCGAGCCCCCCGCCCACACCGTCCGCCTCCGCGACGACCGAGGCAGATCCGGTCCCGGCAGCCTCCGAAGCGGTTGCGCCGTCGACCGCACCGGACGACGACGCGGCCCCGGCCGGCGCCGCGCAGGCCGACATCGGACCCTCGGACGCTGCGCCGACCGACCCTGCGCCGACCGACCCTGCGCCGACCGAGCCTGCGCCGACCGAGCCTGCGCCGTCCGAGCCTGCGCCGTCCGAGACCGGGACGGCCGGGGCGGGACCTGCTGCCGGAGGCCCTGGGCACGCCGTACCCACACCCGGGCCCCCGCGCCCCGGCCCGCCGCGCCCGGCGCCCCCGCGCCCGGGCCGTCCCGCCAGCTCGACCGGACCGGCACATCCCGCGGCCGCCGCGGTGGCCGCACCCGCGGCCCAGCCGTCCCCGGTGACGGCCGCGAGCATCGATCCCTCGCGCTGGGGCCGGGTCGATGACGACGGCACCATCTACGTCCGCACCGCGGACGGCGAGCGCGTGGTCGGGTCCTGGCAGGCCGGTGCTCCCGCGGAGGGGTTGGCCCACTTCGCGCGCCGCTTCGACGACATGCTCACCGAGGTGGAGCTGCTCTTCGCCCGGTTGCTGGCGGGCGGCGGCGAGCCCAAGGTCGCGCTGAGCAGCGCCCGGACGCTGCGCGACGGACTGGACGAGGCCACCGTCGTCGGCGACCTGGCGGGGCTCCGCTCCCGCCTCGACGACCTCGTCACCCGGGCCGAGCAGGCCCTCGGCGCCGCCCGCTCGGCCCGCGACGCCCAGCGGGCCGCCGCCGTCGCCCGCAAGGAGGAACTGGCGGGCGAGGCGGAAGCGCTGGCGGGCGAGGCGACACAGTGGAAGCACGCGGGCGACCGGTACACCGCGATCCTCGACGAGTGGCGCACGATCCGCGGGATCGACCGCAAGACCGACGAGCTGTTGTGGAAGCGCTTCTCCAAGGCCCGCGAGGCGTTCAACCGCCGCCGCGGGTCGCACTTCGCGGACCTCGATCGGCAGCGTTCGTCGGCGAAGTCCCGCAAGGAGGAGCTGGCCGTGGAGGCCGAGAAGCTCGCCGACTCCGAGGACTGGGGGCCGACCGCGGCCCGGTTCCGCGATCTCATGACGGAGTGGAAGGCCGCGGGCCGGGCGCACAAGGACGCCGACGACGCCCTGTGGCAGCGCTTCCGTGGCGCGCAGGACGCGTTCTTCGCTCGCCGGGCGGGCACCTTCGCCGAGCGGGACGCCGAGTTCGTGGCCAACGCCGAGGCAAAGAAGGCGCTGCTCACCGACGCCGAGAGGATCGACCTGTCGGACCCGGCCGGGGCGCGGGCCGCGCTGCGGGCCGTCCAGGAGCGGTGGGAGGCCATCGGCAAGGTCCCCCGCGACGACATCCGCGCACTGGAGGCGCGGCTGCGCGCGGTCGAGGAGAAGGTGCGCGAGGCTGCGGACCGCCAGTGGCGTCGCACCGATCCGGAGGCCGAGGCCCGGGTGGCCCAGTTCCGCGAGCGCGTCGCGCAGTTCGAGGCCCAGGCCGAGAAGGCCAGGGCGGCGGGCAAGACGAAGCGTGCCGAGGAGTCCGAGGCCCAGGCGGCCCAGTGGCGGGAGTGGGCGGAGACAGCCGAGCAGGCGGTCCAGCACCGCTGACCCCTGCACACGCCCGTGATCACCCGCGCACAGGCCGCTGAGCTGGGGATCGTCCGCAGCCGCGGCCTGCTCCTCACCGGGCTCACCGGCCGGCGACACGGCCACCCCTTCGGCCGCTGGGGTGGTCGACTTCGCGTTCCCGGACGCGAAGGTCGCCGTCGACGATCAGCTGCGGCGGAAGGCGATGCGCGCCCAGCAGGCCATCAGGAAGATCATGGTCAGCAGCGCCAGGATCAGGCCGATGCCGGGACCGGTGCCGCCGGAGAGCACGCCGGTCTGCCGCGACCAGATCGCCCACACCCCGGTGATCACGGAGACGCCGGACCCCGCCGCGGCGAGCCAGGCCAGCCCCCACCACCGGGTCGCGAGCGCGAGGGAGCCGACGACCAGGCCGAAGCCGAGCGAGGTGAAGGTGAACAGGCGCGGCAGGAGCCCGAAGGCCTGGATGCCGGCGAGGATCTCCCAGCCCGGCACGGATCCCGTCCAGGGCAGCACGAGCGAGGCCATCAGCGCGAGCATCGCGACCGAGACCGTGAATGCGGTGGTGCCGGGGTCGATCCGCTGCTCGACGCGCTTGGCCACGCCCTTGAGCTCGCGGTCGTGCTGCACCAGTTCCTCGGGCAGGTCCGTCATGTCGCTCCACATCCGGTGGTGGTCGGGACCGGCGCCGGGGCGCCGAAGGTCGGAAGGCCGAGCCTGGTGGCCGGTGCCACGGGCCGATCGTGCGCGTCCCCCGCCCGGGTGCGCCGGTGGCTGCGCACCGGGCCGTCCGCGACGAGGTGGTGCGGCGCGCCGTAGCCGACGGTCACCTCCACGACGTCGCCCGGGCGGATCGGAGCGGTTCCGGGGGCGAAGTGCACCAGCCGGCCGTCGCGGGCCCGGCCGGACAGGCGCCGGGTGGCGCCGTCCTTGCGGCCCTCGCCCTTGGCCACCAGCACCTCGACCACGCGCCCTTCCAGCGCGCGGTTGGCGTTCCAGGAGATCTCCTCCTGCAGCGCGACGAGCCGCATGTACCGCTCCTGGACAACCGGCTTGGGCAGCTGGTCGGGCAGCTCGGCGGCCGGGGTACCGGGCCGCGGCGAGTACTGGAAGGTGAACGCGCTCGCGAACCGTGCCGCGGCGACCACGTCGAGCGTGGCCTGGAAATCGGCCTCCGTCTCGCCCGGGAAGCCGACGATGATGTCGGTGCTGATCGCGGCCTCGGGCAGGGCGGCTCGGACCTCGTCGATGATCGTGAGATAGCGCGCCGACCGGTAGGAGCGCCGCATCCGGCGCAGGACGTCGTCAGAGCCCGACTGCAGCGGCATGTGCAGCTGCGGGCAGACGTTCGGGGTCTCGGCCATCGCGGCGATCACGTCGGAGGTGAAGTCACGGGGGTGCGGCGAGGTGAACCGGACCCGCTCCAGTCCCTCGACGCCGCCGCACGCGCGGAGCAGGGCGGCGAACGCGCCGCGACCGGAGCCCCCCGGTCCGGCGAACTCGGCCCCGTAGGCGTTGACGTTCTGCCCGAGCAGCGTGATCTCCAGGACGCCGTCGGCGGCGAGCGCCTCCACCTCGGCCAGGATCTCGCCGGGCCTGCGGTCCTTCTCCTTGCCGCGCAACGCCGGGACGATGCAGAACGTGCAGGTGTTGTTGCAGCCCACCGAGATCGACACCCAGCCCGCGTAGGCCGACTCGCGCCGCGCCGGCAGCGTCGAGGGGAACACCTCGAGCGACTCGGCGATCTCCACCTGCGCCTGCGCGTTGTGCCGCGCGCGCTCCAGCAGGACGGGCAGCGCGTGCACGTTGTGGGTCCCGAACACGACGTCGACCCACGGGGCGCGCCGGACGATCTCGGCCCGGTCCTTCTGCGCGAGGCAGCCCCCGACCGCGATCTGCATCCCGGGCCGTTCCCTCTTGACCGGGGCCAGATGGCTGAGGTTGCCGTAGAGCCGGTTGTCGGCGTTCTCGCGGACCGCGCAGGTGTTGAACACGACCACGTCGGCGTCGTCGCCCGCCGATCGGGTGTACCCCGCCGATTCGAGAAGCCCCGCCATGCGCTCGGAGTCGTGCACGTTCATCTGGCACCCGTAGGTGCGGATGGTGTAACTGCGGGCCACGTACCGAGGGTAGGCCTCACCGGGTCGACCCCGCCCCTCGGGCACGGCAGGATGGCTGTCCATGACGGCAGACGTGGGACGGCGCACCGTCCTGCGCGGGCTCGGCGCGGCCGGGCTGCTCGCCGCGCTCCCGGCGTGCTCGGCGCCGCTGGCCGACGTCCGGCTCACCATCGCGACCGGCGGTGTGCAGGGCGTCTACTTCACGCTCGGCACCGCCCTGGCCCAGGCGTGGCGCGACGCGCTCCACCTCGGCGCCACCCCGGCGGTGCGCTCCACCGGCGGTTCGGTGGAGAACGTCGCGCTGCTCGCGTCGGGAGCGGCCGACGTCGCGTTCTGCCAGATCGACGTCGCCGCCGAAGGGCTCGACGCGACGGCCACGGGCGATCCGGGCGCTCGCCGCGCACTGGCGCGCATCTACGACGAGTTCGTGCACATCGTGGTGCCCCGCTCGTCGCCGGTGACCACGCCGGCACAGCTGCAGGGGGCCCGGGTGTCGCTCGGCTCCCGCACGTCCGGCGTCTACTTCACGGTGCAGCGCTTCCTGTCCGCCATCGGTCTGTCGCCCGAGCGGGACCTCCGTGCGGCCTTCCTGGGTGTGGACGCCTCGGCGACGGCACTGCGCAACGGCGAGATCGACGCGTTCTTCTGGATCGGTGGCCTGCCCACGCCTTCGGTGACGAAGCTCGCGGCGGCGTTCCCGATCCGGCTGCTCAACCTCCAGGGGGTCCTGAGCCAGGTGCGCTCGGTCTACCCGCTGTACGCGGCCGGAACGGTGCCGGCCGCGACATACCGCATCCCGGACCCCGTCACCACGCTGCTCGTGCGCAACGTCCTGCTGGTCGGGGCCGGGATGGCCGACGACGTGGCGTACTCGCTGGTCGACACGCTGTTCCGCAACCAGCCCCAGCTGGCGCTGGCCAGCGCGGCGGCGCTGACGATCGACCTGCGCGCGGCCATCGGCACCCAGCCGGTACCACTGCACCAGGGCGCCGAGGCGTACTACCGGGCGGCGAAGAACACCTGAAGGGCGTCCAGCTCGTCGGACATCCGGCGCATCGCCGCGGCGTACAGCGGAGCCCCCAGGCGGTCGAACGGGTGGAGCTGGCCGAGCAGTTCCAGCATCACGAGCCCGTGCATGCGGGCCCTCAGCTCGATGAAGTAGGCCAGCGCACCGGGCGGGAGCGGGATCTCCGGGTAGTCGAGCCCGGCGATCTGCTCCCCGCCCTCCGGGATCGGCACGGCCGCGAGCTGCCCGGCCGTCCAGCCGTCGAACACCACGTCGGCGAACGGAGCGGCCAGGCGCAGGGCAGCACGACCGCTGCCGCCGTCGGGCGACGGCTCGAACCCGGGCACCGGCGTGCCGTAGAGCAGGAGGAAAGCGGCCCGGTTCCCCATGGCCCAGTCCCGGTAGGCGGCCGTGGCGGCGAGCCGGCGCTCCCGGGGCGGACGGCCGCGCGTGACGTCGGCTGCGGTCTGCGCCGCGTCGGCCACGGCGTCGTGTGCGTCGGTGACGAGCGCATCGAGCAGGGCGTCACGGCTGTCGAAGTAGTGGTAGAGCGACTGCACCGTCATCCCCACCGAGCGCGCGACCGCCCGCAGCGACAGCCCGCCCGTTCCGGTCTGCGCGAGCTCCTCCAGCGCTGCGGCCTTGATCTCGTGGACGGTCTCGGCCCGGCGGCGCGCTCTCACCGAATTCTCAACTGGCACGGTCAGACCTCCTTGACAGTGTTAGCCATTTCGCTGAAACTGGCGTCGTTCGTCAAGACTAACAGTGTCAGTCAGGAGCTCGCGATGACCACCGTTCTCTCCGACGCCCGCCGTGGACACCCCGGTCTCTACTGGTTCGCGGCGACGATGGCGGCGGCAGCCGTCGTGCTGGTCGGGCTCGCGGTTGTCGACCAGCGCACCGTGCTCGGCGCGCCGCTGTGGTTCAAACCCCTCAAGTTCGCCCTCTCGTTCGTCGCCTACAGCGGCGCGCTGGCGTGGATGCTGGGGCAGCTGCGCGCTCCCGCCCTCCGTCGCACCGGCTGGGTGATCGTCGCGATGTCGGTGATCGAGATGGCGATCATCACCGGACAGGCGGCACGCGGCGTGCGCAGCCACTTCAACGACGACGACGCCACCGGCATCACCCTGTACGCGATCATGGGCGTCACCATCGCGGTGCTCTACCTCGCGACGCTCGCGATCGCGCTGCGCTTCCTGCGGGAACCGGGCCGCGATCCCGCAGCCGGGCTCGCGATCAGGCTCGGCCTGGGCGTGGGGCTGGTCGGGATGGCGGTCGGCTTCGTGATGGTGGCGATCGGCTCGCACGCCGTCGGCGTCGCGGACGGCGGACCGGGGCTGCTGCTGGTCGGCTGGAGCACCACGGGTGGCGACCTGCGGACCGCGCACTTCGTCGGCATGCACGCGCTTCAGGTGCTGCCGCTGCTCGCCGGCGGCCTCGCGGCGGTCGCAGGCCGGCACCTCGACGACGCGGGCAGGCGCCGGATCGTGCAGGCCGTCGCGGCCGGCTACCTCGCATTCGTGCTGCTGCTGGTGTGGCAGGCCCTGCGTGCGCAGCCCCTGCTCGCCCCCGACGGGCCGACGCTCGGCGCGCTCGCCCTCATCGTCCTGGGCACGGGTGCGTGGATCGGCACCACCCGCCGCCGGATCGAGGTGTGACCGTGGGACCCGAGACCCTCTTCGCGCTCGCCTTTCCCCTCGCCGTCCCGTTCTGGGTCCTGATGATCTTTGCGCCGGGGTGGTCGTGGACGCAGCGGATCATCGCCTCGCCGCTGGTCGTCGTCCCGCCGCTGCTGGTCTACGTGGCGCTGCTGGTGCCCCGGTTCGGGGCGTTCGCCGGGCCCGTGGTGTCCGCCGACCTCCCCGGCATCACCGCCGTGCTGGGCACCACCGCCGGGACCGCGGCGATCTGGGCGCACGCGATCGGCTTCGACCTGTTCGTCGGGCGCTGGATGTACCTGGACTCCCGCGAGCGCGGGGTGCACCCGCTGGTCATGGCGCCGCTGTTCGTGCTGACGATCCTGCTCTCGCCCCTCGGGCTGCTGGCGTACCTCCTGCTCCGGACGGTTCAGCCGGCCCGCGCCCTCACGAGCCGGCCGGCCTGACCGGTTCCTCCGCGGCGCGGGGCAGGCGGGCCACCACGCGCAGGCCGCCGCCCGGGGGGAGCTCCAGGCGCAGCTCGCCGCCCGCCACCTCCGTGGTTCGGGCGGCGATGGCCAGGCCCAACCCGGAGCCCTCGACGTTGCTCTGCTCCGGACTGCGCCAGAACCGGTTGGTCGCCCGTTCCAGCTCCTCGGGCGCCATCCCCGGCCCCCGGTCGCGCACGGCGATCTCGACGTGCCCGTCGCGCGTCGTCGTGTCCACCGCGACCGACCCGCCCTCCGGGGAGAACTTGACCGCGTTGTCGAGCACCGCGTCGAGCACCGTCTCGATCACGCCGGACGGCCCGACCGCCCGCAGCCCGCGCACGCCGCTGCGTTCCAGCCGCAGCCCGGTGTGCTCGGCGAGCGGCCGCCACGCCTCGATGCGGTCCGCGACGCCCGTGTCGACGTCGACGGTCACCAGCGGGGCGGTGCGCTCCGCACGGGCGAGCGCGAGCAGGCCGTCGAGCAGCGTGGAGAGCCGTTCCGCCTCCTCGAGTGCGGCGATGTGCTCTTCGGCCGCCTCCGGGTCGACGTGGCCCTCGAGGTTCGACAGCCGCAACCGCAGGGCCGTGAGCGGGTTGCGGAGCTGGTGGCTCGCGTCGGCCACGAACGCCCGCTGGGCCGAGTAGGCCTGGGTGACGGTCTCGGCCATGCGGTCGAACGACGCCGAGAGCCTGCGCAGCTCCGGGGGCCCGCTGTTGTCGGCCACCGGCTCCGCGTCGGCTCCGGCCAGCACGGCCGCCGCGACGCGGCCGGTGCCCTCGTCGAGCCGCCGCACCGGGCGCAGGATCCAGCGGACGATCGGCAGCGCCGCCAGCGCGGACAGCGCGAGCGCCAGCACGCCGGCCGCCACGACGAGCGACCACACCCGCAGCTCACCGGCGCGCAGCTCGTCGGTGGGCGAGATCGTGACGGCGACACCTGCCACGCCGGAGTCGAGCAGCACGGGCTCGGCGAGCACGATCGGCCTGCTGTCCCACGGCAGCCGCAGCGAGTAGGGCTCGGAGCGGCGGTTGGCCAGCGCGAGCGTCACACGGTTCTCCGCATCCGCGTCCAGGCCGGGCACGCGGTCGCGCGAGCTCGCCCTGGGGCGCCGGGCGCTGTCCAGCACGAGCACCGCGACCCCGTAGACCTCGTCGTAGCGCCGGATGTCGGCCGCCAGCCCGGAGGGCTCGGCCGCGGTGATCGACCGTTCGGCCAGCGAGGCGTAGAAGATCGTGTCGGTGAGCCGGTCGGTGAACATCTCCTGCTGCGCCGACATCGCGCTCGAGAGCGCGAGCGGGATGCCCAGGCCCCCCGCCAGCGCCCCGACGAGGAACGTGATGATGACCAGCAGGCGGGCCCGCACTACCCCAGATCCTTCTCGGGCAGGCCGAGCCGGTAGCCCACACCGCGCACGGTCTGGACGAGGTCGGCCCGGCCGAGCTTGGTGCGCAGCGTCGCCACGTGCACGTCGAGCGTGCGATTGGCGCCGGCCCAGCTGCGTCCCCACACCTCGGCGACGATCCGGTTGCGCGTGCACACCGCGCCGCCCGAGCTGGCGAGCAGCGCGAGCACCTGGAACTCCTTGCGCGTCAACGTCAACGCCTCACCCCCGACCGTGACGGTGTGCCGGTTCAGGTCGACCACGACGTCGGCGACCTGAACGACGCCACCGGACGACGCGGCCGCGCCCACCCGCCGCCGCCGGTACACGGTGTGCACCCGGGCCACGAGCTCGCCGATGTCATAGGGCTTCACCAGGTAGTCGTCCGCACCGGAGTGCAGCCCGAGGATCCGGTCGTCGACCTCGCCGCGCGCCGAGACCACGATGACCGGCACGTCGCTCACCTCGCGGACGGCCCGGCACACGTCGACGCCGTCGATGTCGGGCAGGCCGAGGTCGAGCAGGACCACGTCGACGCCGTCGAGGTGGTCGACGACCCCACGCCCCACCGACAGGCGGGTGGTGGTCATGCCGTGACGATGCAGGGCCGGGCGCAGCGCGGCCGCGATCCGGTCGTCGTCCTCCACCAGCAGAATGTGCATCCCGCCCCCGTCCGTTATACGAGCGCAACCCTATGGGTTGCTCAAGGTGCTGGACGGCGGTGTCCGATTAGTCCTAGCGTCCCGCCATGCCCGGAGGCCGGAAGTGACTCCCATGATCCGAATGACGGCCGTCGACAAGCACTTCGGCGAGCTGCACGTCCTGAAGGACATCAACCTCGACGTCGAGGCAGGTCAGGTCGTGGTCGTGCTCGGCCCGTCGGGGTCCGGCAAGTCCACGCTCTGCCGCACCATCAACCGGCTCGAACCGATCGACAGCGGCGAGATCGCCATCGACGGCGACCTCCTCCCGGCCGAGGGCAAGGCGCTGGCCGGCCTGCGGGCCGATGTCGGCATGGTGTTCCAGAGCTTCAACCTGTTCGCGCACAAGACGATCCTCGAGAACCTCACGCTCGCACCCATGAAGGTCCGCTCCATCAAGAAGGCCGAGGCCGAGACGCAGGGCCTGGCGCTGCTCGAACGGGTGGGCATCGCCAACCAGAAGGACAAGTACCCCGCCCAGCTCTCGGGCGGGCAGCAGCAGCGTGTGGCCATCGCCCGCGCGCTCGCGATGAACCCCAAGGTGATGCTCTTCGACGAGCCCACCTCCGCCCTCGATCCCGAGATGGTCAACGAGGTCCTCGACGTCATGACGGGGCTGGCCAAAGAGGGCATGACGATGCTCGTGGTCACCCACGAGATGGGCTTCGCCCGCCGCGCCGCCAACCGCGTCATCTTCATGTCCGACGGTGAGGTGGTGGAGGACGCGAGCCCGGAGTCGTTCTTCACCAGCCCGACGTCCGCGCGCGCCAAGGACTTCCTCAGCAAGATCCTCACCCACTGAAGCTCCCGTCGGAAGGACCCGCCCCACCATGCGCCTCTCCCCTCTCGTCCGAACCGCGGTGATCGCTGCGGCGGTGGCACTCACCGCCACCGTCGCCGCCTGCGGCAACCAGGCCAACCTGGGTTCGTCGGGCGCCGCCCCGTCCGTCGCCCAGGGCGCCACCTTCGAGGCAGGCACCACCATGGCCACGCTCCAGACGGCAGGCACCCTCAAGGTCGGTACGAAGTTCGACCAGCCGCTGTTCGGCCTCAAGGGTCTCGACGGCAACCCCGTCGGCTTCGACGTCGAGATCGCCAAGATCGTCGCGGCCAAGCTGGGCATCCCGGCCGACAAGATCACCTTCACCGAGACGCCGTCCAAGATCCGCGAGGACGTCATCGTCAACAAGCAGGTCGACATGGTCGTCGCGACCTACACGATCAACGACGCGCGCAGGCAGAAGATCTCCTTCGCCGGGCCGTACTACGTCGCCGGCCAGGACCTGATGGTCAAGGCGGACAACACCGCGATCACCGGGCCCGACACGCTGAAGGCCGCCAACGCCCGCGTGTGCTCGGTCAGCGGCTCCACGCCGGCGAAGAACATCGCGAAGTACGTCGACGCCGCCAACATCGTCCTGTTCGACGTGTACTCCAAGTGCGCCGACGCGCTGCGCAACGGCCAGGTCGAGGTCGTCACCACCGACAACGTGATCCTCAGTGGCCTGGTGGACAGCAGCAAGGGCGCGTTCAAGCTGGTGGGCAAGACGTTCACCAAGGAGCCCTACGGCATCGGCATCACCAAGGGCGACGTCAAGTTCTGCGAGTTCATCAACAAGACCCTGACCGAGTCGGTCGCCGACGGCAGCTACGCCGCCGCCTGGTCGGGCACGGCGGGCAAGGTCCAGGGAGCCGTTCCGCCGCTCCCCACGGCCGACGCCTGCAGCTGACGCCCGCGCGGCGGGGTGCGCGGCTGCCGAGGCGGCCGCGCGCCCTGCCGCCCTCCCCCGGTAGGAGTCCAGAGTGGACGCTTTGATCGCGGAGTTCCCGCGTTTCGTCGGCGGGTTCTTCGGAACGCTGCGCCTGTGCCTGTTCACCGCGATCGGCTCCCTCTTCCTCGGCACGATCCTCGCCACGTTCCGGGTGTCCCCGGTGCCTCCCCTGCGCTTCCTCGGGTTGGCGTGGGTGACGGTCTTCCGCAACTCCCCGCTCGTCGTCGCGCTGTTCCTGTTCGCCTTCGGCCTGCCCCAGGTCGGGATCACCTTCCCCACGTTCGGCGGCAACGCGTTCTTCTGGCCCGGGGTCACGGCCCTGACCTGCTACACCGCCGCGTTCGTCTGCGAGGCGGTGCGCTCGGGCATCAACTCCGTGCCGCCCGGCCAGGCCGAGGCCGCCCGGGCGGTGGGTCTGACGTTCCAGCAGACGCTGGGCACGGTCGTGCTGCCGCAGGCCCTGCGCACGGTCGTCCCGCCGCTCGGCAGCGTGATCATCGCCATGATCAAGAACTCGGCCATCGTCGGCGCGTTCGGCGTCACCGGCGAGCTGTTCTCGGTCGACGCCGAGAACACGGCACTCGGGTACTCGGCGCTGTCCAGCCTCACCGGCGTCGCCATCGCCTACCTCGTCATCACCATCCCGGCCGGCATCGCGCTCGGCGTCATCGAGCGGAAGATCGAGGTCAAGCGGTGAGCGTCCTCTACGACGCGCCCGGGCCGCGGGCCCGGCGCAACACCCTCATCGGCACGGTCGTCGCCGGGGCCGTGATCGCCGCGCTGGTCGTGCTCGCCCTGTTCCAGCTCGGCGCCAACGGCCAGCTCGACGGCCAGAAGTGGGGCCCGCTGTTCAACCCGGCCAACCAGTACTTCGTGGCCGTCTGGACCGCGCTGGGCGCCGGCCTGCTCACCACGGTGACGGCCGCGGCGATCACGCTGGTCCTGGCGTTGGCCGCCGGCACCGTGCTCGCCGTCCTGCGGGTCACGAGCACGCCCGCCTACCGGTGGCTGGTGGTCGGCTTCGTCGAGCTGCTGCGCGGCCTCCCCGTCGTCGTCACGATCTACTTCGCGTCCCGGGTGCTGCCCGAGATCGGGATCGCGCTGCCCCCGCTGTGGTACCTGGTCGTCGGCCTGACGGCCTACAACTGCGTGATCATCGCCGAGATCATCCGCTCCGGCATCGCCGCGCTCCCCCGCGGCCAGAGCGAGGCCGCGTACGCGGTGGGCCTCACGCAGTTCCAGGTCCTGCGGCTGATCCTGCTCCCGCAAGCCTTCCGCATCATGCTGCCCGCGCTGATCAGCCAGCTCGTCGTGATCGTCAAGGACACGTCGCTGGGCTTCGTGGTCTTCGGGTTCTCCGAGTTCGTCCGCGCGGGCAACACCGTGATCCAGTTCTTCGGCGGCCAGCTCGGCATCAACCTGCCGTTGCAGATGTACGTCGCGATCGCGCTCGTGTTCATCCTGATCAACTACGGGCTGGGGAAGCTCGCGGAGTACGTCGACCGCCGCTCGTCGCGGGGCAAGCGCGCGACGGCGGACGTCCACGTGCCGCTGCCCGTGGGCGCAGGGGTCGACTAGTGGCCCGCCTAGAGGAGGTTCTCCACGACCACCGGCTCGATACCCTCCTCCGCAGGCAGACCGAAGCCGAGCACCTGCGCGTAGAAGCTCAGCTCCGCGTCCAGGGCTCTGCGGATGTTCTCCGCGCGGCGGAAGCCGTGCTGCTCGCCGTCGAAGAGCAGGTAGGCCACCGGCACCTTGCGCTCGCGCAGGGCGTCGACGATCTTCTCGCTCTGGTTCGGGGGCACCACCTGGTCCTCGCTGCCCTGCAGCACGATCAGCGGCCGGGTGAAGCGGTCGACGTGGTGGATCGGTGAGCGCTCCACGTAGACGTCGCGAGCCTGCGGGTACGGGCCGATCAACCCGTCGAGGTAGCGGCTCTCGAACTTGTGGGTGTCGGTGGCCAGCGCCTCGAGGTCGGCCACGCCGAAGTGGTCGGCGCCCGCTGCGAACGGGGTGTCGTCGCGAGCCAGCGCGGCCAGGGTCGTATACCCGCCCGCCGAGCCGCCCCGGATCAGCAGCCGGGTGCCGTCGACGCGCCCGCGCTTGGCCAGCCACCGGGCGGCAGCCAGGCAGTCGGCCACGTCCACGATCCCCCACGCCCCGAGCAGCTCCTCGCGGTAGGCGCGGCCGTACCCCGTCGAGCCGCCGTAGTTGACGTCGACGACGGCGAAGCCGCGACTGGTCCAGTACTGCACGCTCGTGCTCAGCACCGGCACGGCCGCCGAGGTCGGACCGCCGTGGATCACCACCAGCAGCGGTGGGAGATCACCCTCGGGCCCGTCGAGATCCGGGTGGGCGGGCGCGTAGAACAGCGCGTGCGCCTTGCGGCCGTCCTCCGACGGGAAGGTGATGTGCTCGGGCACCGACAGGTAGCCGCGATCGAGGCCCAGCTCACGCGCCGGACGCAGCGTCTCGACGGTGCCGGCTTCCGGGTCGACGCGGTACACGCCCGGCTCGTCCGTCGGGCTGCCGGCCACCACGACCACGGTGCCGTCGGGCGCCGCCCGCACCGTGGCGACGGCGGAGAACGGCAGGTCCAGATCGGTGACGGTGCCCTCGGGCGAGCGCAGGGCCAGGCCGTCGTAGCCCCGCCGCATCCGCGCGAACACGACCGAGCCGTCCGGCCGCGCGGCGTAGCGCGCCGTGCCGAACACCCAGGCCGGGATGCCGATCTCGGCATCGATGCGCACCACAGGCTCGATGTCGACATCCGGCGCGCAGCGGTACAGGTTCCACCAGTCGGAGCGGTCGCTGATGAACCACAGGGAACCGTCGGGCTGCCAGCGCGGTTCGGTCACCGACTCCCCCGGCCCGCCCGCGATCATCGTCTCCTCGCCGGTCGTCAGGTTGCGCACCATGAGTTCGGTGGCGTCCCACGGCATCGACGGGTGGTCCCAGCGGAGCCAGGCCAGGTACTGGCCGTCCGGGCTCAGCCGAGGGGCGGCGACGAAGTCGGAGCCGGTGACCAGCACCTCCGGCCGGCCGGCCGCGTGCGCGTCGAGCCGGACGATCTCGTTGTGCACGTCGACCGCCGCCGGTCCGGCGTGATGCTCCCGGACGCAGACGATCGTGGTCCCGTCGGCGCAGACGTCGCCGTCGGCGTAGCGGTCGGCGCGGGGCGTCGCGGGTGCCGGGGTGAGCGGCTCCGGCTCCCCGCCCGGGGCCAGCCGGTACAGGCGCTGGTCGGCCCAGTCCGTGAACCAGACGACGCCCTGGCGCACCCACCACGCCGCGCCGCCGTACTCGTGCACGGCCGTGCGGGCGTCGCGGCCGTCGGGCAGCAGGTCGGTGACCGTGCCGTCCGGGGTCCGGCGGACCAGCTGGGTGCGGCCGCCCTCGGCGGGCCTGCCCTCGGCCCACACGACGTCCACACCGTCCAGGTGCAGCTCCCCGAGCCGCACCGCGGCGGACACGACGAGGTCGGACGTGATCGGGGTCGGCCAGGAACCGAACGGCGCGGTGGTCACATCCGCCCACGCTAGTGCCCCCCGGTCGTCGCGGGCGGAGAACTTGCCGCCCAACCCCGCACAGCGCCTCAGGTTGCGCGCGCCGTGCGGAACGCCGACACGAGCATCGTCACGGCCTCGCGCAGGCGCCCGAGCCGCACGACCGGGAGCATGCCGACCGCGCCGGTGAGGCCCGGCCACCAGCGGACCGAGCCGTCGGAGCGCACCGATCCCAGTGCGGGTGTGGCGCAGGAGCGCACTGCGGCCCGCAGCGTCGGGTACAGGGCGGGGAGCTGCGGATCGCGACAGGAGCGGACCTGGACCGGGACCCGCAGCAGGTCCGGCATCTCGCGCGCGATCTCCGAGCAGCGGGGACAGGACACGTCGTAGACGACGACGACCTCGACGACCCGCACCCGCGCGATCCTAACCGTCGCTCCTCGCAGAGGTTCTGCGTTCTGCGCAGGGTCTGCGAGGCGCGGGGAGGGTCTGCGAGGATGCGGCCGTGGGAGCATCGGGGCCATGAGTGGTCCCGATGAGCCCATCGACGCCGAGATCGTGCCCGACCCCGCCCCCGGCGCCCCAACCCCTGTCACCCCGGCCATCCTCACCCCGGCCGCGCCGCAGCCTCCGCCCACCCCCGACTACGACGAGCACGGGGTGCCGAGCCTCGACTACGTCCGCGACAAGATCGAGGGCCGCTTCGCCACCAGCGTGGGTATGGGCGAGCTCGCGGCGGAGACGGCGCAGGGCCGTTCGCTCGAGGAGCAGGAGGCCGAGCGGGAGAAGGCGGCGAAGGCGAAGCTGGAGGAGATCCGGCGCTCGATGGGCGGCTGACCCCAGCACCGCCTCCCTCCAGCAACGACAACACGGTGACACCGCTGCGACCCGGTCGGAGCAGTGTCACCGTGCTGAAGGGTCACCGTGCTGAAGGTCGGGCCCTACGCGCCGGGCCGCTTGAAGATCTTGTTGCCCAGCCAGACCAGCGGGTCGTACTTGCGGTCGACCACGCGCTCCTTCATCGGGATCAGAGCGTTGTCGGTGATCTTGATGTGCTCGGGGCAGACCTCGGTGCAGCACTTGGTGATGTTGCACATCCCGAGGCCGTGCTCCTCCTGCGCCTCCTTCTGCCGGTCGGCGACGTCGAGGGGGTGCATGTCGAGCTCAGCGATCCGCATGAGGTAGCGCGGCCCGGCGAAGTTCTCCTTGTTCTCCTCGTGGTCGCGCACGACGTGGCAGGTGTTCTGGCACAGGTAGCACTCGATGCACTTGCGGAACTCCTGGCTCCGCTCGACGTCGATCTGGGCCATCCGGTAGTCGCCCGGCTTCACGTCCGGCGGCGGCGCGAAGCTCGGGATCTCGCGGGCCTTGGTGTAGTTGAACGACACGTCGGTGACGAGGTCCCGGATCACCGGGAACGTACGCAGCGGCGTGACCGTGATGACCTCGGCCTCGGTGAACGTGGACATCCGCGTCATGCACGCCAGCCGCGGCCGGCCGTTGATCTCCATGCTGCACGAGCCGCACTTGCCGGCCTTGCAGTTCCAGCGGACGGCGAGGTCGTTGGCCTCGGTCTGCTGGAGGCGGTGGATGATGTCGAGGACGACCTCGCCCTCGTTCACCTCCACCGGGTAGTC
>JBBQEF010000046.1:0-23750 GCA_038320445.1 Mycobacteriales bacterium
AGCTGCGGATCCGTCTGAGCGGGACCGCCGCCGGCGACCTCATCCACCCGGACGACGGCCGCCCCGGCACACTGAACGGGCGGATCGACATCGCCGAGGGCGGGCACCACGACCTCGTCCTGGAACTGGCCGACCACGATCCGGACGACGGGCCGCCCGACCCCGACCTGGCGTGGGCGGCCACCGAGACGGCGTGGCGCAACGCGGTCCCCGGGCTGGAACGGTCCCTCACCCCCCGCGACGCCCGGCATTCCTATGCGGTGCTGCGCGGACTCACCAGCTCCGGCGGTGGCATGGTCGCCGCCGCCACGATGAGCCTGCCCGAACGCGCCGCGCAGGGCCGCAACTACGACTACCGCTACGTCTGGGTGCGCGACCAGTGCTACGCCGGCCAGGCCGTGGCCGCCGACGGGCCGCATCCTCTGCTGGACGACGCGATCAGGTTCGTGGCCGACCGGATCCTCGCCGACGGGCCCGACCTGAAGCCCGCCTACACGGTCACCGGCGACCGGGTACCCGACGAGCGTGTGGTGGAACTGCCCGGCTACCCCGGCGCCCACCGGGTCGTGGCCGGCAACCATGCGAACGACCAGTTCCAGCTCGACGCACTCGGCGAGGCGCTGCTGCTGTTCGCCGCCGGCGCCCGCCACGACCGCCTCGACACCGAGCACCAGACGGCGGTCGCCGCCACCGTCGCGGCAATCGAACAGCGCCACGGCGATGCCGGCGCCGGGATCTGGGAACTCGAGGACCGGCGGTGGACCCATTCCCGCCTGACCTGCGTCGCCGGTCTTCGTGCGATCGCCGGTACCGGTGCCGCGGCTCGCGACGCCGCGACCTGGAACGCGCTCGCGGACACGATCATGGCGGACACGGCGGACTGCCTGCACCCCTCGGGACGCTGGCAACGCGCCCCCGACGACCCGCGCCTCGACGCCGCGCTGCTGCTGCCGGGCATCCGGGGGGCGCTGCCCGCCACCGACCCGCGCACCCGCGCGACCCTCGCCGCGATCGACGACGAGCTCGGCGACGACCTGTTCCTCTACCGCTTCCGACCCGACGCCCGTCCGGTCGGCGAGGCCGAAGGCGCGTTCGTCCTCTGCGGGTTCCTGATGGCACTCGCCCGCCACCAGCAGGGCGACCCGGTCGCGGCCGCCCGGTGGTTCGAGCGCAACCGGTCCGCCTGCGGTCCCCCCGGCCTGCTCGCCGAGGAGTACGACGTCGCCCAGCGCCAGCTGCGTGGCAACCTCCCCCAGGCCTTCGTCCACGCCCTCCTGCTCGAATCCTCGGTCCGCCTCGCCCGGCCGTGGAACGACCTGGTCGCGTGACCGATCCGGCCGACGGCCACCTGACGATCCGCCGCTGGAGGCGTCATCCCGGCGGTGGGCGACAACCCGTCCGGGTGAGCGGAGCGAACGACGGCGGCCCTGTGGCCGAACGACGCCACGGCCCCCTTCGCCTGATCACGCTCGGCAGGCGGCTGCTCGCCGAGAGCATTGAGGACCGCCTGCCCGGGCTGGCCGCCGAGATCGCGTTCTTCACCGTGCTGGGGGTGTGTTCCCCGCCCTCCTGCTCGCGGCGGGCCTGCTGGGCGCGCTCGGGCGGGGACGTCACCGCGCAGGGGACGGTCGCGCGGCCGAGCGAGCGGGAACAGACGGAGCCCGCCGTCGGGCGGGCACGACAGAGAGGAACCCCGGATGGACGTCCTGGAGCTCATCATGGCCGACCACCACGAGCAGCGACGCATGTTCGCGCTGCTCGACGACGCCGGGAACAACCCGGCCGTTCTGGCGCCCATCTGGCGGCGCCTGTGTGTGCTGCTGGAGGTGCACGCCGCGGCCAAGGAAAGGCTGTTCTACCCACGGTTGCTCGACGTCGGACGGGGGATGGCCGGTGACGACCCGCAGGAGGAGACCACCGACGCGATCGGGGACCACAACGACATCCGTGACGCGCTCGACCGGGCGCGGGAACAGGGGATCGGCAGCCCGGAGTGGTCGCAGAGCGTCGCCGAGGCCCGCGGGGCCAACAGCGACCACATGGCTGAGGAGGCGCGCGGCCCTCTCGCCGACTTCCGCAGGCACGCCGAGCTGCGCGAACGCCACGACCTCGGCGTCGCGTTCGCCGCATTCGAGGCCGGGCACGAAGACGGCATCGACGGCAAGGATCGCGACCCGGAGGCCTACGTCCGCCGGGCGCGGGCTGAGCGGCCCGCCACGGGAGCTGGCCGTCGCACCCTGCCCGTGCCATGTGGCATCTTTGTATGCTTAAGCGCAACGATAGCGGGTACGCAACAAGTATGAGACGGAGATGGATACGCGCTGCTGATCGTCCTCGGGGACAGCTCGTCGCGGCCACGTGGGAGGTGCGCCGATGCCTGTGGTGAGGAGCACACCCGAACACGGGGACGGATCGATCCGTCCCGTCAGCCCCAACGGCTACCGGTTCGCCACGGGGCGGATCGTCCTGCTGGTGGAAGGCGTGGTTCTGATCGTCCTCGGCGTGGCCCAGCTGCTCACCGGCGCGGCCGGTCCGGCCGGCCTGCCGCTCGGCGCGCCGACCTGGCTGCCGCAGCTGACGGCGACGCATTCGATCGTGCTGCTGCTGACCGGGGTGGCTGCGTTGGGCTGCGCCTGGCGCCGACGCGCGGCTCTGGTGCTTTCCGGGGTCCAGGCCGTCGCGTACCTCCTGGTGTTCGCCGTCGGCGTCACGCTGGCGGCCCGCCACGTTCCGACCTCCATGGGGTTCGACGACGCCGATGCGGTGCTCGACGGGGCGATCGCCGTACTCGGTCTGGCCGTGTTCATGTGGATCGCCGGTGAGGCACTGGAGGGCCGCTGGTGGGTACGGCGGTGATCAACCGGCGACAACGCGTGCCCGCGCCAGTGCCGCCGCACCGACCAGGCCCGAGTCGTCGCCCAGCTCCGCCGCCACGAAGCGCAGCTCGGGGTCGGGCCTGAGCATCCAGGGCTCGGTCGCTGTGGCGATCCGGTCCGCGAGATCCTGGCCCAACTTCTCGGCCAGGCCGCCGCCGATCACCACCAGCTCCAGGTCCAGCACGTTGACCGTCGAGCCGATGCCGACGCCGATCATCGCGACGGCCAGGTCGAACAGCTCAACAGCCACGGCGTCCTTCTCCTCGAGCGCCCGCGCCCACACCTTCGAGGTCAGGCGCGTCTTGCCCTCCTCCTCCTGGATCCGGTACAGCGAGGTGGAGCGACCGGCGTCGACCATCGCGTCCACCACCCCCGCCATCGCCCGGCGCCCCGCGTAAGCCTCGACGCAGCCGCGCCGCCCACAGGTGCACAGCGCACCCCCGGACTGCACGACCACGTGCCCGACCTCCCCCGCCGCGCCTCGCGAGCCCTGGAACGGCCTCCCGTCCAGGATGAGACCGCCGCCGATGCCGGTGCCCATCCACAGGCCCAGCACGTTGCGGGATCCCCTGGCCGCTCCGCCGAGCCACTCCCCGAGGAGCCCCACGTTGGCGTCGTTGCCCAGCGCTACCGGCAGCTCCAGCCGGGCGCCGAGAACGGCACCGATGTCGACACGGTCGTGCCAGTTCGCCAGGTTCGGCACCGTCAGCACCTCGCCCTGGTGCACGACACCGGGAATGCCCACTCCGATCGCAGCAGGCTCACCGCCGAGCGAGCCGACCAGCGCCGCGATGGCGTCCATCACCGCGTCGGGCCCGTCGGTCGGGGTGGCCACCTTGGTCCGCTCCAGGACCTCGTGATCGTCACCGACCAGGCCGGCCTCGATGTTGGTGCCCCCGACGTCGACGCCCACGACCTGCAGAGTCCCCATCGCCATCCGCCCGACTACCCGCACTCCGACCTGCCCAACCCCAGTCACAGCACGCCGAGCGCCTTTGCCGCTACGGACCCGCAGACCAGGAACAGCATCACCGCGTACGCCCTGGATGCCACGGGGTCGGTCTGCTACACGAGGAGATCGCGGACGCGGGAGCTCGCCATGGAGCTGGCCGACCGGCACCAGGTGCCGTTCGGGTGCTTGCGCTCGACCTCGCGCTCGGCCAGAGCGTGCAGGAGCTCACGGCCGCGACGGACGGCACCGACATCGGGCTCTCCGTCGCCGCCGCGGGCTTCGGCACGTCGGGCCCGTTCCTGCGGGCCGATCTCGACCAGGAACAGACGATGTTGCGCCTCAACTGCGATGCCGTGCTCGCCACGAGCCTCGTGTTCGGCAGGCGGATGGCCGGGCGCGGCCGCGGGGGCATGGTCCTGATGAGCTCCGTGGTCGGGTTCCAGGGCATGCCGAACGCCGCTCACTACGCCGCGACGAAAGCCTACGTCCAGACCTTGGCCGAGGCCCTGCACGTCGAGCTGCGACCCCACGGCGTGGACGTGCTCGCCGCCGCACCCGGCCCCACCCACAGCGGGTTCGCCGAGAACGCCGGCATGCGGATGGGACGCGCACTGTCCACGCGCGCCGTCGCCCGCAGCATCCTCGCCACGCTCGGACGCCGACCGACCGCGCTACCGGGCCTGCTCAGCCGGGTTCTCAAGGACTCGCTGGCCCCACTGCCCCGACGCACCCGCGTACGGATCATGGGCTCGGTGATGGCAGGCATGACCGGACACCAGCACACCGACACCACGACGAAGGAGACGTCGGAATGATCGTCCTCGTCCACGGCGTCCCCGAGACGGCCGCCCTCTGGGACCCGATCTGCACCCACCTGCCATCCGACACGGTCGCGGTGCAGCTACCGGGTTTCGGCTGTCCGCGCCCCGAAGGCTTCGCCGCCACGCCCGACGCCTACGCCGATTGGCTGATCGGCGAGATCGAACGGATCGGTGCGCCCGTCGACCTGGTCGGCCACGACTGGGGGGCCGCGCTCACGTACCGGATCGCGGCCCTGCGGCCCGATCTGCTGCAGTCCTGGGCAGCCGACGCCGCCTACCTGCTCCATCCCGACTACGTGTGGCACGACCTGGCCCGGACCTGGCAGACCCCGGACGCCGGTGAGGCATTCTGGGCGGGTTAGGTGCGACTGGATGTCGCCGCATCACTCCGATGAACTCTGTGGGTGGTGTGCGACGTCGGTGTAGCGGTGCTCGGCGCGGGCAATCCCGTCGAGCCGGCGCCTGGGCAGCCGGCCAGATTGACCATCCTCATCAAGAATCGTGCCTGTCAGCCGCGCGGGGCAGTGGTCGCCTGCCCCCGAACCCGGGGGCGGTGCCGTGCGGACGGTCATTCGTTCGCTGGGTCGCCCGAAGATGCTGAGGATCTCCGCGGGTTCGTCGCCGGTGCTGCCGAACCAGTGCGGCACCGTGGTGTCGAACGAGGCGACCTCGCCCGGCCCGAGCACCCAGTCCTGGTCGCCGAGCACGACCCGCATGTGCCCGGACAGCACGTAGATCCATTCGGAGCCGTCGTGCGACCGCGGCTCCGGGGTGACCTTGTCGATCGGGATGACGATCTTCCAGGCCTGCATCCCGTCGGGCTGGCGGGTCAGCGGGATCACCGTCCGGCCCTTGACGCGACCGGGCTTGAGCTGGATCCGCGGATCGCCCTCCTCGGGCGCGGCAACGAGGGCGTCCAGCGGGACCCGGTAGGCGTGTGACAGCGCGAGGAGCAGTTCCAGGGTGGGCCGCCGCTGCCCGCTCTCCAGCCGCGACATCGTGCTCTTCGAGATCCCGGTCGCCTTCGCCACGTCGGTCAGGGTCATCCGGCGTCGGGTGCGGAACCGCTTGAGCCGGGCCCCGACCTGATCGAGCACGGCGGCGATGTGGGCCGCCGAGGTGTCCTGCACGCAACCCATCCGACTCCTGATTCCCACAAACAGCAACGTCCGTGGGCGAAACGCCCACGCGGCTCCACCCTTGCGGGCATGAGCAACTACGACACAGCGGTCATCGGCGGCGGCGCCGCAGGCCTGTCCGCAGCCCTGGTCCTGGCACGCGCCCGCCGCAGAGTCCTCGTGGTGGACGGCGGGGCGCCCCGCAACGCGCCGGCCGCCCACCTGCACGGCTACCTCTCCCGCGACGGCATGCCACCCGCCGAGCTGCTGGCCGCCGGCCGTCGCGAGGTGACCGGCTACGGCGGCGAGATCGTCGAGGGCACCGTCACCGACCTCGTACCCGACGGCAGCAGCGGGTTCTGGGCGCTGCTCGCCGGCGGGCAACGGTTCTCGGCCCGGCGAGTACTGGTCACCACCGGCCTGCGCGACGAGCTGCCCGACATCCCCGGCCTGCGCGACCGGTGGGCCCGCGACGTCCTGCACTGCCCCTACTGCCACGGCCACGAGGTTCGCGACCGCCCGCTCGGCGTGCTCGGTGGCACCCCGGGCGCCGTCCGGTACGCCCAGGTCGTCCGCCAGTGGACCCACGACCTCGTCTACTTCACCCCGCCCGACATGCTCACCGCCACCGAGCGGACCCAGCTGCTCGCCCGCGCCGTCGGCGTCGTCGAGGGCACCGTCGAACAGCTGCTCGCCGACGACGCCGACCACCTGCGCGGCGTACGGATGGACGACGGGACCGTCATACCCCGCGAGGCGCTGTTCGTGCCGCCCCGCTTCGTCCCGAACACCACCCTGCTCGCCGGCATCGGCTGCGACGTCGACGCCGACGGCTGGGTCGCCGTCGACGCAACCGGCCGGACCAGCGTCCCCGGGGTGTGGGCCGCCGGCAACGTCGTCGACCCGCGGGCCCAGGTCATCACGGCCGCGGGCGCGGGCTCCGCGGCCGCCATCGCCCTCAACGCCGACCTGGTCACCGACGACGTGCGCAACGCCGTCCGCGACCTCGACCACGGCTTTCCGCCCCGACCCACCGCGAACGCCCACCCGAAGGAGTCACGATGACCACCCCGTCGCCCGGCCCGATCCCCGCCCCGGGTCCCCGCACCGCCGTTGCCGGACCGCCGACCAGGCACCAGCTGGCCCTGATGATCTGGCTGGCCGTCTTCCCGACCCTCACCGTCCTCAACCTGGTGCTCGGCGACTGGCTGCGCACGCTGCCGACCGTGCCGCGCACGTTCGCCCTCGCGACCATCGCCGTGCCGATCGTCATCTACGGCGTCATGCCGCACCTGCACCGCGCCCGCGCCCGCATCATGCGCCGGGCCTGACGCGCAACACCTCGCCGCGCCGGCGCCCGTCCTCCGGTCGCGATCGCCCACCACACCTCATCGAAAGGTCCGACCATGAACATCCGCACCGCTACGTCCCTGTCGACCGCCGACCCCGCTGCGCCGGAGCTACCGCTCCACCGCGTGAACCTGATGCGCGTCGGCTACCTCGTCATGGGACTCGGCCTCGCCGTCGTCAAATGGCCACTGCTCCTCCATGCCAGCTCCCTACCGCTGTTCGAGGGCGTGGTCACCTGCCTGCTCACCGCGATGTCGCTGCTGGCGTTCCTGGGGTTGCGCTACCCCGTCCGGCTGCTGCCCATCCTCCTGTTCGAGTCCATGTGGAAGCTCATCTGGCTGTCGATCGTGGCCCTGCCGGCTGTCCTCGCCGACACCGTGGACAACGCCACCGGCGGGGTGATCTTCAACTGCTCCTTCATCGTCGTCATCCTGGCTGTTACCCCGTGGCGATTCGTGTGGCAGCGATACGTCACTGAGCAGGGCGACCGGTGGCACTGATCGCTCGATGTCGACGTAGAACGCCGCCCTCGCCTACTACGACATCGACAGCGACCCCAGCCGGTCCCGGATCTCCGGTTCCCACTCGACGGCACCCCAGGCCATAACGGTGGTGCTATACCGCCGGGCGCCCCGTGCCGTACCTGCCCGCGACCGCGGCACCGCAGCTCACCAGCCGCTCACCGCGACTGTGCCGGGGCCCTGGCGCCGCGCTGGGGCGAGCGGGAGGCGGCGGCAACCTCGCGGAGGTGCAGAGCAACGAGCTCGTCGAGGCGGTAGCGGGGCGGGTCGACGGCAGCGTGGACGGCGATGAGGACGCTCGCACAGATCAGGCCCTCGACGACGAGGTCGGCCCGGCCGGGCGGCAGCCGGAGGATCCTCGCGATCGACTCCGTCGCGAGGAGGCGGGGGCCGGCCGACGCGAGGAGCAGTGCGGCGATGCGCTCCTCCGCCGACAGCTCGGCGCAGGTGGCGGTCAAGGCGTCCCGCACGGAGCAGTCGCCCGCGACCAGCTCGTCCAGCCGGGCAGACGGGTCGGCGAGCCGCGAGGCGAGCGCCGCGAGCGGCTGCTCGGGCCGGACCAGCAGCCGCGTCGCCACGATGCGCAGCGCGGCCGGCATCCCGGCGCAGGCGCGGGCCAGTCCCTCGGCGGCGGCCGGCTCCCGCCGGACCCGCTCCTCGCCCACCAGGCTCTCCAACACGCGCCGGGCGTCGTCAAGCGGCACGGGGCCGAGATGTCGCAGCTCCACCCCGGCGAGCCCGGCCAGCCGGCGCCTGCTGGCGACCAGCACCCTGCTACGGCCCACGCCCGGGAGCAGCGGCCGCACCTGTGCGCTGCCGGAGACGTCGTCGAGGACGACCAGGACCGATCGGCGGGCCAGCAGCAGCCGGAACAGGTGGGCGCGCGCGCCCGGCCCGGACGGGATGTCGGCGGACCGGACGCCCAGGCCGGCGAGCAGCGTGCCCAGCGCGTCGGTCGGGCTCTCGGGGCACGGCCCGCCGAGACCGAGGTAGAGCCGGCCGTCCGGGAACCGCTCCTCCAGCTCCGCGGCGACGTGCAGCGCCACCGCCGTCTTCCCCGCCCCGGCCAGGCCGCTCAGGGCGACACCGACCGGTCCGCGCGGCGCGCAGAGCGTCCGCCGCACATCGGCGACCACCTCGGCGCGGCCCACAACCGTCGCCACGGCGGGCAAGGTGCAGACGACGGTCCGGGGTGCGGACACGACCGGTCGCGGGCGCCCGTGCGGGGTCCCCGGGCCGGGACGGACCCGGTCGTACATCGCTCGCAGGTCTGGACCCGGCTCGGTCCCGACCACGTCCCGCAGCACCGCGCTCGCCTCCTCGAACACCGCGATCGCCTCCGACCGGCGCCCCGTGCCCTCCAGCACGAGCATCAGCCGCGCCCACGCCCGTTCCGCCAGCGGCCGTTCGGACACCATCTCGCGGAGGCGGACGTCGAGGTCGTCGAACCGGCGCAGCGCGGTCCGCGCGTCGACCCACGAGCAGAGGACGCTCCACCGCCGCTCCTCCAACGCGCGGACGGCCGCCTCGGCCCAGGAGCCCAGCTCGACGCCCTCGAACGCCCGGCCGCGCCACAGCCCGACCGCCTCGCCGAGGAGGGCGTCGGCGCGGTCGAGGTCCCGACCCTGCAGGGCCGCGCGCCCCGCGTCGGCCCGGACCTGGAAGTCGAGGAGGTCCAGCTCGCCCGGCCCCACCTCCAGGGCGTACCCGCAGCGGTCGCCGACCACGCGGACCCGACCGTCGGCCGTCGGTCCGAGCGCGCGACGCAGGTCGGCGGCGTAGGTGCGGATGTTGGCCGAGGCCGACTGCGGTGGGCGGCCCTCCCACACCGCCTCGACGAGCATGCTCTGCGGCACCGGCCGATCGAGGTGCAGGAGGAGCGCGGCGAGCAGCGCGCGGCGCCTGGCACCCCCGACGGCCGGCAGTATCGACGACCCGTGGAGCAGCTGCACCGGTCCCAGCACGTTGATCCGCATCGGTTCCCCTCGCCCGGTGTCGAGCACCACCTGCCGCGCGACGCTAGGTCGCCGCACTTACACTCCGGTTACACCTCGCCACCATCCCCCGGACGGGACGCCCCGGATGGGTGGACGCGATTCCGGAACCGTGACGCTCCGCAAGATTCGGCGGCCCGAATAGTCCTATTGCATCGTCGGTGGAGACCCGCAAGGATCGGCCACCGACGCAGGTGGGCCAGTGCACGCCTGCGCGCGAGCAGAGAGGTGCCTCGTATGCGGACCCGGATCAGAACCCTGCTCCCTGCGCTGGTCGTGGCGGCACTCGCCACGTTCGGCCTGGTCATTAGCGGTGGTGTCGCCGGCGGCGACCAGACCACCACCGTGGCTCGCGGCTACCACACCGACTCCTGCGACTGGTCTGCCATCGGGGCGGACTGACGCCCCGGGTCGGCTCCGTGACGGCGCGCGGCCCCGCGCACGCGGCCGACCGGGTCGACATCCTGGTGCTGGGACCGGTGGTGCTCCGGCACCGGGGACGGGTGATCGCGCTCCCGTCGCGCGGGGCTCGGACCCTGCTCGGGAACCTGGCCGTCGAACCACAGCGCGAGCTGAGCGACGACTCCTTGCACCAGCGCAGGTGGCCCCACCGGCCCGACGGGGACGGCACGCAGGCGCTGCGCGTGGCGGTCCACCGCCTCCGTCAGTGGCTGCACACGACGGTCGGCGACGCGATCACCGTCCGCCGGACGACGCGGGGCTACGCCCTGGACGTCAGCTCCGGGGAGATCGACGCCGAACGGTTCCGTTCCCTCCTCGTCCGGAGTGCGACGGTCCCGCCCGCCGACCGTGCCGACCTGCTCGCCGAGGCGTTGGACTTCTGGCGGGGGCCGGCGCTGGTCGACGTCCCGCACGAGTGCACGGACGCGACCGTGCTCCAGCAGCTCGCCAACCAGCGGGCGTCGGCCTCGACCGAGTTCGCGCGCCTGACGATCGACGCCGGGCACGCCGACCGCGCGCTGTACGCCCTCGCCCCGCTGGTCACCGAGGACCCGCTCAACGAGGCGCTGCAGGCCGCGTGGTTCGAGGCGCTGGCCGCGTCGGGCCAGCAGGCGGCGGCGCTCGAGGCGTACGAGCTGCTCCGCGTCCGGCTGCGCGACGAGCTCGGCATCGAGCCCAGCCGAGAGGTGAGCCGGGCACTGGTACGGATTCTGCAGCTCGACCAGCACGGCCAGGCCCCGCCGCGCCGCCCGCCCGACGCCGAGGTGCCCGACCGTCCGGCACCCGCGCAGCTCCCTGCCGTGGTCCACCCGTTCACCGGGCGGACCCGGTACCTCCAGCAGCTCGATGCCCTGCTCGGCGACGCCGACGACACCCCGACCACGATCCTGCTGTCGGCGATCTTCGGGGCAGGCGGCGTGGGCAAGACAGCGCTCGCCGTCCGGTGGGGGCACCAGGTCGCGCACCGCTTCCCGGACGGCCAGCTCTACGTCGACCTGCACGGGATGTCCCGCGACCAGCAGGCCAGACCCGTGACGGTGCTCGGCCGGATCCTCCGCGACATCGGCCTGACCGACGGCCAGATCCCCCGCGACGGCGACGAGGCCGCGATCCTCTACCGATCGGTTCTCGCGCACCGGCGCATGCTCATCGTGCTCGACAACGCGGCGAGCGCGCAGCAGGTGCGGCCCCTGATCCCCGGCGCGCCCGGCTGCCTGGTCCTCGTCACCAGCCGAGGGGAGCTCGGTGGGCTCGTCGCGGTCGACGGCGCGCGGCGGATCGACCTCGACGTGCTGGATCCGGCGGAGTCCGTCGAGCTGCTCACGGAACTGCTCGGCGCCGTGGCCGAGGCGGAGCCGGCGGCGGTCGCCGACCTCGCCGCGGCGTGCGCGCACCTGCCGCTCGCCCTGCGGATCGCCGCGGCGAACCTCGCGCGCCACCCCGCGCAGGGCGTCGCCGCGTTCGCCGCGCGGCTCCGCGGCGGCGACCGCTGGCAGGCGCTCACCGTCGCGGGCGACGACCGCGCCACGGTCCGGCTGGTCTTCGAGCAGTCCTACGAGATCCTCTCCGCCCCGGCCCGGACGCTGTTCCGGACCCTCGGGCTGGCACCGGGCACGGACTTCACGGTCCCCGTCGCCGCGGTCGGCTCCGGGGCGTCCGAGGACGACACGCGGCGGAGCCTCGCCGAGCTGGTTGACGCCCACCTGCTCACCGAGCACGCCCCCGGCCGCTACGTGCTCCACGACCTGCTGCGGGCCTACGCGCGCGACGTCGGCGAGCGCGCCACGGCCGACCCCGACGCCCCCTGGCTCACCTGCGCCACCGCGTACCTCGCCGGCGCCGACCGCGCTGCACGCAGGCTCTACCCCAGGGTCCTGCGCCTCCCGGCCCCGCCGACGGCCGACGCCACCGCGGGACCGGGCCTCGCCACCGACGAATCGGCGGAGGAGTGGCTCTCGGCGGAACTCGTCAACCTCGTCGACGTCGCGCGTGACGCCGCTGCGCACGGCGCGCCCGCGATCGCGTGGCAGCTGTGCGACGCCCTGCGGATGCACCTGTTCCGCCGGCGCCTGACCGCGGAGTTCGATCAGATCGCCGCCGCCGCCGACGCCGCGGCCGTCGCCGCGCGGGACGCGAGCGGATGCGCGGTCGCCGAGCTCGCCGTGGCGACGGCCTGCCGGTCGCGGGGCGACCTGCCCCGCGCGCTGCACCACCTCGAGTCCGCACTCGTGCACAGCGAGGCGGCCGGGTGGACCGATTCCCGGGTGGCGACGCTCAGCAACATCTCGATCATCCAGACCGAGATGGGGGACCTGCACCTCGCCGTCGCCAGCCTGACGGAGGTGCGCGCGCTCAATCTGGAGCTCGGGAACCAGGCGCGCGAGGCCACGACGTTCAACAACCTCGGGGCGATCCAGCACCAGTCCGGCCGCCTGGTCGACGCCATCGCCTCGTTCCGGCGTGCGCTGGAGATCTACCGGGAGCTCGGAGACGACTCCTACGACGGTCTGACGCTGCACAACCTGGGCCGCGCGCTGCGCGACGCCGGTCTGCTCGACGAGGCGTCGAGTTCGCTGTCCGCCGCACTGCACACCGCCCACGCGGCCGGCGACCGGCACACCGAGGCGGGCGCCCTCGTCGACATGGCCCTCCTCGACCGGCAGCTGGGCCGGCCGGACGCGGCACGGCGGCGGGCGCACCGTGCGCTGGCACTGGCCGACGACGTCCGCGATACCTTCGAGCAGGTCTCGGCCCTGCTGTGCCTGGCGAGCCTCGACGCGGACGCCGGGTCGCTCGACGCGGCGCTGACGGGGTTCGAGGCGGCCCTCGCCCTCGCCACCGAGACGGGCCAACGGGGCCGGGCCGCCGAGTCGCTGATCGGGGTCGGCCAGGTCCATCACCTGCGCGGCGACCGGGAGCGGGCCGCCCGGGCCGCGCGCGAGGCGATGGCCCGCTGCGACGAGCTCGGCCTGAAGCTGCTCGAGGGACACGCCCTGCGGCTCCTCGCCGACATCAACCGGGCCGCCGGGTCCCTCGACCGGGCGGCGACCCTCGCCGGGCGGGCGTTGTCGCTGCACACGACCTCGGACCACCCCCTCGGCGCGGCGCGGGCCCTGCAGTCGCTGAGGGACGTCGATCTCGACGCGGGCCGCACCGAGTCCGCGGATGCCGCCGACCACCGGGCGAACGAGATCCTCGCCCGCATCGGGGCGGTCCCGGCGGCGTGCCCCGAGCCGGTCGACCAGAGCCGCTAGAGGGGGGCCGCGAGCTCGACCGCCGGGTTCCGGGCGAGCAGCGCGACCGTGGTCAGCTCCGCCTTGTTGCCGACGCCGAGCTTGGCCCGCACGCGCTTCACATAGGTGTCGACCGTGTGTGGGCTGATGCCCAGCCGCGTCGCGATCTGGCCGTGGGTGAAGCCACGGGCGATGTGGTGCAGCACCTGGAACTCGCGTTCGGACAGCCCCGCCTGCTCCGGCGGCCGCGCGTCGGCGGGCTGCGGGCCCCGGCGCGCCGCGCCGGTGTCCGGCTCGCCCCCGGCGGCCACGGCCCGCAGCGCGCTCACGATGCCTTCGGCCGACTCCCCCCTGCCGACGACACCGCGCGCCCCCGCACCCCGGAAGTCCGGGCCGGCGGCCGGCGGCTCGCCGTTGACGATCAGTACCGGGGCGTGGACGGCAGCGGCGGCGATCGGGGTGAGGTCGTTCCCCGACGCGAACAGCTCCGCGTCCATCAGCACGGCATCGACGACCATGAACCGCGGCAGGTCCGGCGACTCGGGCTGCGCACGCACGGTGATGCCGCAGCCCTGCAACGCCTGCGTCAGGCCGATGACGTAGACCGGACACCGGGACACGACCCCTACTCGCAGCATCCGGACCCTCCCCGTAGTGGCAGCACGACCACCAGAAGAGCACCCCCGCGCATCTGTTCCGCACATCGGCGGCAAAGCACCGCACATTCGGCGACGGAGAACGGGCACATCACGCGCACAAGGGCGTCGCCCGCGGGATTCCTCGACGAACCGGATGAACCGCCGCGACGTCGGCATCCGCGGTGCTGTGCGCCCGGCCGGCCGGAGCAACGCAGGAAAGGGGCCGGCGCCGCAGGTCGCCCGGCCGCGGGTCAGTCCCCGGAACCGGTGACCTGGCAGGCGGACGGAGCGCCTGCGACGCTTCGCCCGCTGCGGTGGAATCGCGAGGCGGCCACCCGGAGAACCATTCTGCCACCCTGGGGGAACAGTGATCAGAACCGGTGTGCTCTCCGGCTGCCCGATCTACCTCACCGGATTGCGGTCCGCATTGCAGAACGGCGGCATCGCCGTGACCGCATCGAGCCGGTCGGCCGAGGTCCCCCCGTTCTTCGTCGGTGACGCGCTGCTGATCGACCTCGACACGCTGCAGTTCGCCGACGACCCGGCGCCCCTCGCCGCGCTCGCCGGTCGCGCCCCGATCGTCGTCCTCAGCGGTACCCGGACGTCCGCGGACGCGTACCTCGCGGCGGGCGCCGACGTCGTCGTCGGCCGGCAGGAGTCCATCGAGCGCATCCTGTTCGCCGTGCGGCGGGCGGCCCGCGGCGCCACCGTCCCGCGCCGGGCCCCGGAGAACCCGGCCCCGGCCGACCGGACCGGCCTCGACGGGCTGTCGGGCCGCGAGTCACAAGTCCTCGGCCAGATCGCCCGCGGGCTCACACACGGCCAGATCGCGACGCGCCTGGGGATCAGCGCGCACACCGTCGACACCTATGTGAAGCGGATCCGCGCGAAGCTCGGGGTCGGCAACAAGGCCGAGCTGACCCGGGTCGCCCTGCTCCGCACCGCCGGCGTGGCGACGTGATCCCGCATGATCATCTGACGGCAGTCGCCCGTTCCCGCGACACGACGGCCGCCCCCGTGCGCCCTAGCGTCCGACGTGAGGTGAGGGCCCGTGGTTGACGTCGAGATCGTCCCGAACGCGCGCCGCGCGACCGACCCCGAGCGCCGGGCCGCGGTGGCGCGCCCCGGCTTCGGCACGGTGTTCACCGACCACATGGTCACCATCCGGTGGACGGCGGGACGCGGCTGGCACGACGGGCGGGTGGAGCCCTTCGCCCCGTTCACCCTCCCCCCGTCGACCTCGGTGTTCCACTACGGCCAGGCCGTCTTCGAGGGGATGAAGGCCTACCGGCAGGCGAGCGGCTCGGTCGCCCTGTTCCGGCCGTACTCGAACGCCGAGCGCTTCATCCGCTCCGCCCAGCGGCTCGCGATGCCCGAGCTCGCGGTCGACGACTTCGTCCGCGCCGTCGAGCTGCTGGTGACCCAGGACCGGGACTGGGTGCCGGACGGCGACGGCCACAGCCTGTACCTGCGACCGTTCATGATCGCGACGCAGGCCGGCCTCGGCTTCACCCACCCGTCGGGCAGCTACCTGTTCTGCGTCATCGCCTCGCCGGCGTCGCCCTACTTCGGCCCGGCCGGCCCGACTGCGCTCCGCGTGTGGCTCGGCGAGGAGCACGTGCGCGCGGCCCCCGGCGGGACCGGCGCCGCCAAGGCCGCGGGCAACTACGCCGGGGCGTTCGCGGCGAGCCGGCAGGCCGTGGCGGAAGGCTGCGACCAGGTGGTGTGGCTCGACGCCGCCGAACGCATCTGGGTCGAGGAGATGGGCGGCATGAACCTCTTCTTCGTCCACGGCGGCGACCGGCCGCGGATCACGACACCGCCGCTCACCGGGGCCCTGCTTCCCGGCATCACCCGCGAGTCGCTCCTGACGCTCGCACGCGACCTGGGCATGGGCGCCGAGGAGGCGCGGACGTCCACCGCGCAGTGGCGGCGGGACTGCGCGAGCGGCCACCTGACCGAGGTCTTCGCCTGCGGCACGGCCGCGGTGATCGCCCCCGTCGGCCGGGTGGAGTCGGCGTCGGGCGGCTGGCGGGTCGGCGACGGCCGGCCCGGCCCGGTCACGCAGCGCCTGCGCGCCGAGCTGCTGGCCATCCAGTACGGCCGCGGCCCGGACCCGCACCACTGGGTGCACAAGGTGTGCTGACCGTGCATCCCACGACGACGCCCGGTGCCGTCACGCTGCCGGGCCGGAGCCTGCACGCCGTGTTCCGGGCGCGGGCCCGGGAGGCCCCCGAGCGCATCGCCCTGTCCACCTCGACGGAGACGATCTCCTACGGCGAGCTCGACGCGCGCAGCGACCGACTCGCAGGGCACCTCGCCGCGCTCGGTGTCGGACCGGACGTGCTCGTCGGGCTCTGCGCCGGGCGCAGCCCGGAGGCCGTCGTCGGCATGCTGGGGATCCTCAAGGCGGGTGGCGCCTACGTGCCGGTGGACCCGTCCTACCCGGCGGAGCGGATCGGCTTCCTCCTGTCCGACTGCGCGCTGTCGGTCGTCGTGGCCGCGAAGGTCGCGGCGGCGACGCTCGGCACCCACCCCGGAGCCGTGGTGTGGCTCGACGGGGACGCCGTCACCGTCGAGGACCGGGCCGGGCGGGGACGGCCCGTCGCCCGCGCGCCGGCCCCCGCCGAGGAGCGCACCCTCGCCTACGTCATCCACACCTCCGGGTCCACCGGCGTGCCCAAGGGCGTGGCCGTCGAGCACCGCAACGTCGTGCGGCTGTTCGAGCAGACCCATGACCGGTTCCACTTCGACCACCGCGACACCTGGACCCTGTTCCACTCCATCAGTTTCGACTTCTCGGTCTTGGAGATCTGGGGTGCGCTGCTCTACGGCGGGCGGCTCGTGCTGGTGCCCGAGGCCGCCTCCCGCTCCCCCGCCCTGCTGATCTCCCTGCTGCGCTCGGAGCGGGTGACCGTCCTCAACCAGACGCCGTCGGCCTTCCACCAGCTGCAGACCGCGCTGTGGCCGACGACCCACCCCGAGCCAGGTGTCCTTCCCGCCAGCCTGCGGCTGCTGGTCTTCGGCGGGGAGCGGCTCGATCCCGGGCTCCTGGGCCCGTGGATCGAGCGGCACGGGGACCACCTGCCCGTGCTGGTCAACATGTACGGGATCACGGAGACCACGGTGCACTGCACCTACCGGCGGATCCGCGCGGACGACCTGGATGCCGGGGGCGTGAGCCCGATCGGCGTGCCGATCCCGGACGTGCGCGTACACGTCCTGGACGCCGACGGGGAACCGGTGCGGGACGGCATCCCGGGCGAGATGTGGATCGGCGGCGCGGGCCTGGCCCGCGGCTACCTCCACCGGCCGGAGCTCACCCGCGAGCGGTTCACGACGGTCCCGTCGCTCGGCGACGAGCGCCTGTACCGGTCCGGGGACCTCGGGGTGCGGCTGCCGAACGGGGAGCTGGCGTTCCTCGGCCGGATGGACGACCAGCTCAAGGTCCGCGGGTACCGGATCGAGCCGGGCGAGATCGAGCACTGCCTCTCCCGGCTACCCGAGGTCGCACGCGCCGCGGTCGTGCCCCGCGACTTCGGCGGCGGCGACGTCCGGCTCGTCGCCTACCTGGTGCCGGCGGGCGGGGCGGCCGCCGGCCCGCACGCCGCGCGGCGGCTCGCCGCCGACGCGGAGCGGCACGCGGTGGCGAGCCTGCCGAGGCACCTGAGGCCGTCGTTGTACGAGCTCGTCACGGAGATCCCGCTGACGCTGCACGGAAAGGTGGATCGCGATGCGCTGGGCAGATGAACCGACGGCGGAGGAGGTGTGCCGGGCATGACGGCATTGCGCAGCACCGGGACCGACCTCCCGGAGGTGCTGAGCACGATCGGCGGGATCGCTCGCCGGGTGCTCGAGCGCGACGTGGACCCGGCCGTCGACGTGTTCGACCAGGGCGCCACGTCCCTGGCGTTCATCCGCATGCTCGCCGAGGTGGGCAGCCGGTACGGCGTCACCGTCGACGTCGCGGAACTGGAGGAGGCACGCCTGGACCTGCTGTCGCAGCTGGTCGTCGACCAGCTGGTCGAGCAGGAGCGGGACGGACGAGAGGACCCACGATGACCAACACCCTGGACCAGCGCTTCACCCCGACCGCCGACGAGGTCGCCCGGTTCCACGAGCAGGGCTACCTGGGGCCGTTCCCGGTCTACGAGGAGGAGGAGATGAAGCGCCTCTGGCGGCGCGAGCGCCTCCGCCTCATGGACCGCAGCGAGGCCGTCTACGACGAGGACGACGCCCAGGCGGGCAACACGAACATCGCCAACTACGACCGCCACCTCGACTCCACGTTCCTGGCCGACCACGTCTGCCGCCCGGAGATCGTGGACCGGGTCGCCGCGGTGCTCGGGCCGAACGTGCTGTGCTGGCGCAGCGAGTTCTTCCCGAAGTACCCGGGCGACGAGGGCACCGACTGGCACCAGGCCGACACCTTCGCCTTCGCCTCGGGCAAGCCGCAGATCGTCTGGCCCGCCGAGGAACGGGAGTTCGGCGGCACCATCACGGTGTGGACGGCCTTCACCGAGGCCGCCGAGGACACCGGCTGCCTGCAGTTCATCCCCGGCACGCAGCGCACCATGCACTACGACGAGACCAAGGGGATGCACTACCAGCCCAACAAGATCAACGGCCTGGGCAAGGGCGGCGTGAACCGCGGGTTCTACGGCTACGACTACCGGGAGCTCCAGAAGGACCCGGACTGGCGACCGCCGGAGGAACGCGCGGTCTCGATGGTCATGCGGCCCGGCGAGGCGGTCATGTTCTGGTCGACGATGATGCACGCCTCCAAGCCGCACTCGGCCCCGGACAGGCCGATGCGTCTGGGCTTCGCCGGCCGCTACGTGCCGACCTCGGTGGAGGTCTACCCCGACACCGCCGACGTCGACGAGTACGGCGGCCAGGTCAGCCTGCAGAAGTACGGCGCGGTGCTGGTCTCGGGCACCGACACCCACACCCACAACCGGAAGGTCACCGCCACCACGCGGGGCCACGTCTTCCCGGTCCGGTGACCACGCCGCCCGGGCCCGCACCGGCGTGGGACGCGCCGCGGGCCCGGCGGGCGGTCGCGAGGCTCGCCACGGCCGCGCTCTCCGTGCGGCCGCTCGTCGAGGGCATGGACACGCCCGTCCGGATCGCCGCGGTGGGGCGCACCGCGCCGTCCGCACGGCAGTGGGGCGTACTGGAGGCGCTGCTCGACCGGGTCGCGCGGCGGACGGGCGTGCCCGGTCTGGTCCTCTCCCGCGACACCGCAACGGGCGTGTTCGAGCGGGTGGTCGGCGAACGGCTGGCCCTGGCGGACGTCGCCGCCGACCTCGGGGCGCTCGACGGGCGGGGACTGCCGGCCGTCGTGGACCCCGTCGTCGCGGACGCCGTCGCCGAGAGCTTCGACGTCGTCTTCGGGAAGGACCGCGCGCCGTCGGCAGGCGGGGTGACGCTGGACGTCTACGGCGGCGGCCCGGCCGACGGCGAGGCGGTCGTCCTGGTCCCCGCCTGCGGTATGCCAGCGGCCCTCGCGGAGCCGTGGATGCACCACCTCTCCCGGGACCGCCGCGTGCTGACCTGGGAGAGCCGTGGTCTGTTCGGCGGCGCCGGGCCCGGTGACGGGGACCGGGCCGTGGACACGGCGGCCCAGGCCGCCGACCTGGTCGCGGTCATGGACCACTACGGCGTGGCCCGCGCACACCTCGTGGGGCTGTGCGGCGGCGCGGTGATCGCGCTGGCGGCGGCAGCGGACCGGCCGGAGCGGGTCGCGTCGCTCAGCCTCTGGCACGGCGCCTACGCGTTCGCCGGGGGCTCGCCGCGCACCCGGTTCCAGAACGACCTCATCGAGCTGATGGCGCTGGCGGCCGGCAGCCGGGCGGCGGCGCGGTCGGTGCACGCCGCGTTCTCCCAGGTCGCGCTGGCCGATGCCCCCGCAGGCCTGGCGCACCTCGTGCTGCACCCCTTCGTCAACGCCGAGCGGCTCTACCGGTACTGCAGGCTCAACGGCACCCTCGCCCGCACCGACGTCGACGGCTACCTCCCGAGGGTGCGCCAGCCCGCGCTCGTCGTGACCAGCGAGAGCGACCGGACCGCGCACCCGCAGGGGTCGCGCCGGGTCGCCGACGGCCTGCGGCACGGGAGCCTGCACCTCGACGCCCACGGTGACCACGCATCGCTGTTCGCCGACCGGGCCTCGATGGCGGTCGCGGTCGAGTTCATCGAGCGCTCCGGCGCGGGGCGGTGTCGGCCGAACCGGGGACAGGCCCGCCGCGTGGGCGTCGGAGATCGTGGTCCCGCAGGTCGCGACGGCACGGCTCGCGACGGCCGGCCCGAGGAGTGCGGATGCTGAGGACCTCCGCGGAACCGCTTCTCACCCGGACGCTGCTCGCCCGTGCCGACGCGACCCCGGACGCGGTCGCCTACGAGGGCGTCGACCCGCTCGGCGGGCTCGAACGCCTGACCTGCGCGCAGGTCGCGTGCCGCGCCGCGGAGCTCGCCCGCCGGCTGGTCGCGGCGCCGGACGGGCCCGTGCTGCTCGCCCACCCGGCCGGGCCGGACTACGCGGTCGCGGTGTTCGGTGCGTTCCTCGCCGGCAGACCGGTGGTCCCGGCCGCACCGCCGGGGCCCGCGTCGGCGTTCGGCGGCGCACGGCTCGCGGGCGTCCTGCGCGACGCGCGGCCGTCGGTCGTGGTCGCGCCCCGCCGGTACCCCGAGATCGACGTGCCCACCGTGCTGGGCGTGCCGGGCGCCGAGGCGGACGGGACGGCGCCGACGGGGCTGCCCGCGGTCGACGGGCACGCCGTCGCGGTCGTGCAGTACACGTCGGGGAGCACCGGCCACCCCCGCGGCACGCTCGTCACCCACGACAACCTCGCCGCCAACACCGCCGCGATCAGCGAGCGGTTCGGGCTGGACGCGGGGTCCCGGGCCCTGACCTGGCTCCCCCCGTTCCACGACATGGGCCTGGTCGGGGGCCTGCTGACGCCCGTGGCCGCGGGCATCCCGATGCGCATCATGGCGCCCGGTGACTTCCTCAAGTCGCCCCTGTGGTGGCTGCGGCAGATCAGCGAGGACGGCACCACGCACACCGGCGGTCCGGACTTCGGCTACGCGCTGTGCCTGCTGCGCGCCCGAGGCGAGGACGCCGTGGCCGGTCTCGACCTCTCCCGCTGGCGGGTCGCCTTCAGCGGCGGTGAGACGGTCCGGTACCGCACGATGGCCGCGTTCGCGGAGCGGTTCGCCCCGGCGGGGTTCCGCGCGGAGGCGTTCCTGCCCTGCTACGGCCTGGCCGAGGCGACCCTGATGGTCAGCGCGGGTCACTGGTCGGGGCCGGTCGCCGGGGCCGGCACCGACCCCGTCGTCAGCTGCGGCACGCCGGTGCGCGGGCAGCGGGTCGTCGTCGTCGACCCGCGGCGGGGCACGCCGGTGGCCGACGGCGTCGAGGGCGAGATCTGGGTCGGCGGGCCGAACGTGACCTCCGGCTACCTCTCCGGTGACCCCGGGGAGCTCTTCGGCGAGCTCGACGGCGCGCGCCACCTGCGCACCGGCGACCTCGGGCACCTGCGCGGAGGGGAGCTGCACGTGACGGGGCGGGCGAAGGACGTGATCGTGTTCCGGGGCGTCAACCACCACGCGGTCGACGTGGAGGCGGCGGCACTCGACGCGGTCGGCCGGGCGGGCAGGCTGGCCGCGGCGTTCCTCCTCGACTCCGGGCCCGACCCGGTCCCCGTGCTCGTGCTGGAGACCCGCGGGGCGCGGGACGACGCCCTCGCCGCGACCGCGCGGGCGGCCGTGCTGGCCCGGACCGGGCTGCGCCTGGGTGCGGTGGCGCTGCTGCCGCCGCGGTCGCTGCCGCGCACGTCCAGCGGGAAGATCCGCCGCTCCGCCGCCCGCGACGCGTTCGTGGCGGGCGCGTTCGACCGCGCGGTGATCGCCGACCGGACGACCCGCTCGGCGATCGAGCAGCACCGCGCCCGGGCGGGCACGACGAGCGAGCTCGCCGCGCTGGTCTGCGGGGTCGTCGCGGCGGTCTGCGAGGCGCAGGTGTGCGGCCCGGCCGACGACCTGATCGACCTCGGGGTCGACTCGGTGCGGGCGGCCGAGGCCGCGGCCGTGCTCGAGCACGCGCTGGGCCTCCCGGTGCCGCTGGAGGCGCTGCTCGCCGTCCCGACGGCGGCGGTCGCGGCGGACGTCCTGGTGACGGACTGGCTGGCCGACGGTCACGCCCCCGCCGCACTCCGCGGCCGGGTGCTGGCCGCCGCGGACAGCGCGGGGGCGTGATGGATGCGGGACGGGACCTCGTCGCGCGGTGGCGGGCGGGAACCGGCGCCGCGGCAGCCGGACCGGCGCCCCTGACCACAGCCCAGCGCGGGGTCCTCGTGTTCGAGCGGCTGTGCCCCGGCACCGGCGTGTTCACGCTGCACTTCGCGGCGCTGCACGCCGGGGAGCTGGACGAACGGCGGCTCGACCACGCCCTGTCGGTGCTGGTCGAACGGCACCCGGCGCTGCGCGCCCGGTTCGCCGACGGCCCCGGCGGGCCCGCCCGCACCCTGACCGACGACGCCCGGATCGCGGTGCAGTGGGTCGACCTGCGCGGGCTGCCCGCGGCGGAGCGGCGACCGGAGGCGCTCGAGCGCGCCGCGCGCGCGGCGGCCCGGCCGTTCGATGTCATGCGCGGGCCGCTGCTGGCGGTGCACGGCGCCCGCCTGGCCGACGACGAGCGCCTGCTCGTGTTCATGGCCCACCACCTGGTCTGCGACGGGGGTTCGTTCCGGGTCCTGCTGGGCGAGCTCGACGCCGCGTACCGCGGCGAGCTGTCCGGCGTGCGGCCCGACCCCGCGCCGGCCCCCGGGGACCCGGCCGCGCTGCCGCACTGGCTCACCCGGCTGGCCGATCTGCCCGAGCTGGACCTGCCGACCGACCGGGTCCGCCCCGCGCAGCCCACCTTCCGCGCAGGCTCGGTGCCGCTGGCGCTGCCCGCCGACCTGGTGGCGCGGGCCGAGGAGCTGGCCCGCAGCGAGGGGACGACCCTGTTCACCGTGGTGCTGGCGGCGTTCCAGCTCCTCCTGGGCGTGCACGCCGGGCAGACGGACTTCGCGGTCGGGTCCCCCGAGGCGGGCCGGTCGCAGCCCGGCCGACACGGCGCGGTCGGGCTGCTGTCGGACATGCTGGTGCTGCGCGCCGACCTGGGTGGTCGGCCCTCGTTCCGGGAGCTCGTCCGGCGCGTCCGGGCCACCTTCCTCGACGCCTACGCCCACCGCGGCGTCCCGTTCGAGGACCTGGTCGCGGCGCTCGCGCCGGGCCACAGCGTCGACGGCTCCCTGGTGCGCGCGGGCTTCGCCTTCCAGGGCGACTGGGGCTCGCCGACGCTGGCCGGGGCGCCGCTGCGGCACGTCACCGTGGCGCGGCCCGGCCTGCGCTACGACGTGGACCTGCACCTGTGGCGCGCCGACGGCGGCCTGCACGGCACGTGGGACTTCCGCACCGAGGCGTTCGACCCCGCGACGGCCGAGCGGATGGCGCGGCTGCTGCCGGTGCTCCTCGCGCGCGGGCTGGCCGAGCCCGACGCGCCGACCACGACCCTGGACCTGCTCACCGACGAGGACCGGGCGTTGCTCGACGGCTGGGGGCGCGGCCCGCGCCCGGACGACCCGGACGTCGCCCTGACCGAGCTGGTCGCGCGGCAGGTCGCCCGCACGCCGGACGCCGTGGCCGTCGAGGACGCGCGCCGCGCGCTGACCTACCGCGCCCTGGACGAGCGCTCCGCCCGGCTCGCCCACCTGCTGCGCGAGCGCGGCGTCGCCGCG
>JBBQEF010000047.1:0-23632 GCA_038320445.1 Mycobacteriales bacterium
CCTCCATGATGTTCCGCGCCGCCGTCATGTGCGGGAACAGGTTGAACCTTTGGAAGACCATCCCGATGCTCCTGCGCTGAGCGGCGACCTCCCGCTCACGCATCTCGTGCAGCCGGCCACCCCGCTCGTGGTAGCCCACCAGGGCACCATCGACCCAGAGCCGCCCACAGTCGATGTGCTCAAGGCGGTTGATGCACCGCAGGATCGTCGACTTCCCCGATCCGGACGGCCCGATGAGGCAGAACACCTCCTGCGGCGCGACCTCCAGATCGATACCCTTCAACACGTCCAGCCGGCCGAACGACTTGCGGACGTTGTCTGCCTTCACCATGGGTGTGACGCTCACATCGCGCTCCCCACTCCGACTCTTCGCAGGACCTTCTGGACCGGCGTCATCGGCAGGGCGCGGGCAGCCCCACGCGCGTAGTAGCGCTCGACGTAGTACTGGCCCACCATCAGGATGCTGCTGAGCGCCAGGTAGAACAGGCTCGCCATGATGAGCATCGGAAATATCTGGAACGTGCGGGTCCCGATCGCCTCGGCGTTGAACAGCAGCTCGTAGTACGGGATCACCACGACCAGGGAGGTGGTCTTGAGCATCGAGATCGTCTCGTTGCCCGTGGGCGGGATGATCACGCGCATCGCCTGGGGCAGCACGATGCGCCGCAATGTCTGCACCCGTGACAGGCCCAGCGCACCGGCGGCCTCGCTCTGCCCGCCGTCCACCGACTGGATCCCGCCGCGGACGATCTCGGCCATGTACGCCGCCTCGTTCAGGCCGAGCCCGAGCAGCGCCGCGATGAACACCGTGATCACGGTGTTGGTGTCCACCGCGACGAACACCGGCCCGAACGGGATGCCCAGCCCGAACCTCGGGTAGAGCAGCGCGAGGAAGTTCCAGAACACCAGCTGCGCGATGATCGGGGTGCCGCGGAAGAGCCAGATGTAGCCCGCGGACACGCCGGACAGGATCGGGTTCGGTGACAGCCGCATCACCGCCAGCAGCACCCCGCCGATGATGCCGATGGCCATCGACAGCACGGTGAGGATCAGCGTGTTGCGCAGCCCGCGCAGGATCGGGTCGGAGAACAGGTACTGCCCGACGACGTCCCACTGGAAGTTCCGGTTGGTCAGCAGCGAGTTCACCAACATCGCCGCCAGCACGGCGATCACCACGACCGCCACCCACCGCCCCGGGTGCCGGACCGGCACTGCCTGGATCGGGTCCGCCCTCTCGGTCACCGGCTGCATCACGCGGGCTCCATGCCGGCGCGAGGGCTCGCCGGCCGCATCGCGCGGGCTCGTTGCGGAGTCACGTCGGCAGGGCTCATCCCGCCGCGTTGATCTGCGAGGTCGGGATGCCCCCGGACGCCACGCCCCACTTGTCGAGGATCGCCTTGTAGGTGCCGTCGGTGATCAGCGCCTGCACCGCGCCCTGGACGGCCTTGGCGTAGTCACCCTGGCCCTTCGGCACGGCGATGCCGTAGGGGGCGGTGTCGTAGGAGTCGCCGAGCACCTGCAACTGCCCGTTGGTCTGTGCCACGGCGTAGTCGACGACCGGGGAGTCGGCGAGCATCGCCTGGGCCCGCTTGGCCGTCAGCGCCAGCGTGACGTCGGTCTGGGCCTGGAACTGGGAGACCGTGATCGCGGGCTTCCCGGCCTTGGTGCACGTGTCGTTGCGCGCGGTCAGATCGTCGACCTGCACCGTGCCGCGCTGGACGGCGATGGTCTTGCCGCAGAGGTTGTCGACCGTGATGCCGTCGGGGTTGCCGGCCGGCGCGGCCAGCTTCGTGCCGGCGGAGAAGTAGGTGACCATGTCGACCTCCTTCTCGCGGTCGGCGTTGTCGGTGAACGACGACATGCCCAGCTCGTACTTCTTGGCCCCGAGGCCGGGCAGGATCCCGTCGAACGCGGCGTTCTGGAACTCGGTCGGCAGCCCCAGCTTCTGTCCGACGGCGCGCGCCAGGTCCACGTCCATACCGATGATCGTCGAGCCGTCGGCGTCGACGAACTCGTTCGGTGCGTAGGAGGCGTCGGAGCCGACCACGATCTTCCCGTCGGCCGCGACGTCGGCCGGGACCAGCGCGGCCAGCGCCGCGTCCTTCTGCACGGTCGGTATCGCGGCTGCGGCGGCGCTGGTGGGTGCGGTGCTGCCGCCGCCACTGCCGTTCCCGCCGGCGCCGCATCCCGCGAGGACGACGGCGAGCGCGGCCGCGGCGGCGATGCTCGGGAGCGAACGGGAACGGATCGGCACGGGGCTACCTCCGGATTGCAGGGACGGGTATGGCCGGATGGTGCCACTTCGTCGCGGTCGGTACCGGGGATCGAGGGTCACTGTTACGTGACGTCACCGTGAGTGAGTCGGTACTACGGTGGGTACCCCGCAACCGCGAGGTGCCCGCCGGGCGTTGACACCCTCGAGAAGACCCCCCACGACGGAGGAAGTCCATGTCCATGTTCAGGAAGCTGGCCACGCTCGCGACGGCAGCGGAGGCCGCCCGCCGGTACGCCAAGAAGAACCCGGACAAGGCGTCGAAGTACGTCGACCAGGCCGCGCAGTTCCTCGACAAGCAGACCAAGGGCAAGTACTCGGGCCAGATCTCCGGGGTCGTGTCGAAGGCGAAGGGCGCGGCCGGCATCACGGCGACCCCGCGCCACGCGGCCACCGGCAACGGCTACACGCCGGGCACGGCAAGCCTGGGTTCGGCACCGGAGTACGGGCGGAGCGAGCCGACGCAGCCCTGATCGTCCACCATCCGGCACGTCTCGCCGCGAGGCGTGCCGGACGTGTCCGGGGCCGGGCCCCGCGTGCCAGGATGCACGGAGAGCCGCGCGCTTCCCCACCGGGACGCGGCGCGGCCGACCAGCCCGCGCCGGCCACGAACCGGCCGCGGGTCCGCCGAGCACGAGGAGGTCCCGTGTCCGTTCCCCAGTCCTGGACACCCGCCACGTCCGCCACGCCGACCGCATCGGGGGCGCACCCGACCCGCGACCAGGTGCTCGCGGGGCTGAAGGCCACCGACGAGGGCGGCGCCGACCTCGTCCAGCTCCTCACTCCCGAGGGCGTCCGGGTGCCCGACGAGCGCTTCGACCCGTACGCGGCGGACGTCGACGTCGCCTCGCTGCAGGCGCTCTTCCGCGACATGGTGCTGGTCCGCCGCTTCGACCGCGAGGCCAACGCCCTGCAACGCCAGGGTCAGCTGGGCATCTGGGTGCCGCTGCTGGGGCAGGAAGCCGCGCAGATCGGCGCCGGGCGGGCGCTCCAGCCCCACGACATGGCGTTCCCGTCCTACCGCGAGCACGGCGTCGCGTGGACACGCGGTATCGACCCCACCGAGCTGCTCGGCATCTTCCGCGGCACCGACCAGGGCAGCTGGGACCCCAAGGCCACCAACTTCCACCTCTACACCATCGTCATCGGCAACCAGTGCCTCAACGCCACCGGCTACGCGATGGGCCAGAAGTTCGAGTCCAAGGTGGGTGACGGGCCGGACTCGGAGGCCACCATCTGCTTCTTCGGCGACGGCGCCACCAGCCAGGGCGACGTCCACGAGGGTTTCGTCTGTGCCGCGGTGTACGACGCGCCCGTCGTCTTCTACTGCCAGAACAATCAGTGGGCCATCTCCGAGCCCACCGAGCGCCAGTCCCGGGTGCCGCTCTACAAGCGGGCCCAGGGCTACGGCTTCGACGGCATCCGCGTCGACGGCAACGACGTGCTGGCCTGCCTCGCCGTCACCCGCTGGGCGCTGGAGGAGTGCCGCACCGGCAACGGCCCGGTGCTGGTCGAGGCGTTCACCTACCGCATGGACGCGCACACCACCTCCGACGACCCGACGCGCTACCGGCTCGCCGACGAACTGGAGCTGTGGAAGCTGAAGGACCCGATCGAGCGGGTGCGCGTGCACCTGGTGCGGTCGCTGGGGGTCGGGCAGGAGTACTTCGACGGCGTCCAGGCCGAGTCCGACGAGCTGGCCGCGCGGTTCCGGCAGTTCTGCGTGGACATGCCGCCTCCCGCCCCGGACCGGATGTTCTCGGAGGTCTACGCGGAGCCGTCGCCGAACGTGGAGGCGCAGCGCGAGGCGTTCCTCGCCTACCACGCGTCCTTCGCCGAAGAACCGCTTGCGGGTTCGAGCATCGACACGGCGGGGGCCTGACATGGCTGTGCTCACGATGGCGAAGGCGATCAACGACGGGTTGCGCGCCTCGATGGAGCGCGACCCCAAGGTCTTGATCATGGGTGAGGACGTCGGCAAGCTCGGCGGCGTCTTCCGCGTCACCGACGGGCTGCAGAAGGATTTCGGCGAGGAGCGCGTCCTCGACACCCCGCTCGCCGAGAGCGGCATCATCGGTACCGCGGTGGGCCTCGCGATCCGCGGGTTCCGCCCGGTGTGCGAGATCCAGTTCGACGGGTTCGTGTTCCCCGGCTACGACCAGATCGTGTCCCAGCTCGCGAAGCTGCACTTCCGCTCGCAGGGCAAGGTGCCGATGCCGGTGGTGGTGCGCATCCCGTTCGGCGGCGGCATCGGGGCGGTCGAGCACCACAGCGAGTCGCCCGAGGCGCTGTTCGCCCACGTCGCGGGGCTCAAGGTCGTCGCATGCTCCAACGCGAGCGACGCGTTCTGGATGATCCAGCAGGCCATCTCCTCCGACGACCCGGTGATCTTCTTCGAGCCCAAGCGGCGGTACTGGGAGAAGGCGGAGGTCGACGTCTCCGCGACGCCGCCACCGCTGCACGCGTCCCAGGTCGTGCGCACCGGCTCCGCGTTGACGCTCGTCGGCTACGGCCCGGTGCTCAAGACCTGCCTGGAGGCGGCCACCGCGGCTGCGGCGGACGGCCGCGAGCTGGAGGTGATCGACCTCCGCACGCTGTCGCCGCTGGACCTCGGCCCGGTGTTCGCGTCCGTGCGCCGCACCGGCCGGCTCGTCGTGGTCGCGGAGGCGCCGCCGGAGGTGTCGGTGACGTCCGAGGTGGCCGCGCGCGTGCAGGAGGAGTGCTTCCACTCGCTGGAGGCGCCGGTGCTGCGGGTGACCGGGTTCGACACCCCGTACCCGCCGTCCAAGTGCGAGGAGGACTACCTCCCCGATCTCGACCGGGTGCTGGACGCCGTCGACCGCTCGCTGGCCTGGTGATCGGCGATGCGTAGGGAGTTCGCCATGCCCGACGTCGGCGAGGGCCTCACCGAGGCCGAGGTCGTCACGTGGAGCGTCGCCCCCGGCGACACCGTCACGGTCAACCAGGTGATCTGCGAGATCGAGACGGCCAAGGCCGCGGTCGAGCTGCCCTGCCCCTACGCGGGCACCGTGCTCGACCTGCTGGTCAAGACCGGCGAGATCATCGCGGTCGGCGCCCCGATCATCGCGATCGAGACGGCCGAGGCCCGGCCGGCTCCGGCGCCCGACGCCTCGCCGGTCGACGACGAGCGGGGCGCCAAGATCGGGGAGGCCGGTAAGGACGGCCGTATCGCCACCCTCGTCGGCTACGGTCCCCGCCCCGGCTCGGTCACGCGACGCCCCCGGCGCGCTCCGGCCACGTCCGGCTCCAGCGCCGTCGCCGGCTCCGGCCCGGCGGGCGGTGATCAACCCATGGGGACGCGGAGCGGCGCTCAGCCCGGCTCGGCGTCCCCAGCGGCCGATCATGCAGACGGTGGCGTCGCCCGGCCCAGCCATGATCACCGTTCGGGGACCGTGGACCGCGCCCGGCCCGGCTCGGCGCCCCCGTCCGGTGATCTCGTGCCGCTGGCCAAGCCTCCGGTGCGCAAGCTCGCGCGGGACCTCGGTGTCGACCTGCGCGCCGTCCTCCCGTCCGGCCCGGACGGGGTGATCACCCGCGAGGACGTGCAGGCCCACGTGGCCGAACCCGTTCCTGCGCCGGCCGTGGCCGGGGTGCGCCGCGAGCCCATCCGCGGCGTGCGCAAGGCCACCGCCGCGGCCATGGTGAGCAGCGCGTTCACCGCCCCGCACGTCACCGAGTTCCTCGCGGTCGACATCACCGCCACGATGGAGCTGCGCGAGCGCCTGCGGGCCACGCGCGAGTACGCCGACATCAAGCTGACGCCGCTGGCGTTCGTCGCGAAGGCCGTGTGCCTCGCGGCGCGGCGCACGCCGGAGGTCAACGCACACTGGGACGAGGCGGCCGGGGAGATCGTCTACCACGACCGCGTCCAGCTCGGCATCGCCGCGGCCACCCCGCGCGGGCTGATCGTGCCGAAGGTCCGCGACGCCGACACGCTCACGCTGCGCGGGCTCGCCGACGCTCTCGGCGAGCTGACGGCCACGGCGCGCTCGGGCCGGACATCCCCCGCCGACATGGCGGGCGGCACCTTCACGATCACGAACGTCGGTGTGTTCGGCGTCGACACCGGCACGCCGATCCTCAACCCCGGCGAGGCGGCGATCCTGGCCGTCGGGGCGATCAAGCCGACGCCGTGGGTGGTGGACGGTGAGCTCGCCGTGCGCACGGTGTGCCAGCTGGCGCTGTCGTTCGACCACCGGCTGGTGGACGGCGAGCAGGGCTCCCGCTTCCTGGCCGACGTCGGGGCGCTGCTCACGGACCCGGGGCTCGCGCTCACCTGGTGACCGAGCTGTGACCCGGGGTCGGGAGCACAATCGGCATCTCGTTCGTTGGAGGAGTATGCCGTTCGTGCTCCTGTACCTCGTCGTCGAGATCGTCGCGCTCGTCGCCCTCGGTTCGGCGATCGGGCCCGGGTGGACGCTGCTGGTGCTCCTCGTCGGCTCCGTGCTGGGCCTCCTGCTCGCCCGCCGCGAGGGGGTCCGCGCCGCCCAGGCGCTGGCGAAGGCGGTGTCGGACCGGAAGTTCGCCCACGCGGAGCTGACCGACGGGCTGCTCGTGGCCGGGGCCGGCGTGCTGCTGTTCGTCCCGGGCCTGGTCACCGACCTGGCCGGGCTCCTGCTGCTCGTCCCGCCGGTGCGGGCGTTCGTGCGCAGGCGGCTGGTGCGTGCGGCCGAGGAACGGGCGCCGCAGCTGCGCACGGCGCGGATCCGCACGGGCAGCACGATCGTCGACGGCGATGTGGTCGAGCGCCCGGCCCGGCCCGGGCAGCACCCGGTGATCGAGGGCTCGATCGTGCCGCGCGCCAAGGACGTGGCCTGACCCGCAGCGCACGGCCGTGTCCTAGCCGGCAACCACGCTCGCGAGCTGGAACGTCTCGCCCGGCATCGCCCGCCTCAGCTTCCATGTGATCGCGATCGGGCGCTCACCGTGGTGCTCGACGTACTCGCACGACCCCAGACAGAGAAACGGGGCGCTCTCCCCCATGTCGTCCTTCGGCGCCTCGCGGACGAACAGCACGACGTGCGTGTTCCGCTCGCGGTGGTGCAGGTAACGCTGGCCGGGCTCCGACGCGATCGCCGTGTTGTTCTGCGACTCCCAGTGGAAGAGGTCCGGGCTCAGCGCGAAGTCGCGGTACATCGTGGTGGGTGAGAAGTCCCGTTCGGTCTTGCGCAGGTTCACCAGCAGCGCGTCGACGCGGACTTCCGGTACCCAGGCGACGCCCTGCGCGTGCCCGTAGGCCTTGCGCGTCATCGACGCCCAGCCCAAGCCCGCCAGGATCTCTTCGCGGCGGTAGTGGGCGTGACTCTGCAGCGGTACGTGCTGGAGCCCCGCACCGAGCGGCTTGGGCAGGTGGCGCGCCCGGTCGAGGGTGAACGCGATGAGCTCACGCAGTTCAGCGCACACCGCCGGGTGGCGCCGCAGGTGCGCCAGCCCGGCGTCGTAGGAGCCGAACCCGCCGCGGTCGGGCCAGAGCTGGAAGAACAGCATCCGCGCCATCCGTTGCTCGCGGTCGGTCAGTCCGTCGTAGCGCGGCCCCACCGCGTCGGCGAGGCGGCCGTACAGCTCGGCCCGCTCGGGATCGTCGACATGGCTGAACGAACCGACTCGCTTGAGCAGCTCCTCCTCGTCGGGCCCGCTGCCGGGGGTGGGGAACCCCGCGTCGCGGCGGAGCCCGGTCCAGGACCCGGACCGCCGGTAGAGGTCGCTCGGCTCCCGACCGGACTCCCGGAGATAGGAGGCAAGTGGCAGATCGCCGTGGGAACGGACGTCGTCGATCAGATCGCGCCGGGTGAGCCGCACGTGCCGGCGGACGTTGTCGAGCACCGTCTTCTGTGCCACACGGTCCAGGACCAGCGCTGATCCTGACGGCAGGAACGGGAAGCCCTGCTCGATGTCGGCGACGAGACCCCTGCGGGTGCTTCCGGTCAGCGCGCGGTAGCGAGCGTCGAAGCGGAACTCGCGACGGTGCTGGCCGATGAAGTCCAGCGCGGTGAGCACCGCCTTTCCCGGGGCCCGCCGCAGCCCGCGGCCGAGCTGCTGGAGGAAGACGGTGGCGCTCTGGGTGGGCCGGAGCAGGAGCACCGTGTCGACGTCGGGGATGTCGAGGCCCTCGTTGAACAGGTCGACCGCGAACAGGCAGTTCACCTCGCCGGACGTCAGCCGTCGCAGCGCCTCTGCACGCTCCTCCCGCGATGTCTGCGCGGAGACGGCCAGGCTGGGGATGCCCGCCCGGGTGAAGACCGCGGCCATGTACCCGGCGTGCGCCACCGAGACGCAGAACCCGAGCGCGCGCATCCGCCGGACGTCGGTGACCTTGTCCTTGGTCTCCCGCACCACTTTCGCCGCGCGGGCATCGTTGCCGGTGTAGATGGTGTCGAGCATGGCCGTGTCATAGGCGCCGCGCTTCCATTCCACGCCCCGTAGGTCGACGTCGTCGCTGACCCCGAAGTAGTGGAACGGAACGAGCAGATCTGCGCTGAGCGCATCCCACAGCCGCAGCTCGAACGCGCTGCGCCCGCCGAACTGTGCACGGACGTCGACGCCGTCGCCGCGCTCGGGGGTGGCCGTGAGGCCGAGCATCTCGCGGGGTCGCAGGTGCCTCAGCAGCCGCTGGTACGTGGCGGCCTCGGCGTGGTGGAACTCATCGACGACCACGACGTCGAAGTGATCGGCGGGGATGTTCTCGACCCCGTAGGCGGCCAGCGACTGGATGCTGGCGAAGACGTGGTTCCACCGCTCCGGACGGTCACCGCCCACATACGTCTCGCCGAAGGCGCCGTCGGCGAGCACGGCACGGTAGGTCCGGCGGGACTGCTCCAGGATCTCGCGCCGATGGGCGACGAACAGCAGTCGGCTGCGCGGCAGCACGTGTCGCAGCCGGGCGTAGTCGAGCGCTGCGACGACGGTCTTGCCGGTGCCCGTGGCCGCGACGACGAGGTTGCGGTGCCGCTCGTGGACGGCCCGTTCGGCGTCGAGCGCCTCCAGGATCTGCCGCTGGTGTGGGAACGGCCGGACCTCGAGCCCGGTGCCGAGCGTGACCGCACCGCGGCCCTGCCTGCTGCCCGCGAGTGCGCTCGCGAGGCGCGCGCCGTCGGCGGGGTTCTCCGGGTCGTACGACGCGAAAGCCGGATCGGCCCAGTAGCTGTCGAAGGTGCTCGCGAACTTGCGGATCAGGTCCGGCGTGGCCACCGACGAGAGTCGGACGTTCCACTCCAATCCCTCGACCAGTGCCGATCGCGAGAGGTTGCTGCTGCCGACGAATGCCGTGTCGAAGCCGGAGTTGCGGCGGAACAGCCAGGCCTTGGCGTGCAGCCGGGTCGACGCGCTGGCGTAGTTGATCTTCATCTCGGCGCGGTACCGACGGGCGAGCTCGTCGACGGCGCGCTGCTCGGTGGCACCCATGTAAGTGGTGGTGATGACACGGAACGGCACCTCGCGGTCGCGGAGCACCTCCAGCTGCTCGGCCAGCACCCGCACACCGTGCCAGCGGATGAACGCGCACAACAGGTCGACGCTGTCGGCCGATCCCAGCTCTGATCGCAGCTCGGCGGACAGCGACGGCTCGCCGCGCGTGTTCGTCAGCAGTGCCGCCGACGACAGCGGCGTGACCGGCCGCTCCAGCCGGTGCACACCGGGCGCGACACCCCGGCTGAGCGCGACGAGGTGTTCGATGGTCCCGGCCAGGTGCTCGTCGTGTGCCGAGACGCCGCTCAGGATGTCGTTGACCAGGGTTCGGCGGCCGGCGGCGTCCAGATCCAGCAGCGCGCGCTCGACGATCGCGGCGACGTGGCGGGCCAGCACGTGTGCCTGGTCGGCGTCGTCGACGGGGTCGTAGTGAGGCACGAGGTCGGCGACACCTGCGATCTGCGCCTCCAGCCGCGGGGTGCGCAGAGACTCGTACACTCCGGTGGTCAGCGGTTCCGTCACAGGCAGTGCCTACCGCATCCGCCGGACGTGATCAGTAGCGGCTGCTCCAGCTCGGCTCCACGCGCGCCCAGCCGGCGGCCCAGTTCCGGCGGTCGAGCGCGGCCAGTCGACGGCCCCACCAGGCCGCGCCCAGCCCCAACAGCACCCAGCAGGCCAGCAGGGTCGCCACGCCGGCCGTCACGCCCGCCCACTGTGGATGGTCGGTGCCGGCGGGCTGGGTCAGGCTCGCCGCCACCCCCACGGGGACGGCGACGACGATCGCCAGCGCGCCGAGCAACGCCCCGGCCAGCCGGAGCGCGCGGCGGGCCCGGTCGGTGGGCCGCACCAGCAGCGAAGTGGCAGGTCCGTCGAAGTCACGCGGCGTACGAAGATCCATGGAGGGTGACTCGTACGCACGGCAAATATGTTACTCAGTGCGATATAACTGCCTCGATCTTCGCTCTGAGTAGTCACGTTCGGACACATGGTGCTGGATATGAGCCCCGATCGGCCTCTCTCGAGGTATCTAGTGGACCAGCGAGAGAGCTGGAGAAAGTGCTCTCGAGGGCATCATCGGGCTCTCTTCTCCTGACCCTAGAGAGCGGGATACTCCCCGATCCGCGACACGCCGATCGCGCTCGATAGCCACTTCTACGGTTCGCCCAAGATTCACCGATAGCGTCCGATGCGTGGACCCTGTGCGCAACCCGTTCGCCCCCGGCGCCGGTCAGCGGCCCCCCGAGCTCGCCGGCCGGGACAAGGAGGTCGACGCGTTCGAGATCGTGCTGGAGCGCGTCGCGCGTGGACGTCCCGAGCGCAGCCTGGTGCTCACGGGACTGCGTGGCGTCGGCAAGACGGTGCTGCTCGGCGAGCTGCGGTCGATGGCCCTGCGCGCCGGGTGGGGTGCCGGCAAGATCGAGGCGCGCCCTGACGCCGACCTGCGCCGCCCCCTCTCGGCCGCGCTGCACCGCGCCGTCCGGGACCTGGCCGTGCGCCACGACCTCCCCGAACGCGTCGACGAGGTGCTCGGGGTGCTCAAGGCGTTCGCGCTCCGCTCATCGCCCGACGGGGCGAAGCTGCGCGAGCGGTGGCAGCCCGGCATCGACGTCCCCGTGCGGAGCGGCCGGGCCGATTCCGGCGACATCGAGATCGACCTCGTCGAGCTGTTCACCGAGGTCGCCGGCCTGGCGGCGGACGTCGGAAGCGGCGTCGCCATCCTCATCGACGAGATGCAGGACCTGCGCGCCGACGACGTCTCCGCGCTCTGCGCCGCGTGTCACGAGCTGTCGCAGTCGCGTTCGCCCCTGGTGGTGGTCGGCGCCGGGCTCCCGCACCTGCCCGCGGTGCTCTCGGCGTCGAAGTCGTACTCGGAGCGGCTGTTCACCTACATCCGGATCGGCCAGCTCGACCGCGCCGACGCCGACTTCGCCCTGCTCGCCCCGGCCGAGCGCGAGGAGGCCTCCTTCGACACCGACGCGCTCGACGCGCTCTACGCGGCCTCGGGCGGCTACCCCTACTTCGTCCAGGCCTACGGCAAGGCCGCCTGGGACGCGGCGGTGCGCAGCCCGATCTGCGCCGCCGACGTGAAGATGGCCGCGCCGGAGGCGGAGGCGGAGCTTGCCGTCGGCTTCTTCGGCTCCCGCTTCGAGCGCGCCACGCCCGCCGAACGCGAGTACCTGCGGGCGATGGCGGAGCTCACCGAGGGCCGCGACGAGCCGGTGGGTACGTCGGGCATCGCCGATCACCTCGCGCGGCGGGCGTCGTCGCTGTCGCCTGCTCGTGACAGCCTGTTGAAGAAGGGCCTGGTCTTTTCGGCCCAACGCGGGCAGATCGCCTTCACCGTGCCCCACTTCGGTCGCTATCTGTTGGCCACCGCTGGTCCGAACGAGTGAATTCACGGCTCCGGGTGCGACGAGGTAACGGATCGCCCCGCTCGTCCGAATCCCAGTACAGCCCCGCGGTGCTGTCGGACCCCCGACCTGCCAGCCCCGCGGGGCCTTCTCGTGTCCGGGCCGGTCCCGGCGGTGGTGGGCATGGTCCGTAGCATCGTGACGGTGCAGGACCCCCGGCTCGAGATCCAGATGCTGCACGACAGGCTGATGGTCAAGGCCGACGTCACCGGCGAACGCCGCAGCGGCGCGGGGATCGTCATCCCGGCCACCGCGGAGGTTCCGCGGCGGCTGGTGTGGGGGGAGGTGTTCGGGGTGGGCAGCCACGTCCGCACGGTCAAGGTCGGCGACAGCGTGTTGTTCGCACGGGACGAGCAGTACGAGGTCGAGGTGCAAGGGGACACGTACCTGGTCCTTCGGGAACGTGAACTGCACGCCGTCGCAACGGAGCGAACCGAACACGGAACCGGCCTGTACCTGTGACGGGCCAGGCCGGAGCGCCCGCGTCCGAAGATGGTTGAGGGGAACGAACTTTCTATGCCCGACCGGCAGTCCTCGTCCGGCGAGGTCACGATGCGCCCCGAGCCGGGGTCGCGCGCCGCCACGGCGGACGCCCACGCCACGAACGGCGCCTCCAGTGCGAACGGGTCGGTCACCCCGACGCGCCCGAGGCCGCTCGTCGAACCACTGACCGAGCAGGTCGCCGCCCAGGTGGCGGCGCAACCGGAGGCGGTCGCTCCGGCCCGCGCCCGGCCGGGGGACGGCACGCCCACCGCAGGCCCTGTCGTGGACGGCGACGCCGCGGTGGAGGTCACCGTGGAGACCGTGGCGGCCGGCCGCCCCGCCGGTGGCGGACGCACCGGTGCCGCGGCCTCGGCGGAGTCCGACACGGCCGAGGTCGCTGCCGCCGGGGACCGATCGGGGGCCGTGCAGCCCGCCGCCGTCCCGGCAGCCGCGCCACCGCGACCGGCGGACGAGCCGTCGTCCGATGCCGAGCCGAGCGGTGCCGTCGCCGGTGCCACGGGCGACGAGTCCCCGACGGTTGCCGTCCGCCGGCCCGCCGGTGGCCCTCCCGCGTGGTTCGGGGCCCCCGATGCCGAGCAGACGCAGCTGCTGCCGGGCGGGCCGCTCGCCGCCGCGGCTCCCGCCGATACGCCCACCGAGCGCATCCGGCTGCGGCCCACCACGGAGCAGGCTCCCGTCGAGACGGTCGTCGCCCAGCCGCTCACGCAGCCGCCCGTGACGTCACCGCCCGTGACGCAGCAGGCCGTGACGCAGCAGGCCGTGACGCAGCAGGCCGTGACGCAGCAGGCCGTGACGCAGCAGGCCGTGACGCAGCAGCAGGCCGTGACGCCACCCACGCCGCCGCCGCCGGACGTGTCCTCGCCGGAGCCCGAGGCCGAGCGCCCGCCGCCGCGGAAGGCGAGGCGCCGCCTGCTCGTCGTCGCGGGCACGGTCGCCGTGCTCGGCCTGGCCTACGGCGCCGACCTGCTGTTCAGCGCCGGCTCGGTCCCGCGCGGCACCACCGTCGCCGGGGTGTCGGTCGGCGGGCTCTCCCTCGCCGACGCCGAGAAGACCCTGCGCACCCAGATCGAGCCGCGCACCACCGAGCCGGTGGCCGTCACCGTCGGGGAGGCGCGGAGCCGGCTCGACCCGCGGGTGGCCGGTCTGGCCGTCGACTGGTCGGCCACACTCGACCGGGCAGGCGCCCAGCCGCTGAACCCGATCACCCGCGTCACGTCGTTCTTCGACTCGCGCGAGGTCGGGATCGCCACCAGCACCGACCGCCCCGCGCTGGAGGGCGCACTGGCCCAGCTCGCGCCGATCGTGAACAAGGCGCCCGTCGAGGGCACGGTGAAGTTCGAGGGCGTGACGCCCGTGCCCGTCGATCCGGTGCCCGGCCAGGAGCTGGACGCTCCCGGCGCCGCCTCCGTGCTGGAACGTGACTGGCTGAGCGGCGCCGGCGTCGCCCTCCCGCTCACCACGCTGCCGGCCGTCACCACTCCGGACGACGTCGCCGCGGCCATCGCGAAGGTGGCCGCGCCCGCGGTCGCCGCGCCCGTGACGGTCCTCGGCGAGAACGGTGCCCGGGGCGCGCTCGCGCCTGCGGTGATCGCCACGGCGCTGACGTTCCGGGCCGATCCGACCGGCCTCGTGCCCGAGATCAACACCGGCGCCGTCACCGATGCGCTCACGCCGCAGCTCGCCGCGTCGGAGAAGCCCGGACGCGACGCGAAGCTCGACTTCTCGTCCGGCACACCGGTGGTGGTCCCCTCGCAGGACGGGCGCGGCATCGACTACCCGGCCACGCTCAAGGACCTGCTGCCGGTGCTCACCGGCACCGACAAGCGGGAGATCACCGCCGTCTACGCCGACCAGCCCGCCACGCTCACCACCGAGCAGCTCACCGCGCTGAGCATCAACGGGGTGATCGGCGAGTTCCAGACCGGCGGGTTCGCCGCCGACTCCGGACGCAACATCAAGCGAGCGGCCGAGCAGATCAACGGCGCGATCGTCCAGCCAGGTGAGACGTTCAGCCTGAACGCCCGCACCAACCCGCGCGACGCCGCCCACGGCTACGTCGAGGCCGGCATCATCGAGAACGGGCACTCCGCGCGTGGCATCGGCGGCGGCGTCTCCCAGGTGGCCACCACGCTCTACAACGCGGCGTACTTCGCCGGGATGACGAACGTGGAGCACAAGGAGCACAGCTTCTACATCAGCCGCTACCCCGCCGGGCGGGAGGCGACCGTCTTCGACGACATCATCGATCTCAAGTTCCGCAACGACAACCCGACCGCCGTCATGATCCAGACGACGTGGACCCCGTCGTCGCTGAACGTCAGGATCGTCGGCACCAAGGTCTGGGAGGTGGCGTCGGCGTCGGGCCCGCGGACGAGCCCGACCAACCCGACCCCGATCACGATTCCGGCAGGGGAGCACTGCACGCCGAGCAGGGGCGCCCCGGGGTTCACCATCACCAACACCCGGACGCTGAAGAACGTGCAGAGCGGTGCCGTGCGCACCGACCCGACGCGCACGGTCAAGTACAACCCGTCACCGATCGTCATCTGCGGCGCATAGTCGCCCCGAAAGAGCCTTACGCGATCCACGTCACACTTCGTACCCTCGACCTCGTCTCCATCAACGGCGACGGGATCGGGGGTTCGTTCATGCGGATTGCGGACGTACTGCGGGGCAAGGGCACGGGTGTGGCCACGGTCGCGCCGTCGGTCAGCGTCGCCGAACTGGTCGGCACGCTGGCCGCGCACAACGTGGGCGCGCTGCCCGTCGTCGACGGCGGGGAGCTGATCGGCATCGTGTCGGAACGTGACGTGGTGCGCCGGTTGCACACGGGAGGCGCCGGCCTGCTCGCCCAGCGCGTCTCCGACATCATGACCAGCGGCGTCACCACCTGCGCCCCCGGCGACAACGTGGCCGACCTGGCCCGCGTCATGACCACGGGCCGGTTCCGCCACCTCCCGGTCGTGGAGGACGGCGAGCTGGTGGGCATCGTCAGCATCGGCGACCTGGTGAAGGCGCGCATCGACCTGCTGGAGAGCGAGCGGCAACAGCTGCAGAGCTACATCGTCGGCTGACGCCGGCCGTGCGTGGAAAACGTCGCCGGGGCGACGTTTTCCACGCACAGAGGCTCAGAACGCGGACTCGGCCATGTCCATCAGCGCGTTGTCGGCGTTCTCGACGATGCCCCGCTGCGCGGTCAGCAGCGGCAGGGCCGTCTTCGCGAAGAAGCGCGCGACCGCGACCTTGCCCTCGTAGAACGCCTGGTCCTTGCCCGAGGTCGAGCTTGCGAGCGCGGTGAGGGCCACGTCGGCCTGGCGCAGCAGCAGCCAGCCGACCAGGAGGTCGCCGACCGCCATGAGGAACCGCACGGAGTGCTGGCCGACCTTGTAGATGCTCGATGGATCCTCCTGCGACGCGGAGAGGTAGCCGGTGAGCGAGCCGAGCATGCCCTGCACGTCGGCCAGCGCCGTCGCCAGCAGCGCGCGCTCCTCCTTCAGCCGCCCGTTGCCGGACTCGGCTTCGAGGAAGGCCTGGATCTCGCCGGCCACGTGCAGCAGCGCCCGCCCGTTGTTCCGGACGATCTTGCGGAACAGGAAGTCCAGCGACTGGATCGCGGTGGTGCCCTCGTACAGTGAATCGATCTTGGAATCCCGGATGTACTGCTCGATCGGGTAGTCCTGCAGGTAGCCCGAGCCGCCCAGCACCTGCAGCGACTGCAGCAGCTGCTCCGACGCCCGCTCCGAACCGACGCCCTTGACGATCGGCAGCAGCAGGTCGTTGACCGCCACGGCGACCTCGTCGGTGCCGCCCGCGGCCTCGGCGATGCGCACCCGGTCCTGGAACGTGGCCGTGTAGGTGTAGACGGCACGCAGACCCTCGGCGTAGGCCTTGTTGGCCATCAGCAGGCGCCGCACGTCCGGGTGGTGGGTGATGGTGACGCGCGGAGCGGTCTTGTCCGTCATCCTCGGCAGGTCGGCGCCCTGTACGCGCTCCTTGGCGTAGTCCAGCGCGGCGAGGTAACCGGCCGAGAGGGTGCCGATGGCCTTGGTGCCCACCAGCATCCGCGCGTACTCGATCACCTGGAACATCTGCGCGATGCCGTCGTGCACGTCGCCGAGGAGCCATCCGACGGCGGGGACAGCGGTGGCGCCGAAGGTCAGCTCGCACGTCGTGGACGCCTTGAGTCCCATCTTGTGCTCGAGGTTCGTGACGTACGCGCCGTTGCGCTCGCCGAGCTCACCGGTGGCGGAGTCGAAGTGGAACTTCGGCACGAGGAACAGCGACAGCCCCTTCGTGCCCGGCTTCGCGCCCTCGGGACGGGCCAGCACGAGGTGCATGATGTTCTCGGCCATGTCGTGCTCGGCCGAGGTGATGAAGCGCTTGACGCCCTCGATGTGCCAGGTGCCGTTCTCCTGCGCCGTGGCCTTCGTCCGGCCCACGCCCACGTCCGAGCCGGCGTCGGGCTCGGTGAGCACCATCGTGGCGCCCCAGCCGCGGTCGATGATGAGCTCGGCCCAGTGCCGCTGCTCGGCGTTGCCGGTGCGGTGCACGACGGCAGCGAAGGCAGGGCCTGCCATGTACATGAAGGCGGCCGGGTTGGCCCCCAGGATCAGCTCGGCCGCGGCCCACTGGATCGACGGCGGGATGCCGTAGCCGCCCAGCTCGGTGGGCAGGCCCAGGCGCCACCACTCGCCGTCCCAGAGCACCCGGAACGCGTCCTTGAGCGACTGCGGGACCGTGACGGAGTTCGTGGCGGGGTCGAACACGGGCGGGTTGCGGTCGGCGTCGGCGAACGACTCGGCCAGCGGCCCCGTGGCGACGACGTTGAGCTCCTTGAGCGTGTCGCGTGCGGTCTGCATGTCGACCTGGTCGAACGGGGCGGTGCCCAGCTGGTCCTGCACGCGGAAGACCTCGAAGAGGTTGAACTCGAGGTCCCGCAGGTTGCTCCGGAAGTGGCCCATGGCCCGTGTCCCCTCCCCGTACCCGTCAGTAGACCCAGCTTATTACTGACGGGTAACTACGGCAAGGGCTCACACCTTCGGGTCAGGCCGTTGTGCACGGTACGCCTGGGAAGCATGGTGCTCCTGCGCACGGATGAGGCGCATGGGGTTCAATCGGGGGGGACATGACGGATCGTGTGATCAGTCGGCGTCGGGTGCTGGTGGGCGGGGTCCTGCTCGGGTCCGCCGCGCTGTTCGGCGCCGGCACCGGCGAGGCCTGGGCCGCGACCGGCCCGCCGATCGTCGACTGCGCAGGCTGGGGTGCCCGGGCCAACAGCGCGATCGTACCGATCTGGAACCGCCGCCCGGTCAAGATCCTCGTGCACCACACGGCCGGCCCGAACCAGGCCGACGTCAGCCGCGCCGCGGCGTTCCGGATGGCGCGGGGCATCCAGAACTTCCACATGGACGTCCGCGGCTGGCTCGACTCCGGCCAGCACTTCACGATCAGCCGCGGCGGTGTGCTCATGGAGGGGCGCCACCGCAGCCTGGAGCTGCTGCGCATCGGCAAGCGGCAGGTCGAGGGCGCGCACTGCACCGGGCAGAACGTCGTGGCGATCGGGATCGAGAACGAGGGCCTCTACTCCGACGTGGACCCGCCCGCCGCGCTGTGGAACCGGTTGCGCGACACCTGCGCCCACATCTGCCGCCAGTACGGCATCCGCCCCACCGAGATCTACGGCCACCGCGACTTCAAGAACACCATCTGCCCGGGCAACCGCCTCTACGGCATGCTCCCCCGGCTGCGCACGGAGGTCGGGGCCGCGCTCGGGCAGCAGCTCGGCCGGACCGCCGCGCAGAAGGCGTCCTGGCCCGTGCTGCAGGCCGGTGACCGCGGGCCGTCGGTGACCGCGGCCCAGTACCTCCTGCTCGACGCGGGGACGGGCACGGTGAAGCCCAGCGGCGTCTTCGACGCCGCCACCGGCACCGCCGTACGGCGTTTCCAGCGCGCGACCGGCGCAGAGGAGATCAACGGCGTGCTCGGCGGCGAGTCCTGGCCGCGGCTGGCCCGTTCGGTGCGCCACGGCGCAGGCGGCGACGCGCAGCGGGCGGTCGCGGCGCTGGTCGGGAACCGGATGACCGAGGGTGCCCCCGACCTGGTGCAGGGCGCCGACTGGCAGCGGCTCCTCGGCACCGGCGGCGAGCCCATCCCGTTCTCGCTCGACCCGACCGGCCCTGCGCGCTGACGCCGTCCGCCCTGCGTAACCGTGCTGTGATCACTTCCTCGCGGCCTGAGTACGCTCGATCGCGCTCAGCGATCCGGGGGAGGCACTTGTCGTGAACGCGCCGGCCGGCACCACGGCCCGGGTTCCCGCCTGCACCTGCGGCCCTGCCGCGTCCCGGGTCGAGGAGCGGGGCCGGTGATCGCGCGGGCGCCGTCCACAACGGGCCCCGACGCGGTGCTGGCCGGGTCGCCGGTGGCGCGGCGGCTCCTGCGCGACGCGGTGTCGTCGCCGGAGTCCGTGCACCGGGTCGACGTCGTCGGTCCTGGCGGCTTCGGCAAGTCGGTCCTGCTCGACGTGCTGGCGACCGCGCTCCGCAACGCCGGCACCCCCGTCCTCCGCGAGGTTCCCACGGCCGATCCGACGCCGGGTGAGGCCCTGATCGTCGACGACGTGCACCTGCTCCCCACACCGGCGCTGGAGCGGCTCACCGCGCTGGCGGCCGCGGCCGACGGGCCCGTCATCGTCGCCCACCGCCCGTGGCCCCGCCCGAACGGCTCGGCCGCGCTCGGCGCCGCGCTCGCCACGCAGCGGCCGCCGGTGGTGCTCGACGTCCTGGACCGCATCGGCGTCGCCGCCCGTGCCGCGCTGGCGCCCGGCGAGTGGAGTGACGCCGCGCTCGACCTGGTGCACGCGCAGACGGCGGGCGTGCCCGCGCTCGTCGATCGCCTGCTGGCCGCGCTCGCCGAGGGGGCGGACCCGACCCGGCCCGTCGATCCCGCCCGGCCACCCGCCGGCCTGCTCACCCAGCTCGGTTACGCGATCCAGGGCCTGGCCCCCGGCGTCGTGGACCTGCTGAGGGCGTGCGCCATCGGCGCTCCGCTGGAGCCGGAGGTGCTCGTCCCGCTGCTCGGCGCGGGTGTCGCCCCCGATGCCGCCGCACTCGACGAGCTCGTCGAGGCCGCACGCGCCGCGGGCATGCTGACCTCGGACGGGCGGCCGGTGCCGCTCGTCTCGGCCGCGGTGCTGGCGCGGACCCCACCCGCGTCCCGGCTGCAGGTCCGCCGCGCGCTGGCCGAGTTGGAGCTGCGTCGCGGCGGCAACTTGCTCCTGGCCGCCCGCGGGCTGCTCGGCACGGGCGCGGGGGGCGAGCGGGTGGCCGCCGTGTTCACCGCCGCAGGCGAGGAGGCGCTGCGCACGGGCGTCGCGGCGGCCGAGGAGCTGTTCGCGGCCGCCGTGCTCGCCGGGAGTCCGGCCCTCGGGCTCGCCGCCCGCCGGGCCGAGGCGGCGATGGTGAACGACGACCTCGACCTCGCGATGGGCCAGGCGGACCAGGTGCTCTCGGTGCCCGAACAGGTCCCGCCCGCCGACGTCGTCCGGGCCGGGACCGTCGCCGCGGCGGTGCTCGCCCGGCGCGGCATGCTCTCCCGCAGCGCGGAGCTCTACCGCTACCTGGGTTCGGACTCCCTGGGCCGCGGCGCGGTGCTGGCCGTGCCCGCCCTGATCGGCACCGGCGCGCTCGACGAGGCCCGCGAGGTGCTGTACCCGACGGTGCTGTCCACCGCGCCGCGCCGGCCCCCGACGCTCCTCGCCGGCGCCGAGGAGCTGATGGCGCAGGGCGTCTACGACTCGGTGGCCGGGTCACCGACCGCGGCGCTGTCGCAGCTGACCCGGGCCGCGGCGCTGCTGGAGTCGAGCCACCGCGCTGCCCTGCTCCTGGACACCCCCGCCGCGCTCGCCGCGCTGGTGGCGGTGCACTGCGGCGAGCTGGACGTGGCCCAGTCGGTGCTGGAGCGGGCGGTGCGGGTGCGCCTCGGCGGGCGCGGCGCCGCCGTCCGGCACCGGTTGTTGCTCGGCTGGATCGCGTTGTTCCGTGGGGCGTCGGGCACCGCGCGCTCGGCGTTGGCCGCCGCCTCGCCACCGGGACGGCAGCTGGAGCCGCGCGACGAGTTCCTGGCCGCCGCGCTGGAGGTCGCGCTCGCCCGGCGCACCGGTGACCTCGCCGCGCTGATGCCCGCATGGGGCCGGGCCCGCGAGGCGATCGTGCGCCACCCCGTCGACCTGTTCGTGCTGCAGCAGCTCGGCGAGCTGGCCATCGCGGCGACGCGGCTGCGCGAGTCGAGCTGGGTGCGCCCCCACCTCGACGAGGCGGCGGCGCTGCTGGACCGGCTCGGCAACCCCGCGCTGTGGGCCGCCCCGCTGCACTGGTCGGCGCTGCAGGCCGCGATCCTGACCGAGTCCCGCGACGCCGCACAGCGCCATGCGGCCGCGCTGGAGGCCGCTGCGGGCGTCAGCCGGTACGCGGCCGCCATGGCCACCGCCGCACCGCACTGGGTCGCGCTGCTCGACGCGCAGGTGGACGCCGCCGCCGTCGAGGCCGCGGCCCGCGGGCTGCACGCCGTCGGGCTGGCCTGGGAGGGTGGGAAGCTGGCCGGTCAGGCCGCGATCCGCACCCGCGACCGGAAGGCGATGACCGCGCTGCTCGGCTGCGCCCGTGCGTTGCAGAGCGCCGGTCCCCGGCCCGCGGTCGACACCGACGCCGACACCCCGCCCGAGGGGTTCCCGGTTCCGGCTGCCGAGCCGGAGCCCGACGAGGGCGACGGCCCGCTCAGCGACCGCGAGCGGGAGGTGGCCGCACTGGTGCTGGAGGGCATGACCTACAAGCAGATCGGTGAGCGGCTGTTCATCTCGGCCAAGACCGTCGAGCACCACGTGGCGCGCATGCGCCAGCGCCTCGGCTCCGGCAGCCGCGGCGAGCTGTTCGCCCACCTCCGCCAGATCGTCGGCAGCTCGCACGACGGGTAGCCGCCCCCACCTCGCGGGCCGGGCCGTCAGGGCGCGGGGACCAGTGTCGCCGCCAGCGCCGTCGATGCCGACCAGGCCAGCGTGCGCCACAGGTTCGCCCGGAGCAGGGCGCGGAGTGCTCGCGGGTCGCCGGTCGCGAGCCTGGTGTGCTCGGGCACGGCGCCGAGCACCGTCAGCACGACCGTCGCCGCCGCCAGCACCGCCAGCGCCACGACGGGCGTCGACGGCCCGCCGAGCAGCAGCGCCACCGTCGACACCCCCTGCACCAGCCACGGCAGCACCACCACGCGGGCGATGGCCCGCTGGTGGCGGCGGTGGTACTCCGGCCATTCCGTGTCGCCCACCAGCGCGAACGCCGGGTAGACGACGAGCTGCACGGCCCACCCGACGCCCGCGAGCGCCGCGACGGCCACCAGGTGCAGCAGCAGCCAGATCAGGACCGGTCCAGCCCGGCCAGCACGCCCTCGCAGCTGCGCGCCACCAGCCGGGCGGCGTCCGACACCGCCCGGCCCGACATCGGGCTCTCGGCCCGCCGCTGCCAGCGGGTGACGGCCTCCAGTGCGGCCGCGCGCAGCTCCTGCGGGCCGGTGCCGGGCTGCAGACCCAGTCGCGCCGCGGCCGATCCACCGTCACCGCCGAGCAGCCGCTCGGCCTCCTCGAGCACGTCGGGCGCCAGCTTCACCACACCGGCCCGGATGGCCGACAGCAGCCGCAGCTCGTGGAACTCGTGCGCGCCGGCCAGGATGCGCTCCACCTCGGCGACCAGCGGCGCGGCCGACGGGCGGGGCTCGCGGGTGAGCACGAGATCGACGGCCAGCAGGGCCGAGCGCGCCTTGAGCAGGTCGCGGCGCTCACTGAACTGGGTGGAGAGCACGGCACGCAGCTCGTCGAGGCCGCTGCGCCGCACCAGCTCGGTGGCGATCGTGTTCGGGTCGTTCATGCCCTGGCGGATCAGCGTGGTGGACAGCCGCACGCCGAACAGCCCGAAGCGCTCCATCAGCCGGGCGCGGGTGTCGGAGTCCGGCCCGGAGGAATCGGACGAGCCCAGCTCGGCGCGGGAGAACCGGTCCACCGAGAGCAGCATGGACTCGAGATCGGCGCGGGGCAGTGCGGCCAGCGCCGAGAGGGCGGTGAACTCGTGCTGGCGCATCGTCCGGCCGGTCTGGGCCAGCAGCCCCGCCACCGCGACGACGGTCTGGCACAGTCCGCGGATCTTGTCGTCGGCCCGGTAGCGGCGGGCGAGGCGCCGTGCGGAGGTGAGCGCGTCGAGGCGCCCGACGCCGATCTCGTCCGCCCTTGACAGCACCGCGATCGTGTTGATCGGGGTCGCCCGCGCGACGCCCTGGTCGTAGAACGACTCCAGGAAGTTGATGTCGGTGGCGTGCAGGTGGCGCATCAGGTAGATCACCGCGTCGGCCTGGCTCGGGGAGTCGTCGGGGGCCAGGAAGGCGCCGGCCCGCGCCGACGTGTCCTTCGAGAGCGACGCGATCCCGGGCGTGTCGATGAGCGTCTGCGTGCGCAGGCTCTGGCTGGGCCACTGCACCTCGAGCTTGTCGACCTGGTCGACGGGCATGCCTGCGAGATCGAACTTCAGAGCGCCCTGGTTGCGGTGGATCGTGAGCTGGCGCGGTGCCGCGCGGCGCGGGAACATCGTCACCTTCGGCACCTGGGCGTCCAGATACCACGTGACGACCCGGGTGCACTCCCCCGCATCCGTCGGCGCGATCTCCTCGCCGACCAGCGCGTTGAGCAGCGTGGACTTGCCCGCCTTGACCTTGCCGGCGATGGCGACGCGCAGCGGCTCGTCGAAGCGGTCGAGGTTGTGCTGCAGCCACCCGACGGCCTGGGGGCTGTCGCGATAGGTGTCGATGGTGCGCCGCACGAGCTCCCGCACCACCGAACCCAGAGGTGGAGGCGGCGTCACGAGACCCCCGCTCCGAGGTGGTCGTGCGCGGGAAGGGTTGCCCCCGCAACACATTCCCCGCCCCGGCGCCCGGGGCGCGGCAAGAAGCCACCCCGGCCGGGGGCTTTTGGGGGAGCCGCTCCCCGGCG
>JBBQEF010000048.1:0-23529 GCA_038320445.1 Mycobacteriales bacterium
CGCGCCCCGACGAACGACCAGCGCGACCACGAGCGACCGTTCTCCGCCGATTCGAACAGGAACGTGCCGGGACGGTCACCGGCCAGCTTGCGGTAGACCCCGACCGGGGTCTCGTCGTCGGCGAGCAGCCGCCGCGTCACCGGGATCACCCGGTGCCCGACGGCCAGCTCGCGGAACTCCTCGCGGCTGGGGGTGACCGCGCCGAGGGCGCCCGCCGGCGCGGCGCTGATGACGCCCTCACGGGCGGCGGCGTGGACGGTCATGCCCCCATCCTCTCAGGCAGGATGAGGGTGTGGTCGCAGCGGCAGCACAACCGAGTCCCCGGCGCCGGGGGCGACGCCCAGCGGGCTCCGACACCCGCGCGCAGCTCCTCGACGCCGCCCGCGTCGAGTTCGCCGAGCGGGGTTACGAGGGCGCGACGGTACGGCGGATCGCCGAGCGTGCGGGCGTCGACGCCGCGATGGTCAACCACTGGTTCGGCGGCAAGGAGGCGTTGTTCACGGCGTCGCTGGACATCCCGATCGATCCGGCGGAGATCCTGGCGTCCATCATCCCCGGTGACCCGGAGACGATCGGCGAGCGGATCGTCGATCGCTTCCTCACCGTCTGGGACGCCACCGGCGGCGGCCCGCTGGCGGCAATGATCCAGAGCATCGCCAGCCACGACGCCGCCGCGCAGATGATGCGCGAGTTCATCGGCAACGTGCTGGTCGGCCGGATCGTCGCCGCCGTGGCCCCGGACCAGCACGAACTGCGTGCGGGGCTCTGCGGCGCCCAGGTGTTCGGTCTGGGCATGGTCCGCTACGTGCTCAGGCTCGAGCCGCTGGCGTCGGCCGACCACGCCACGCTCGTGGCCGCGGTGGCCCCGTCGCTGCAGCGCTACCTGACCGCGCCGCTGCCCTGACCCCCGCGAGTCGGGGTCAGGGCAGGAGGATGTCGGAGTCGAAGCAGGTGCGGGTGCCCGTGTGGCAGGCGGGGCCGGTCTGGTCGACCGTGATCAGCACCGCGTCGCCGTCACAGTCCAGGCGCACCTCGTGCACCTGCTGGATGTGCCCGGAGCTCGCACCCTTGACCCAGTACTCCTGCCGCGAGCGCGACCAGTAGGTGGCGCGGCCGGTGGTCAGGGTGCGGTGCAGGGCCTCGTCGTCCATCCACGCCACCATCAGCACCTCACCGGTGCCGCGCTGTTGCGCGACGGCGCACACGAGGCCGTCGGCGTTGCGCTTGAGGCGGGCGGCGACGGCCGGATCCAGCCCGCTCACCTGACCTCCATCTCGGCCGCCCGCAGGCCGGCCTTGACGTCGCTGATCCGGAAGTGCCCGAAGTGGAAGACCGTGGCGGCCAGGACGGCGTCGGCGCCGGCCCGGACGGCAGGGGCGAAGTGCTCCACCGCGCCCGCACCACCGCTGGCGATCACCGGCACGTCCACGGCCCGGCGCACCGCCTCGATCATCCGCAGGTCGAAGCCGGCACGGGTGCCGTCGGCGTCCATCGAGTTGAGCAGGATCTCCCCGACGCCCAGTTCCTGCCCGCGCGCCGCCCACTCGACGGCGTCGATGCCCGTCCCCCGACGGCCACCGTGCGTGGTCACCTCCCAGCCCGACGGCGTGGGCTGCTCCCCGGCCGGGACGGTGCGCGCGTCCACCGACAGCACGATGCACTGCGCCCCGAACCGGCGGCTGGCCTCGTGCAGCAGGATCGGGCGCAGGATCGCGGCGGTGTTGATACTGACCTTGTCGGCGCCCGCCCGCAGCAGGGTGTCGATGTCGTCGGTGGCCCGGATGCCGCCGCCGACCGTCAGCGGGATGAACACCTGCTCGGCCGTGCGGCGCACCACGTCGAGCATCGTGGCCCGCTCCCCCGACGACGCCGTGACGTCGAGGAACGTCAGCTCGTCGGCGCCCTCGGCGTCGTACACGCGGGCCATCTCGACGGGGTCGCCCGCGTCGCGGAGGTCGGCGAAGTTGACGCCCTTGACCACCCGCCCGGCATCGACGTCGAGGCAGGGGATGACGCGGACGGCGACGCCCATGCCTAGCCCGCCGCCCGCTGCGACGTCTCGACCGCACGCATCGCGGCCAGCGCCTCGGGCAGGGTGAACCGGCCCGCGTAGAGCGCCTTGCCGACGATGGAGCCCTCGATCGTGCCGGCCTCGGCCAGCGCGACCAGGTCGGCGATCTCCGCGATGCCTCCCGAGGCGATCACCGGGGCGGGGGTGGCGGCCGCGACCTCGCGGAGGAGGTCGACGTTGGGGCCGCGCAGAGTGCCGTCCTTGCTCACGTCGGTGACGACGTAGCGGGCGCAGCCGTCACGGTCCAGGCGCGCGAGGGTCTCCCACAGGTCGCCGCCGTCGGTGGTCCAGCCCCGGGCGGCGAGCCGGTGCCGCCCGTCGACGATCCGCACGTCCAGCCCGACGGCGATCCGGTCACCGTGCTTCGCGATGGCCGTGGCGCACCATTGCGGGTCCTCGAGCGCGGCGGTGCCGAGGTTGACCCGTGCGCAGCCGGTGGACAGCGCCCGCTCCAGCGAGGCGTCGTCGCGGATGCCGCCGGACAGCTCGACCTGCACGTCGAGCTCGCCCACCACGCCGGCGAGCAGCTCGGCGTTGGAACCGCGTCCGAACGCGGCGTCGAGGTCGACGAGATGGATCCACTCGGCACCGTCGCGCTGCCAGAGGAGCGCGGCCTCGCGGGGCTCGCCGTAGCCGGTCTCGGTGCCCGCCTCGCCCTGCACCAGACGCACGGCCTGGCCGTCGGCGACGTCGACGGCGGGAAGCAACGTGAAGCTCACGGTCGGTCACCCTACCGAGCGCGCGGAAACAGCCCGCCCGCCCTACCGTGATCGTCATGGAGCTGAGCGGAGCGCGGACGCTGGTGGCCGGGGCGACCGGGGTCCTCGGGGGCGGGATCGCCCGTTCCCTGCACTCGGCCGGGGCGCACCTCGCGCTGGCCGGGCGCGACAAGGACCGCCTGGCGGCGCTGGCCGCGGAGCTGGGCGATGCCCCCGCCGAGCCGTTCGAAGCGCTCGACCTGGACCGCTGCGCCGCCGTCGTCGACGCCGCCGCGGACGCCCTGGGCGGCCTGGACCTGCTGGTCGTCGCGTTCGGGGTCGCCGCGTTCGGGCCGGGCGAGGACGCGGGCGACGAGCTCACCGAGCGCCTGCTGACCGTCAACACGATGGCGCCGATGGCAATGGTCCGACGCGCGGTGCACCGCATGGACGGCGCCGGCACCGTGGCGGTGATCAGCGCGATCCTCGCCGACGTCCCGACGCCCGGCATGGCCGCCTACTCGGCCAGCAAGGCGGGGCTGTCGGCGTGGCTGACCGCGCTGCGGGGCGAGCAGCGGCGGAAGGGCGTCACGGTGTTCGACATCCGGCCACCCCACGTCGAGACCGGCCTGGCCGGTCGCGCGATCGCCGGGCAGGCGCCGCCGATGAAGGCGGGCGCGGAGATCGGTGAGCTGGTCGGGCTCGTCGTGGACGGTATCCGCGACGGGCGCCGCGAGCTGCGCTACGACCTGCGCTCCGGCGAGTTCACGGGGCGCTGATCTCAGCGGCGGGGCCCGGCCCGCCGCGCCGGGTGTGCAGGACCAGACCCGTCAGCCCACCACGTCCCGCAGCCAGTTCTGCAGCACGGTCGCGCCCGCGTCGCCCGATTTCTCCGGGTGGAACTGGGTGGCGGCCAGCGCGCCGTTCTCGACGGCGGCGACGAAGTCCTCGCCGTGGTGCGCCCAGGTGACCAGCGGCGGTCGCAGGACCTCCGACGGCTCGAGCTCCCAGCGCCGGACGCCGAAGGAGTGGACGAAGTAGAAGCGCGTGTCGGCGTCGAGGCCGGCGAACAGCGAGGTGCCCGCGGGGGCGCGCACGGTGTTCCAGCCCATGTGCGGCAGCACGTCGGCCTTGAGCCGCTCGACCGTGCCCGGCCACTGCCCGCAGCCCTCGGTCTGCTCGCCCCACTCGACGCCGCGGTCGAACAGCACCTGCATGCCGACGCAGATCCCGAGCACCGGCCGGCCGCCTGCCAGGCGGCGCTCGATGATCCGTGGCCCGTCGACGCCTGCGAGCCCAGCCATGCAGGATGCGTACGCCCCGACCCCGGGAACCACCAGGCCGTCGGCGTTCAGGGCGGCGTCGGCGTCGGCCGTGACCGTGACGTCGGCACCCACCCGGCGCAGCGCGCGTTCCGCGGAACGCAGGTTGCCCGAGCCGTAGTCCAGCACGACGATCGTCGACACGTGCCCCAGCCTAGTGCCCGGCCTGGTGCGGCCCGCCTCGGTCCGTGCGGGGCCGGCGCCGGTTCAGCGGCGCGTCCAGAGGTCGTGCGCGTCGTCACCGGCCCGGAACCCGGCCGACCCGGCGACGGCCGCGGCCACCGCGAACCCGTGCCCGACGGCCGCCGGTGCGTGCGCGTCGCTGCCGAAGGACACGGCGTCACCTCCGGCGTCCGCCCACCACTCGACGAACTCGGGCGCCATCGGGACCCGGGTGTTGATCTCCAGCACGCGGCCGCTCGCGGCCAGCGCGGCGAGCGCCGCCCGGATCTCGGGTTCGAACGCGACGGCGTCGAACCGGCCCGGCCAGTACCGCGCCGGATAGTCGAGGTGGGCCAGGACATGGAAGGGGGCCGCGGACTCCACCAGTGCCACCACCTCGGCGAGGTACTCGCGCATGACGACGGCTGCCGGGCGGTCGGTGATCGCCAGATCGAGGATCCGCGCCCCCCGCGCGTCCCGCACCGAGTGGACCGACCCGAGGACGAGGTCGAGCCGCCCGCCCGCGAGCAGCCCGGACAGGGCCCCGGGATGCCAGTGCGGCTCGCTCACCTCGACGCCCGAGCGGATCCGCAGGCCGGGGAACCGCTCCCGGCACTCCTCGACGCAGCGCAGGTAGCCCTCGACGTCCAGCTCCGGCGCCACGAACGCACCGGAGGGCCGCAGCCAGCGGTGCGTGTGCGGCGGGAACGCGCCGACCTCACCGGGGCCGACCGGCCACGGCGTGAGGTCGACGTGCTCGGTGAACGCGATCGACGGCAACCCGAGCTCGACGGCCTGGGCGCACGACGCGCGCATCGAGCCGGCGACGGTGTCCCAGGACCACTCGCTGTGGACGTGCGAGTCACCGGGCAGCACGTCGCGAGGGTATCCGCTTGACCTCGACCGGGCTCGAGCATGCAAGGTGGCACCGTGACCGCGGCCCGGCACCCGGCCATCACCGGGCAACGCACCTTCACCGTCGGCTCGGTGGCGCTGGTGTCGCTCGCCGCGTTCGAGGCCATGGCGGTGGCCACGGCGATGCCGACGGTCGCGGCGGCGCTGGACGGCCTGACGGGCTACGCGCTCGCGTTCGGCCTGCCGCTGGCGACGAGCGTGCTCGGGATGGTCGCCGCAGGCGCGTGGAGCGACACGCGGGGCCCGTCCGGACCGCTCCGGGTGGGGATCGCGCTGTTCGTGGCCGCGCTGCTGGTGGCGGGCCTGGCGCCGTCGATGGTCGTGTTCACCGCCGGGCGCGCGCTGCAGGGGCTCGGGTCGGGGCTGTTCTCGGTGGCCCTCTACGTGATCGTCGCCCGGGTGGTGCCGCCCGCACTGCGGCCCCGGCTGTTCGCGGCCTTCGCGGCGGCCTGGGTCGTACCCGCCGTGGTGGGGCCGCCGGTGGCCGCGCTGCTCGTGACGACCGTCGGATGGCGCTGGGTGTTCCTGCTGGCGGCCGTGCTCGCCGTGCCGGCGGCCCTGCTGGTGGAGCCGTCGCTGCGGGGGCTGGGCGATCCCGGAGGCGACAGCTCGGCGCGGCAGGTGCCGTGGGCCGTGGGTGCCGCGGTCGGCGCCGTCGCGCTGCAGGAGGCCGGGCAGCTGCCGACGGGACCGGCGGTGCTGCTCGCGGGCGTGGCGGCGGTGGTGGTCGTCGCCTGCCTGGTGCATCTGCTCCCGGCCGGGACGGCGTCGGCGCGGCCCGGCCTGCCGGCGGTGGTGGCGGTACGCGGCCTGGCGTCGGCGGCGTTCGTCGCGGGCGAGACGTACCTGCCGCTGCTGCTCTCCCGTGAGCGCGGCCTGTCCCCGGCCTTCGCCGGGTTCGTACTGACCGCAGCCGCGCTCACCTGGGCAGCCGGCTCGTGGATCCAGGGCCGTGACCGCGCACCGTCCCGCTCGGCGTTGCTCACGGCCGGCACCGCGTCCATCGGGATCGGTGTGCTGGGCGCCGCCGCGCTGGTCGTCGCGTCCGTGCCGGTGGCGGTCGGCGTGGCCGGGTGGGCACTGACCGGGCTGGGCATGGGGCTCACCTACCCGACGCTGTCGGTGCTCACCCTGGAGCTCTCGCCCGCGGCCGAGCAGGGCGCCAACAGCTCGGCCCTGCAGATCGCCGACGCCCTGTTCGCCGCCGTCGTGCTGGCGGTGTCGGGCGCGCTGTTCGCGGCGCTGGTGGACCAGGGCCGGGTGGCCTACCTCGCCGGGTTCGCCGTGGCGGCGCTGCCGGCGGCCGTCGCCGTGGTGGTGGCGCGGCGGGCCGCACGCTGATCGGTTACAGCGTGCCCTTCGTCGACGCGATGCCGGTGATCCTCGGGTCCGGCTCCACCGCTGCCCGCAACGCCCGCGCGACGGCCTTGAACTGCGCCTCCGTGATGTGGTGCGGGTCGCGCCCGTCCAGCACGCGGATGTGCAGGGCCAGGTGGCCGTGGAAGGCCAGCGACTCGAACACGTGCCGGTTGAGCACCGTCGGGTAGTGCCCGCCGATCACGAAGCCCGCCATCACGTCGGGCTCGCCGGTGTGCACCGTGAACGGCCGCCCCGAGACGTCGACGACGGCCTGGGCCAGCGTCTCGTCCATCGGGATCGTGGCGTCGCCGAAGCGGCGGATGCCCTTCTTGTCCCCCAGCGCCTGCAGCAGGGCCTGGCCCAGCACGATCGCGACGTCCTCGACCACGTGGTGGACGTCGACGTGGACGTCGCCCTCGGCGCGGACCGCGAGGTCGAACGCGCCGTGCTTGCCCAGCGCGTCGAGCATGTGGTCGTAGAACGGCACCCCGGTGGTGATGTCGGTGGTCCCGGTGCCGTCGAGGTCGATCTCGACGAGGACCTTGGACTCCTTGGTGACCCGCTCCACGCGCCCGATCCGGCTCACACCAGCTCCTTCTCGATCAGTTCCGCCGCCACCGCCACGAAGGCATCGTTCTCCTCCGGTGTACCCACCGTGACACGGAGATGTTGCGGGATGCCGACATCCCGGATCAGGACGCTGCGGTCGAGGAACGCCCGCCACGCGCGCGGCGCGTCCGCGAAACGGCCGAACAGCACGAAGTTGGCGTCGCTCGGGACCACCGCGTAGCCGGCTGCGGCCAGCTCGCCGACGACCCGGGCGCGCTCGTGGCGCAACAGCGAGACCGAGCCGAGCGTCGCCCCGGCGTGCCGCAGTGCCGCCCGAGCGGCCGCCTGCGTCAGCGCCGAGAGGTGGTACGGCAACCGGACGAGCTGCAGCGCGTCGACGACGGCCGGCGCGGCGGCGAGGTAGCCCAGCCGCCCGCCCGCGAACGCGAAGGCCTTGCTCATGGTCCGGGAGACGATCAGCTTGTGGCCGTGGGTGGCGAGCAGCGTGATGGCGCTGGGACGGTCGGAGAACTCGGCGTAGGCCTCGTCGACCACCACGATCCCCGGAGCCGCGTCCACCAGCCGGGCCAGATCAGGCGTCGCGATGGACTGGCCGGTCGGGTTGTTCGGGCTGGTCAGGAACGTGACGTCGGGGCCGAGCTCACGCAGGAGCGACGCGGCGGCGGCCACGTCCACCGAGAAGTCGGAGCGCCGGGGCTCGGGCAGCCACTCGGTGCGCGTGCCCGCGGCGATGATCGGGTGCATGGAGTACGAGGGCTCGAACCCGACGGCGGTGCGCCCCGGGCCGCCGAAGGCCTGCAGGATCTGCTGCAGCACCTCGTTGGAGCCGTTGGCGGCCCAGACGTTCGCCGCGCTCAGCACGACGCCGGTGGTGCCGGTGAGGTAGGCGGCGAGGTCCGCGCGCAGCGGGACGGCGTCGCGGTCGGGGTAGCGGTGCAGCTCGGCGGCAGCGTGCCGCACGGCGGCCGTCACGTCGTCGACCAGCTCCTGCGGGGGCGGATACGGGTTCTCGTTGGTGTTGAGCCGCACCGCGACGTCGAGCTGAGGGGCGCCGTACGGGCTCGTGCCGCGCAGGTCCTCGCGCAGGGGCAGCTGGTCGAGCGTGACCTCCGCGCCGACCACGTCCAGGGTGCCGGTCATGCTCACGCGCCCACCGGGTCGTGCGTGGAACACGTCGCCCCGGCGACGTTCTTCGCGCACGGGCGTCGAAGGCGCGTCATCGGGCGAACCGGGCCGTGACGGCCTGGCCGTGGGCCGGCAGGTCCTCGGCCGCGGCCAGCGTGACCACCGCGTCGGCCGAGTCGCGCAAGGCCTGCTCGGAGTACTCGATCATGTGCACTCCCCGCAGGAACGTCTGCACCGACAGCCCGCCCGAGTGGCGTGCGCAGCCGCCGGTGGGCAACACGTGGTTGGAGCCGGCGCAGTAGTCGCCCAGCGACACCGGCGCCCAGGGCCCCACGAAGATAGCCCCCGCGTTCCGGACGCGCAGCGCGACCGCGCGGGCGTCCGACGTCTGGATCTCCAGGTGCTCGGCGGCGTAGGCGTCCACCACCGCGACGCCGTCGTCGAGGTCACCGACGAGCACGGTGCCCGACTGCGGGCCCGCGAGCGCCGTGGCGATGCGCTCGGTGTGCTTGGTGAGCGGCACCTGCCGCTCCAGCTCGGCGTCGACGGCGGCGGCCAGCGCCTCCGACGTCGTGACCAGCACGGACGCGGCGTTGGGGTCGTGCTCGGCCTGCGAGATGAGGTCGGCGGCGACGTGCACGGGATCGGCCGTGTCGTCGGCCAGCACGGCGATCTCGGTGGTGCCGGCCTCGGAGTCGATGCCGATCAGGCCGCGCAACAGCCGCTTGGCCGCGGTGAGGTAGACGTTCCCGGGCCCGGTGACCATGTCGACCGGCTCCAGGTCGGTGCCGTCGGTGTCGGTGCCGCCGTAGGCGAGCAGCGCGACGGCCTGTGCCCCGCCGACCGCCCACACCTCCTCGACGCCCAGCAGCGCGGCCGCGGCCAGGACCGTCGGGTGCGGGAGGCCGCCGTGCTCGGCCTGCGGCGGCGAGGCCAGCACCAGCGACTCGACCCCGGCCTCCTGCGCCGGCACCACGTTCATGATCACGCTGGACGGGTAGACCGCCAGCCCGCCGGGCGCGTACAGCCCGACCCGCCGCACCGGCACGAACCGCTCGGTGACGGTGCCGCCGGGCACCACGTCGGTGACCACGTCGCGCCGGCGCTGATCGTGGTGGACCTTCCGGGCGCGCTCGATCGACAGCTCCAGTGCCGCGCGCACCGCGGGGTCGAGCGCGTCGAGCGCACCCTTGAGCGCCTGCTCCGGGACACGCACGGCACCGGGCCGGACGCGGTCGAACCGCTCCGCGAACTCCAGCGCCGCGTCCACCCCCCGCTCGCGCACGGCCTCGACGATCGGCCGGACCTGGTGCAGCACCGCGTCCACGTCCACCGCGGCGCGGGGCAGCAGGCCGCGCAGGACGGCGGTGCGGGGCAGGGGGTCGGCACGCAGGTCGAGTCGGCGGAGCATGGCCTCAGGGTACGGGCCGCGGCTCCACCCCCCGTGCGCGGTAATCGTCGCCCTGGCGACGTTTACCGCGCACGGGTGGCGCAGCCGCCTCACCTGGCGGTCGCGTGGCCGATTCGAGCCGGGCGAATCAGCTCGGCTGCAGGTCGAGACCGAGGTCGAGCGCCGTCACCGAGTGGGTCAGCGCTCCGACCGCGAGGAAATCGACGCCGGTCTCCGCGTACTCCCTCGCGGTGGCCAGGGCCAGCCCACCGGAGGACTCCAGGCCGGTCGGCAGGCTCCCGCGCCGCCGGACCGCCTCCCGCGTCAGCTCGACCGAGAAGTTGTCCAGCAGCACCAGCTCCGCACCCAGGGCCAGTACCTCGTCGAGCTGGTCGAGGGAGTCGACCTCGACCTCGCACGGCAGGCCGGGCGCCAGCGCACGGGCCGCGGCCAGCGCCGCCCCCACCGACCCGGCCGCCGCCACGTGGTTGTCCTTGATCAGCACCGCGTCGCCGAGACCGAGCCGGTGGTTCACCCCACCCCCGCAGCGCACCGCGTACTTCTCCAGCAGCCGCAGTCCCGGCAGGGTCTTGCGGGTGTCCCTGATGCGAGCGCCGGTGCCGGCGACCGCGTCCACCCAGGCGGCGGTCGCGGTGGCGACACCGGAGAGATGACACAGCAGGTTCAACGCGGTGCGCTCGGCGGTCAGCAGGCTGCGGACGGGCGCCCGGACGACGAGCGCGGCGTCCCCCGCGGCCAGCCGGTCGCCGTCCGCGCGCCGCGCGAGGACCTCGTACCCCCCGACGACCGCGTCGAGCACCGCCAGCACGGCGGGGAGGCCGGCCAGGACGCCCGGCGCCCGGGACGCGAAGGACGCGACGGACACGGCGCCGGCGGGCACCGTGGCCGCCGTGGTGGCGTCGGGGCCGTAGCGCATGTCCTCGTCGAGCGCGGTGCGGACGACCCGCTGGAGATCGTCGGGATCAGGCCCCGCGATCGCGCCACGGTGGCCTTGCTCCGAGTGGGTCGTAGCAGTGTCACCCTGCTGCGACAGGTGCCGGGTCATGCCGCTCCCACCTGTGCGGTGCCGGTCCGCGCCACCGGGGCCCCGGCGGCGTCCAGGACGACCTCGGTGCTCTGCCGCTGCCAGACGTCGTCGCGCCCGGGGAAGTCGCTGCGCACGTGGCAGCCGCGGCTCTCGGTGCGGCTTCCCGCCGCTGCGAGCACGGCCTGGGCGAGCAGGGTGAGGGCGGCGTCCTCCACGCCGGCGCGGTCGACGGGCACGCCGACCGCGGTGGCGGCCTCGATCGCGTCCGACGCCCCGGCCAGCCCGGGCCCGTCGCGGCCGATGCCGGCGGCGACGGTCATGGCGCGCTGCACCACGCCGCGGGGGGCGATGGGCACGGCGGGGGACGGCGCGAGGCTCGGCGCGCCGCGGCGCACGGACCGGTCGGCGGCGACCGCCCGCGCGGCCCGTGCGCCGACGACGAGCCCTTCAAGCAGGCTGTTGGACGCGAGCCGGTTCGCACCGTGCAACCCGGTGCGGGCCACCTCGCCCGCCGCGTAGAGGCCGGCGACGGCCGTGCGCCCGTGGACGTCGGTGACGACGCCGCCGCACGCGTAGTGCGCGGCGGGCGTCACCGGGATGGGTTCGCGGACCGGGTCGATCCCGGCCACCCGGCACGCGGCGGACACCGTCGGGAAACGCCGCGCGAACCCGTCCAGGGCACGGGCGTCGAGGTAGACGCAGTCGGTGCCGGTCTCCTGCATCCGGCGGGTGATCGCGGCCGCCACGACATCGCGCGGAGCGAGGTCGGCGAGCGGGTGCACGCCGGTCATGAACCGGGCTCCGGACCGGTCCAGCAGCACGGCACCCTCGCCGCGGACGGCCTCGGTGACCAGCGGCCGGCGGCCGGCGGCCGGGCCGTCGTGGAGGACGGTGGGATGGAACTGCACGAACTCCAGGTCGGCCGCGCTGGCTCCGGCGCGCAGGGCCAGTGCGATGCCGTCACCGGTGGCGGTTTCCGGGTTGGTCGTGGAGGCGTACAGCTGGCCGTAACCGCCGCTGGCCAGCAGCACCGCGGGGGCACGCAGCACGCCGGGGCGGCCGCGGTCGTCGAGGACGGCGAGCCCGGTGACGCGCCCGTCCTCGTCACGCACGGCGTCGACGGCGATGTGCCCGGTGAGCAGCGGCAGCCCGCTCGCCGCGGCCACCAGCGCCCGCTCCACCTCGGCGCCGGTGGCGTCCCCGCCCGCGTGCACCACCCGGAACGCGGAGTGCCCGCCCTCGCGCGTGCGGGCCAGCCGCCCGCCGTCCCCGGCGTCGAACACCGCCCCCCGCGCCCGCAACCGGGCCACGGCGGCGGGCCCGTCGCGCAGGATCGAGGCGACGGCGGCCGGGTCGCACAGGCCCGCGCCTGCGGTGACCGTGTCGGCGACGTGCGCTGCGACGCTGTCCCCTGCAACGTCGCCCACGACCACGGCGACGCCGCCCTGGGCCCAGCGGGTGGACCCTGCGTCGACGGCGTCCTTGGTGACCACGACGACCCGCAGCCCCAGCGCGGAGGCTTCGAGCGCGGCGGTGAGGCCGGCGACACCCGACCCGACGACGACGAGATCGGCGGCGGCCTCCCACCCGGCACTCATTCCCCTCCCCCCGGCCTGCCGATGGCGATCATCCGTTCCACCGCGGACCGCGCCCGCTGTGCCTCGTCCGGGTCGACCACCACCTCGTCCCGCCCCTCGCGCAGGGCGCGGAGCAGCTTCTCCGGCGTGATCATCTTCATGTAGGTGCAGGACGCGCGCTCGTTCACCGCGCGGAAGTCGATCTCCGGGGCGGCCTTGCGGAGCTGGTGCAGCATGCCGACCTCGGTGGCCACCAGCACCTGCCCGGACGTGCTGGCCCGGGCGGCGTCGAGCATGCCCCCGGTCGAGAGGATCTTGACCCGGTCGGCGGGGACGGCGCCCGTCCCGGCCAGGTAGAGCGCCGAGGTGGCGCAGCCGCACTCGGGATGGACGTACAGCTCCGCATCGGGGTTGGCCTGCACCTGCGCGGTGAGGGTGGCGCCGTTGATCCCGGCGTGCACGTGGCACTCCCCCGCCCAGACGTGCATGTTCGTCCGTCCGGTGATGCGCCGGACGTGCGCGCCGAGGAACTGGTCGGGCAGGAACAGCACCTCGCGGTCGGCGGGGATGGAGGCCACGACCTCGACCGCGTTGGACGAGGTGCAGCAGATGTCGGTCTCGGCCTTCACCGCGGCGGTCGTGTTCACGTAGCTGACCACGACGGCGTCGGCATGCTCGGCCTTCCACTCGCGCAGCTGGTCGGCCGTGATCGAGTCGGCCAGCGAGCAGCCGGCGTTCGCGTCCGGGATGAGCACCGTCTTCTCCGGCGCCAGGATCTTCGCGGTCTCGGCCATGAAGTGCACCCCGCAGAACACGATCGTCGACGCCTCGGACTCCGCGGCGATGCGCGAGAGCGACAGCGAGTCGCCGGTGTGGTCGGCGACGTCCTGGATCTCCGGCCGCTGGTAGTTGTGCGCCAGCAGCACGGCGTCCTGCCGGCGCGCGAGGGCCCGGACCTCATCGGCCCACGCACCTGTGGGCAGCAGTTCCGACAGTGTCATCTCGATCTCCCTTGTTTTCGACTGTCAGTCGCAAACAGGTTGTAGACTAGCAGTCGAGAACCTCGGGTGCCTCCGTCACGTGACCGGCACCTCACCCCGCGGCCATCCGCGGTTCACCTCACACCGTGCGGGTGGCCCGGAGTGACCCGGCACCTACCCTCTGCGCCATGGGGCCGACCGTGCACGCCGAACACGAGGTGCTCGCGGCCGTCCTCCAGATCCGCGGCGGCTCGCTGCAGGCGTTGGCCTGGCGGCGTGCGCTGCCCCCCGACGCCGGGCGGTGGGCGCTGCCCGGCGGGCGGCTGCGCCAGGACGAGGACGTCGAGACCTCGGTGCTGCGCCAGCTCGCCGAGAAGGTCGACGTCCGCGAGGTGAGCCACGTCGAGCAGATCGCGGTGTTCTCCGCGCCCGGACGCGTACCCGGCACGCGGACCATCGCCACGGCGTTCCTCGGCCTCGTACCGTCCGACGCCGACCCTGCCGTGCCGGACGACACGGCATGGCACCCGCTCGACGCGCTGCCCGACACCGCGTTCGACCACGCCACGATCCTCGACGCGGCACGCGACCGGCTGCGCGCGAAGCTCTCCTACACCAACCTCGGGTTCGCGCTGGCCCCGCGCGAGTTCACGATCTCCGCGCTGCGCGAGCTGTACGCGGCGGCGCTCGGACACACCGTGTCCGCCACCAACCTGCAACGGGTGCTCACCCGGCGGGCGCTGCTCGAGCCGACCGGTGCGGTCGCCCCCCCGGGCCCGGCGGGCGGGCGGCCGGCCGCGCTGTTCCGGTTCACCGACCGCTCACTGCGGGTGACCGATGCGTTCGCCGTCCTGCGGCCGCCGGGCACGCATGCGCACGGCGCCGTACCGTAGACGAGTGGCCCAGACCCTTCCGCTGTTCCCTCTGGGAACTGTGCTCATGCCGGGAGCGTCGCTGCCCTTGCACATCTTCGAACCCCGCTACCGCCAGCTCACCGTCGATCTCGTCACCGGTGCCGTACCCGGCAAGGAGTTCGGGGTGGTCGCTGTCCGTGAGGGGTGGGCGCCGGACGACGACGGCATCGACGGCCTGCACGCCATCGGTTGCACGGCGGAGCTGCGGGACGTGCGCCGGCTGCCCGACGGCCGCTACGACGTCGTCACGCGTGGCGCGCGCCGGTTCCGGCTGGTGAGCATCGACGCGGAGTCCAAGCCGTACCTGATGGGGTCGGTGGAGTTCCTGCCCGACGTCGAGACCGACGCGGAGCGCGGCGCGGATGCCGCCGACCTGACCCGCATGCTCAGTGCCTCCGCCCGCGACGCGCACCGCCGGTACTGTGCCAAGGCCTGGAAGCACGGCGACTGGTCGGAGCCCGAGGAGGACGTCGCGCCCGGCACGCTGCCGCACGTGCTCGCCGCCGACTGCCTGCTGCCGATGTCGGACCGCCAGCAGCTCCTCGAGCAGACCTCACCCACGGAGCGGCTGCGGATGGTGCGCAGCCTCCTCGCGCGTGAGACGGGCCTGCTCACGCAGCTGCGCGCGGTGCCGGCACCGATCACGACGTACGCGGTGGACCACAGCTTCAACTGAGCCTCAGCTCCAGCCGAAACGGCCCCGCAGCTCCCCCGCCACCCGCTCGAACCGGTCGCGGTCGAGCACCGAACCCTCACGGCGGATGTCGTGCTCACCGATCTCCAGGACGCGGTCCAGCCGCACGAACGACTCCCGGCCCTCACGGTCCCACGCTCCGGAGCCGATCGACACCCAGTCGCGGTGCTCGGCCCGGCCGTGCTGGCTCGACAGCATCAACCCGAGCAGGTCGCCGTCCCCGCGCCCGACGACGAGCAGCGGCCGGTCCTTGCCCCGCCCGTCGTTCTCCTCGTACGGCACCCACGCCCAGACGATCTCGCCGGGGTCGGCGGCGCCGTCGAGGTTCGGGGCGTAGGCGATCGCCCGGGCCCGCTCGCCGGCCGGAGCACTGCGCGCCCGAGTCGGCGCGGCCTGCTTGTTCGAGGACGACAGCAGGTCCCTGCCGACCTTCACGACCTGCTGCAGCAGGCTCCCCCAGTTCGCCATGGGTACAGCATGGATCACCGCTCGGAGCGCGCTACCGGGACCACCTCCACGAGGCGGTCGACACCGACGAAGTCCGACGGGTTGCACGTGAGCGGCGGGAGCCGGGCTGCTCCGGCCGTCGCCGCGATCTGGAGGTCGAGTCGCCGCGGGCGCGGGTTGCGGCCTGCCGCCCGGACGAGGGTGGCGAGAACGCCGTAGAACGTGGCCTGTTCGACACCGTAGGTCAAGATCTCGTAGTCCGCGATCGCCTCCTCGTAGAGCGCGTCCCGCACCGCCTGCTGCCGCGGGCTTCCGAGCGCAGGCCGTAGGCCAGCTCTCCGAGGCTGATGGCGGTGCGCACAGGCGATCCGCTCGTGTAGAGCCCCAGATCGACGATGTCGAGGTCGATGTAGACCGAGGTGTCCAGCACGAAGGGAGCCATCGCTCAGTACTCGATGCGGTCGTCGCCGAAGATCAGGTCGTCGTCCACCCGCACCCCCGACGGCCAGCGGGTCATCGGCGCGCAGGCGCCGTGGCCCTGCACCGCGGGGTCGGTGGCGACCAGGCCGACGTCCCCACGAGCACCGCGTGCCCCGTGGACGGGAGGCGGTGCCGTGATGCCGGCGGGCGCGGCGTCCTGAGCCCGGCCGTCGTGCTGCAGGAACCGGCGGAGGATCCCGAGGTGCGCGACGACCACCGCGTCGGCACGCCCGATGATCCGCAGCTCGGGTTGCCCGCTCGACCAGCTGCGGACGCCGGTGAACGAGGTACGTGAGCGCGGGAAGCAGCGGCCGAACAGCGCGGCGAGCTCCGCGTGCTCGTCGGGGGTGGCGTCGTCCTCCCAGGTCAGCGACCAGGAGACGTCAGGCGCTGGTGCGTTCACCGTGCCGGCTGCAGCGTGCGGTCCACCCCGTCGGCGTGACCTGGACGACCATCCGACGCGCGCAGTCGGCGCAGAACCGAGGCGGCTCCAGCTCGCGGCTCGCGACGCACCGCGGATGGTCGCCGGCGGGCTGTCCGCACTGGTCGCAGAACACGGCGGCTCCGCGGTCGTGCGCGGGAGGTGTCGTCATGGCGACGTCTTCCGAGCACGGGTGCTCACAGCGTGTCGTTGAGGGCCTTGATCGGCATCTGCAGCTCGCCGAGCAGGTCGATGTCGGCCTCGGCGGCGCGGCCCAGCGTCGTCAGGTAGTTGCCGACGATCACCGCGTTGATGCCGCCGAGCAGGCCCTGGCGCGCGCCGAGGTCGCCGAGGGTGATCTCGCGACCGCCCGCGAACCGGAGGACGGTGCGGGGCAGGGCGAGGCGGAACGCGGCGACGGCGCGCAGGGCATCGGGCCCGGCCATCGGCCGGAGATCGCCGAACGGCGTGCCCGGACGGGGGTTGAGGAAGTTCAGCGGCACCTCGTCGGGGGTGAGCGAGGCGAGCTGGGCGGCGAACTCCGCCCGCTGCTCGAGGCTCTCGCCCATCCCGAGGATGCCGCCGCAGCAGACCTCCATGCCCGCCTCCCGGACGAGGCGCAGCGTCTCCCAGCGCTCCTCCCAGGTGTGGGTCGTCACGACCTCCCCGAAGTGCGAGCGGGCCGTCTCCAGGTTGTGGTTGTAGCGGTGCACACCCATCGCGGCCAGCTCGCCGACCTGCTCGGGCGTGAGCATGCCCAGCGAGCAGGCGATGTTGATGTCGACCTCGTTCTTGATCGCCGCGATGCCCGCCGCGACCTGCGCCATCAGGCGCTTGTCCGGCCCGCGCACGGCCGCGACGATGCAGAACTCCGTGGCACCGGTCTTGGCGGTCTGCTTGGCCGCCTCCACCAGCGACGGGACGTCGAGCCAGGCCGAGCGCACGGGCGAGTCGAACAGCCCCGACTGCGAGCAGAAATGGCAGTCCTCGGGGCACCCTCCGGTCTTCAGCGAGATGATCCCCTCGACCTCGACCTCCGGGCCGCACCAGCGCATCCGCACCTCGTGGGCGAGCTCCAGCAGCGCGTCGAGGGCCCCGTCGGGGAGCCGCAGCACGTCGAGCACCTGGGACTCGGTGAGGCCCTCGCCGTCGTCCAGTACCTGGGTGCGGGCGTTGTCGAGGATCTCGAAGCGGGTCGTGGTCACAGAACGGGAGTGTGCCATTCGCCGCCCAGCTCGGCAGCCAGACCGTGACGGGCGAGTGCGGCGAACGCTGCCGGCTCCAGCGCGCCGGCACCGTCGGGCACCGCGCCCAGCAGCGGGACACCGGTGAGGGCGGGCAGGTCCCCGAGGTTGCACCGGGCCGCGAGGTCGGGCTCGGCAGGCCAGGCCCCGATGACGACACCCGCGCAGGTCAGGCCCCTGGCCTGCAACGCCTCGACGGTCAGCGCGGTGTGGTTGAGCGTGCCCAGCCCGGCCGCGGCCACGACGAGCACGGGGGCGTCGAGCGCGGCCGCGACGTCGGCGAGCGTGCCGTCGCGGTCGAACCGGACGAGGAGCCCGCCCGCGCCCTCCACCAGTACCAGGTCGTGGTCGCCCGCGAGGTCCTTCGCGGCCTGCGCGGCGTCGGCCGGGGTGACCGGCGCGACGCCCACGCGGCGCGCGGCGGTGGCCGGGGCGAGCGGGTCCGGGTAGCGGGCGAGTTCCCGGCCCGTGATCCCGGGGACGAGCCGCGCCACCTCGGCGAGGTCGCCCGGCTCCCCGGGCCCGACCCCCGTCTGCGCCGGCTTGAGCACCGCCACCCGCCCCACGGCGAGCGCAGCGATCGCGGCCGTGACGACCGTCTTCCCCACACCCGTCCCCGTGCCCGTGACCACGAGCACCCGCGCGCCCCGGCCCGGCCCGTTGATCACGGGCGGCTGGTCGCCGGACGGGATCACCGGACCACCAGCTTCCCGTGCTCAGCGGGGGGCCGCACCTGCGACAACACCTCGGACAGCACCGCGCGGACCTCGGCGAGGTCGGCGTCGCCGAGGGTCGCACGTGCGGTCAGGCGCAGGCGGCTCGTCCCCTCCGGCACCGACGGCGGGCGGAAGCAGCCCACCCTGACGCCGCGCTCGGCACACCGCTGGGCGGCGGCCAGGGCCACGGCGGGCTCCCCGAGGACCACCGACACCACTGCGGACGGCGGTGCCGGCACGCCGGCCGCATCCGCGATCTCGGCCGCGACCTGCAGGACCCGACCGGCGAGCCACGGCTCGGCCCGCAGAACGCGCAGCGCGGCGAGTGCGGCACCCACGCAGGCGGGGGCGAGGCCGGTGTCGAAGATGAACGAGCGAGCGGTGTCGATCAGGTGCGCGGTCACCGCCGCCGGGCCCAGCACCGCCCCGCCCTGGCTCCCCAGCGCCTTGGACAGCGTCACGGTGGCGACGACGTCGTCCGCCCCGGCGAGCCCGGCGCCCGCGAGCAGTCCTCGCCCGCCCGGCCCGCACACCCCGAGCCCGTGCGCCTCGTCGACGACCAGCAGCGCACCGCGGGCGCGGCACACCGCATGCAGCGGGGCCAGCGGCGCGAGCCCGCCGTCAGCGCTGTTCACCGCGTCGGTGACGACCAGCGCGCGCGGTTCGGTCCGGGCGGCCAGCACCGCGTCGACGGCGGCGACGTCGTCGCGCCGGGTCACCGCGATCCGGGCGCGGGAGAGCCGGCAGGCGTCCACGAGCGAGGCGTGGTTGGCGGCGTCGGAGACGATCAGCGCCTCGGGCCCGGACAGCGCGGTGAGCACCCCGAGGTTGGCCGCGTAGCCCGAGGAGAACACGAGCGCGGCCTCGGCTCCGCAGAACGCGGCGAGCTCCGCCTCCAGCTCGACGTGCAGCGCGGTGGTGCCGGTGACCAGCCGCGATCCCGTCGATCCGGCACCCCAGGTGCGCGCCGCGGCGACAGCCCCCTGCACGACCCGGGGATCGGCGGAGAGGCCGAGGTAGTCGTTGCCGGCGAGATCCAGCTGCGGCTCGGCCGCGGCCCGCGGCCGCAGCTCGCGGCGCAGGCCGGCCGCGCGGCGGCGAGCGGCGTGGTCGTCGAGCCAGGCCAGTGGGTGCGACGGGGCGAGCGGCGACGGTGGCACCCCGCCACGGTAGCCGCGCGCCCGGCTCGCGCGGGGCGGGAGGACCGCGCGCAGCGGCTCAGACCGCCGCCGCAGCCAGGACGCCGCCGACGATCGCCGCCAGGTCGTCGCTCGTGCAGACGTAAGGCGGCATCGTGTAGATCAGGTCCCGGAACGGCCTCAGCCAGACACCCGCGTCGACGGCCGCCGCCGTGGCGGCGGCCATGTCGACGGCGTGATCGAGCTGCACGACGCCGATCGCGCCCAGCACCCGCACGTCGACGACACCGGGCAGCGTCCGGGCCGGGGCGAGACCGGCCCGCAGCGCCTCCTCGATCCCGCGCACCTCACCGCGCCAGTCGCGCTCCCGCAGCAGCCCCACCGAAGCGGACGCCACGGCGGCTGCCAGCGGGTTGCCCATGAAGGTGGGTCCGTGCATGAGCACCCCCGCCTCCCCCTCGCTGATCCCCCGAGCCACCTCCGACGTGCACAGCGCGGCGGCCAGCGTCAGGTACCCGCCGGTCAGCGCCTTGCCGACACACATCACGTCGGGCGCGATCCCGGCGTGGTCGGCGGCGAACATCTCGCCGGTCCGGCCGAAGCCGGTGGCGATCTCGTCGAACACCAGCAGCACGTCGTGGGCCAGGCACAGCTCGCGCAGCACGTGCAGGTAGCGGGGGTCGTGGAAGCGCATGCCGCCCGCGCCCTGCACGACGGGCTCGACGACCACCGCGGCCAGCTCGTCGGCATGGGTCTCCACCAGCTCCGCGAGCTCGGCGACGTACGCGGTCTCGAATCCGCGCGGCGGCGGTGCGGCGAACACCTGTCGGGGCAGCACGTCGCGCCACATCGCGTGCATGCCGCCGTCCGGGTCGCAGACGCTCATCGCGCCGAACGTGTCGCCGTGGTAGCCGCCGCGCCACGTCATCAGGCGGTGCTTCCCGGGGCGGCCGCGGGAGCGCTGGTACTGCAGGCACATCTTGATGGCGACCTCGACCGACACCGAGCCGGAGTCGGCGAGGAACACGTGTTCCAGCCCGGCCGGTGTGAGGTCCACCAGCGTCCGGGCCAGCTCGACGGCGGGCCCGTGGGTGAGCCCGCCGAACATCACGTGGCTCATCGTGGCGAGCTGGTCGCGCACGGCGGCGTCGAGCACGGGGTGGCGGTAGCCGTGGATGGCCGCCCACCAGGACGACATGCCGTCGACCAGCTCGCGGCCGTCGTCGAGCCGCAACCGCACGCCCGCCGCCGACTCCACCACCAGCGGGGTGAGCGAGGCGGGCATCGGGGCGTAGGGGTGCCAGACGTGGGCACGGTCGCCATCCCGGATCGTCGAGGTGCGGAGGTCGGCCATGACCAGGGAGCCTAGGCACTAGGGTGGGTGGCCATGTCCGCCGAGCCGCTGCCTCCCCACCCGGCGCTGTCGCGGCGTCGGGAACTCGGCGCCACCAGTGCCCGGTCGCTGCTGCTCACCGTCCTGGGCGAGTTCGTCCTCCCCAGCGGCGAGCCGGTCTGGACGCAGGTGCTGATCGACGTGCTCGGCCTGCTGGACGTCGAGCACAAGTCCGCGCGCCAGGCGCTCGCCCGCACCGCCGCCGAGGGGCTGCTGGAGTCCGACCGGTCCGGGCGGCGGGTGCGCTGGTCGCTCACCGACCAGGGCACTCGCCTGCTCTCGGACGGCGCCGCCCGCATCTACGGGTTCGGTGCGGCCGCGAAGCCGTGGGACGGCCGCTGGCTGGTGATGCTCGTCAGCGTGCCCGAGGCCCGCAGGCAGCTGCGCCACCGCCTGCGCACCCGGCTGGCCTGGGCCGGCCTCGGCTCCCCCGCCCCCGGGGTGTGGGTCACCCCTGATCCGGGCAAGCAGGAGGAGGCCGCGGGCGTCGTCGCCGACCTGGGGCTCACCGGGGTCACCAGCTCGTTCGTCGGCCCGTTCGGCGCCATCGGCAGCGAGCCCGCTGTGGTGGAGCAGGCGTGGGACCTGGCCGGGGTCGAGGCCGCCTACGAGGAGTTCCTGGAAGCCTTCACGGGGGTCGAGCCGGCCACCCCGGCCGCGGTGCTGGCCCACCAGATCCACCTCGTGCACGCCTGGCGCCGCTTCCCGTTCCTCGACCCCAGGCTGCCCGCGGAGCTGCTGCCCGAGCGCTGGGCCGGCACGCGGGCGGCGACGCTGTTCGACGCGCGGCACGAGCGGTGGGAGGAGCAGGCCCGCCAGCACTGGCTGCACCTGGTGGCCACCGCTCGCTGAGCCGTCAACCAGCGAGGTCGAGGTCGTCGGGGTCCAACGGTGGGACGGCGATCGTGTACGCCCGCCACACGGCACGGATCGTCGCGGTCAGCTCGTCGAGCTGCGCGCCGAGCGCGATCACGGACGGCTCGCCCTCGCCCGTCATGTCGGCGGCGAGGTCGAGGAGCTGCTCGGCCTGCCAGAGCTTGCGGCGGGCGGCATCGAGCAGCCGCCGTCCGCGACGGTCGAGCTCGCGGTCGTGACGGTCGAGGCGCGTCAGCACCCGCTCCGCGCGGCGCAACCGGCGGACGGGAGCTCCCGGCCCGTACAGCTCGTCGGACAGGATCATCACGGGGGCGGCGACAGCGGCCGTGGCCAGGAGCAGCCCGGCGGCGACGCCGACGTTGCCGCCGTCGACGCTCCGCGCCCACCGATCACACGCGACGCCGACGAGCCCGCTCAGCGCCACCAGCAGCCCCGTCGCGACCACGAGCGGCGGCGATGCCGGCGCCTCCGCGCCGACGAAAGGCCGCAGCCGACGCCCCAGGTCGGCCGCCAGCCCGAGCTGCACCGCGGAGACGACGACCGCCAGCACCACCGACACCCACCTGCCCGGACCGTCGGGGCCGCCGTCGAGCCCGCCGAGGACGACGGCGAGAGTGACCACATTCACCGCCGCGAGGCCTCGCCCAGCGAAGCGGAGCGGCCGCCCGGCCGGGCCCGGACCGGGCCCGGCCGCGATGGCCAGCGCCGAGCACAGCGCGCGCACCTGGTCGACCGTGCGAACCCGGCCGCGGAAGCGGACCCGATCCGAGCCGGCCGCCGCTCGCGCGGCCAGCGCGGCTTCGGCCCGATGGACGAGGGCGGTGGCGGCCCCGGTCTCCAGCGCGGCCCGCCGCACGAGCCTGTCGGCCCGCCGCTGTCGCGCCGAGAATCGTCGCGTCACAGCCATGGGAACGGCCCCCGTCCGTCCGGAACGGACGCAGCGGGCGGTCGTGGACAACGATCAAGACGCGCGCCGTTCATGGGTCGTCCTCCTGGCCGGGCCCTGGGCCGACCCCCCGCGGACCGACCCAGGACCCATAGGTAGAGTGCGGCACGGGCGTGCTGAACGCCATAGCGCCATGCAATTTCGTCGAAGAATTCTACCCAACACTCCCGTGAAGGGATGACAAAGTGATCATCCCGGTCTACTGTCGGCGCGATCCGACGCCGGGAGGGGCGAGGTGACGACCAGCAGCACAGGTCCGCTCATCCCCCGCCGGCGCCTGGGCGCCGCGTTCCGGGAGCTGCGCGAGGCGAAGGGCGAGACCCTCCAGCAGGCCGCCAAGGCGCTGATGTTCAGCCCGAGCAAGCTCTCACGCATCGAGAACGGCCTCGCGGGCGAACCCCACCCCCGCGACGTCCGCGACCTGATCGCCCACTTCGGGGTGGACGGGACTGCTCAGGCGGGCGATCTCGAATCACTCGCCGATGAGGGCCGCGTTCCGGGCTGGTGGCAGGTGCCGCCCTACAGCATGCCGTCGCGTCTGGACACCTTCATCTCGTACGAGAGCGCAGCATCACGGATCGAGGCCTATACGCCGGCCGTCATGCCGGGGTACATCCAGACACCCGACTACGCGGACGCGACACTTCGACGGCTGGCTCCTTATCTCTCCGACAGCGATGTACGCGAGCAGGTCGACCTCCGTATGCAGCGCCAGCACGCACTGCGGTCACGGGGGTCTCCTCCGTCGATGCAGATCGTCATCCCCGAGACGGTGCTTCGTCGGCAGGTCGGTTCGCCCGCGATCATGCGTGCCCAGCTCGAAGCGGTCGCCTCCACCTACGACAATCCCACCATCGACGTTCGCATCATTCCGTTCTCGTCCGGAATCTACGAGGCCATCGAGATCAGCACGGTGACGGTCTTCCTCTATGCCGACGACAGGGACCCGCCCGTGGTAGCGCTCGAACGGGTCCGACACACGCAGTTCCTCGACCGACCCGACGATGTGGCCAAGTACCGCTCCGTCGTCGAACGCTTGTCA